>DATATK010000213.1:0-5826 GCA_036268825.1 Rhizomicrobium sp. | reverse complement strand
GGGCATAGAGCATGGCCACAAGCTGGCTCTTGGTCGAAAGCCGCCGCACGTGCTTGTCGGCCCGATGCTCCTCTACAAGCGCCTCAAACCGCGACCAGGGAATGTGCTGCAAGATCTGGTGCAGAACGCTATTGTCATGCGCCTTGTCTACAAATTTAAACCGGACAGCCGTGGGACAAGCCGGGCGATGACGAAGTTTGGTTATGAACTTGGTTGTGAAAATGGGAGGTCGTGAGCTAATTCGCTTCTGACAAATCCGGCGGCAGCGGGGCAACATCGACGCCCTCCTCCGCGAGTTCTTTCGCCTCTTCAAGCGTCGCCTCGCCGTAGATGTGGCGTTCTTCGGTTTCGCCGTAGTGAATCTTGCGGGCTTCTTCGGGGAATTTGGGACCGACATAGTCGGCGTTGTCGACGATGTGCTTGCGCAGGCCGGTCATGAACTGGCGCATCTTGCGCATCTCTTCGGGGCCGGGTGCGGATTTCTCCTTGCCGACGGCGCCGGAGAGCGACGGCGCCATGATGGCCTTCTCGACCTTGCGCGTCTCGCAGATCGGGCAGACGAGTTTCTTCGACGCAGACTGCGCATCAAACGCGGCGCTGCCGCGGAACCAGCCTTCGAACTCGTGGCCGTTCTGGCAATGCAGATTGTAGACGATCATGGGCCCTCGAACGGGCGATCATGCATCAGATTGGGCACCCGTGCACGGGCGTCCGCCGACAGTGCCGGATCGATGTCCGCCACGATGACGCCGGGATCGACGCCGCCCTCGGCAAGAATTTCGCCCCACGGTGCGACGATGAGCGAGTGGCCATAGGTCTTGCGGCCGTTGGCGTGCGTGCCGCCTTGCGCGGGCGCGACGACGAAGGCGCCGTTCTCGATGGCGCGGGCGCGGAGCAGTTCGTGCCAATGCGCCTTGCCTGTCGTCTCGGTGAAGGCGCTGGGCACGGTGAGCAGGAACGCGCCGGCTTGCGACAGCGCGCGATAGAGCTGCGGAAAGCGCAGGTCGTAGCAGATGGTGAGGCCGATCTTGCCCCACGGCATATCGGCGAGCACCGCGCGGTTGCCGCCGGCGACGGTGTTGGACTCGCGATATTTCTCGCCGGACGGCAGATCGACGTCGAAGAGATGGATCTTGTCGTAACGCGCCGCGATGCGGCCCTTGGGGTCGATGAGGAACGAACGGTTCGCGGTCTTGGTCTGGCTCACCTTGATCGCGAGCGAGCCGATGAGGAGCCAGATGCCCAGTTCCTCCGCCAGCGCGCGAAACGCGGGTAGCGCCGGATCGGCGTCTTCGGCGAAGCTGCGCTCCAGCTTGGCGCCGCCATCGGGCGCCATCAGCGTGGTGTTCTCGGGCGTGGCAACGAATTGCGCGCCCTTGGCCTTGGCTTCGCGGATCAATTCAGAAGTGATGCGGATATTCTCCGCCACATCGTCCGACGAGCGAAGCTGCACGCAGGCGGCGCGGAACGCACTCATGCCGGGTTCAGAAGGGAGTCGAGCTTGCCCTCATGGTCCAGCGCGTAGAGATCGTCGGAGCCACCGATATGCCGGTCGCCGATGAAGATCTGCGGGACGGTGCGGCGGCCGCCGGACTTCTGTTCCATCTCGGCACGGGCATCGGCGTCCATGAACACGTCGATCTCCTCGACCGGCGCGCCCTTCTCCTTCAGCAGGCGCTTGGCGCGCGCGCAGTAGGGGCAGATGGGCGTCGTGTAGATGGTGACCTTGGTCATACGCGCACACAGATTCGAGCCGTGAACTTTATATAGTGATGGAGCCCGGGCGGACAACGCGCGCCAGGGTCAAAACCAGAACCTTGGCGGCGCCGGCCCGCCGCAAAGCCCGGGCGCAGGCCGAAACCGTGGCGCCGGTGGTGAAGACGTCGTCGATCAGCAGGACGGTGCGGCCTTTGACCGCTTCCGGCCGCGCCACGCGGAACGCCCCGCGGACATTGCGGCGGCGTGCCTTGGCCGAGGGCATCTCGCCCTGGCTGGGCGTCGGCTTGATGCGGATCAGGGCCAGCGAATCGGCGGGCTTGCCGGTGAGATGGCCGAGACGCTGGGCCAGAAGCGCAGCCTGATTGTAGCGGCGCTGCCAGAGGCGGCGGCGATGCAGCGGGACAGGGACCAGGATGTCGGTCTCGTCCAGCAGATCGCGGCCAGCGCGGGCCAGCCATTGGGCGAAGGCGGGAACGAGGTCGTGCCGGTCGGCGCGCTTGAGGGCGAGGATCGGCTTCTTGCTCGCGTCGTCGTAGCGCATCACGGAGAGCGCCCGGGCGAAAGGTGGCGGCTCAGCGTGGCAGGCGGCACAGAGCGTGTCCGGCCCAGGATCGATCTCGAACGGCAGGCCGCAGCAGGCGCAGGCCGGGCCGTCGAGGAACCCGATGCCGCCCCAGCACGCGGCACAGAGCGCATGCGCCTCGCCGACCGGCTTGCGGCAGATGGCACAGAGCGGCGGATAGGCGAAATCCAGCACCGCGCGCCCGGCGCGCCGGAGCAGATGGACCGGGAAGCCGCTATCGAACAAAGCCGCCATGCGGCATAGCTTAGAGGAGGAACCAAACGAAATCGAACCGGCCGTGAGCGCCCCCCCAAGGATTTTCGACAGCCGAACCTACGCGATGCACCGTGCGCGCGCGGCCGGATCGAGTTTCCTTGCGCAGGAAGCGGTGGACGGCATGGCGGAGCGGCTCGGCGCGGTGAGCCGGCGCTTCGCACGCGGGCTCGATGTGGATTCGCGCGACGAAAGCTTTGAGACGCTGAAACCGTTCGCGGACGATTGGACACGCCCGGCATTCCTTGACGAGACCTTGTCCTGCGCGCCGGAAAGCTTCGACATCGCGACGAGCATCCTGTCGCTGCACGCGGTCAACGACCTGCCCGGTGCGCTGATCCAGATACGCCGCGCGTTGAAGCCGGACGGATTGTTCATCGCGGCGCTGTTCGGCGGCGAGACCTTGCGCGAATTGCGCGATGCGTTCGCGGGCGGCGAAAGCGAGATCGCCGGCGGCGCCAGCCCGCGCGTGTCGCCGTTCGCCGACGTGCGCGATCTTGGGGGACTGCTCCAGCGCGCGGGCTTCGCGCTCCCGGTCGCGGATGTGGAGCGCACGACGATCCGCTATCGCGCATTCGCGACGCTGATCGCGGACCTGCGCGCGATGGGCGAAACCAACGCGCTGGCCGAACGCAGCCGCCGCTTCCTGCGCCGCGACGTGCTGGCTGCCAGTCTCACGCGCTACGCGGCGCGGCACGCGGAGCCCGATGGCAGGCTACGCGCGACGTTCGACATCGTTTATCTCACGGCGTGGGCGCCGCATGCCAGCCAGCAGAAGCCGCTGGCGCCGGGCAGCGCGCGGCACAAGCTCGCCGATGCGCTTGGCACGGCGGAGCAACCGGCGGGCGACAAGACGGGGCAATCACGATGACGGGCAATCCCGCTATTGCGTGGTCGCGGCCGCGATCTGATTGAAAAATGAAGTCTTGACGTTCTGACCGAGCAGATCCACGGCAGCGACGATGACGATGGAAAGCGATCCGGCGATGATTGCATATTCGATCGCCGTGGTCCCGCGATCGTCGCGCACGAAGCGCGTCAAAGAAGATCGCGCAGCATGGGAATAAGCGGCAAGTCGGCCGCCGGCATCGCGTAGCCCGCCAGATCCTTCGGCCGCACCCATTTGAGCGCCGCGTGTTCGAGCGCCGTGGGCGTTCCCTCCCAGCGGCGACAGACATAGAGCGGCATCAGGAGATGGAAGTCCGTATAGCTGTGCGAGGCGAAGGTAAAAGGCGCGAGGCAGGCAGGCTTGACCGTGATCCCAAGCTCCTCGCGAAGCTCCCGGATCAATGTCTGTTCCGGCAACTCGCCCGCTTCGCTCTTTCCGCCAGGAAATTCCCATAGCCCTGCCATGCTCTTGCCCTCGGGACGCTGCGCGACCAGCACGCGTCCGTCGGGATCGATCAGCGCACAGGCGATGACGATAACAACAGGCGGATTAATAGCTTCCAAATCCGGGCACTCTGCTTAAGGTGGAATTAAGGATCGGCTTAAATTGATAACCCAGTTTCCCGCCTTGCGCGAACCCCATGAGCATCGAACGCAAATTCAAGCAGGCTTTGGACGAGACGCGGCTGCTGATGCTCGCCTCGCAGATCCTGTTTGGTTTCGAGCTGCAGAGCATATTCCAGGACGGTTTCGCGGCGTGGCCCGCCTCGGCACGCCGGGCCGATGCGGTGGGCCTGATGCTGATGGTGCTGGCGCTCGGGCTGATACTGACGCCGACCAGCGTCCACCGCATCGCCGAACAGGGCCAGATCACCGGACGGGTGCGCACGATCCTCACCCTGTGCACGGAGGTCGCGCTCCTGCCCTTCGCGATGAGCCTGGGCATAGACCTGTTCGTCGTGATGGGCAAAGGGTTCGGCCCGGCCGTCGGATTTGCGGTGGGGATCGCGTTTTTCGTGCTGGCGGTGCTGGGCTGGTATGTGGTCGAATTCGTCTATCGCGAATGGATCCTCAAGCAGAGCCGGACGGTGACCAAAACGAGCGGCGACACGCCCACCAAGCTCGACGTCCGCATCGACCAGATGCTGACCGAGGCCCGCATCGCCCTGCCCGGCGCGCAGGCGCTGCTGGGGTTTCAACTGGCGGTGACGTTGACCACCGCGTTCGGGCAGTTGCCCAAGGAGGCGCAGATCGTCCACGCCGTGGCGTTGTTGTGCGTGGCGCTGTCGCTGATCCTGCTGGTCGCGCCCGCCGCGTTCCACCGCATCGCCTTCGACGGCGACGACACCGAGCGCTTCTTCGGCATCGGCTCGAATCTCGTCACCGCCGCTCTGCTGCCGCTGCTGATCGGAATCTCGGGCGACGTGTTCGTCGCGATCGGAAAGATATTGTCGAGCCCAGAGGCCGGCATGATCGTGGGCGGCGCGAGCTTCGTGCTGCTGCTCGGGCTTTGGTATGTTTTTCCGCTGGTGCTGCGGATCAGCTCCGATACGAGCCGTTGATATCGATGTAGCCGTGCGTCAGGTCGCAGGTCCAGACGCGGGCGGCGCCGCTGCCCAGCGCGAGATCGACGGTGATCTGCACGTCGCGGCCGGAGACGGCCTTGGTCGCGGCAGCCTCGTTGTATTTCACCGCG
This sequence comes from Rhizomicrobium sp., assembly GCA_036268825.1. Classification (GTDB taxonomy): domain Bacteria; phylum Pseudomonadota; class Alphaproteobacteria; order Micropepsales; family Micropepsaceae; genus Rhizomicrobium. The sequence goes on along the minus strand of DATATK010000213.1, from coordinate 688 downwards.
CGCATGCCGTTTTCGGCGACGAGCTGGTTGCCGAACGAGATCTTGAGCTTGTCGCGATCGGCCTTTTCGCCGGCCTTGCCGACGGCCATGACGACGCGGCCCCAATTGGCGTCGTTGCCGGCGATGGCGGTCTTCACCAGCGGCGAGTTGGCGATGGAGAGCGCGATGCGCTTGGCGGCGTCGGCGCTGTCGGCGCCGGTGACGTCGATGCGGATCAGCTTCTGCGCGCCCTCGCCGTCCTTCACCACCTGCAGCGCGAGGTCGAGGAGCACGGCGTCGAGCTGCTTGCGAAAATCGTTGAGCCGCCGGTCGGCCGCCTTGGAGATCGCCGCGTGTTGCGCGCCCTTGCCGGTGGCGAACAGGATCAGCGTGTCGCTGGTGGAGGTGTCGCTGTCTACCGTGATGGAATTGAACGAGGTCTTCGTGCCGGCGGTGAGCAATTCCTGCAGCACGGCGGCGGGAAGATTCGCGTCGGTGAAGACGAAGCTGAGCATCGTCGCCATATCGGGCGCGATCATGCCCGAGCCCTTGGCGATGCCGTTGATGGTGACGCGCTTGCCGTCGATCTCGGCCGTCGCAGTGGCCATCTTGGGATAGGTGTCGGTCGTCATGATCGCTTCGGCGGCGGCGCGCCAGCCGGCGGCGGAGCCGCTCTCAGCCAGCTTGTCCAGGATGCGGACGATGCGGT
>DATATK010000212.1:0-6400 GCA_036268825.1 Rhizomicrobium sp. | reverse complement strand
CCACCGGTTCGCACGCCACGGTCCAGGAATGGTTCGCGGTGAAGAACGCCAGCGGCGTCGTCCGCTACATCCCGGCGTTTTGAACGATCGCTTCGCCGGGGATGACAATCGTGGGGAATTCGATCACCGTGCGAAACAGCGATATCGAAGAACTGGATGCATCCCATGAAAGTCAGCGAAGCGCTTGCCACGCGCAAGACCGTTCGCGCGTTCCGGCCGGATCCGGTCGCGGCGGAAACGGTGCGGCGGATCCTCAGCATGGCGGCGCGTGCGCCGTCGGGCGGGAACCTGCAGCCGTGGAAGGCGTATGTGCTGCTCGGCGCGGCGCGCGACGAGCTGGTGCGGCGCGTGGCGGAGAAGCGGAAAGAGACGCCGATGGGCGAAGCGCCGGAATATCACATCTATCCGCCGGCGCTCACCGAGCCTTACAAGACGCGCCGCTTCCGCATCGGCGAGCAGATGTACGCGGCCCTCGGCATCCCGCGCGAGGACAAGATGGCGCGGCTGAAATTCTTCGCCGGCAACTGGGAGTTTTTCGGCGCGCCGGTCGGCCTCATCTTCACCATCGACCGGCAGATGCAGCAGGGCCAATGGAGCGATCTGGGTATGTATCTGCAATCGATCATGCTGCTCGCCCGCGAGCATGGCCTGCACACCTGCCCGCAGGAAGCGTGGGCCGTGTGGCATTCCACGATCCGGGACTATCTGTCCGTGCCGCACAACGAGATGATCTTCTGCGGCATGGCGCTGGGCCACGCCGACGAGGCCGCAGCCGTGAACACGCTGGAAAGCGAACGCGCACCGCTGGAGGAATTCGTGGTGATGCGGGAGACAGCTTGATCCCTCGCGCCATTCATCTTTGCGTCAGTCTCGCAAAAATGAGAACCCCGCACCCGGTTTCCCGGATGCGGGGTCTCGCTTGACGGACACCAGGGCCGCGTGGAGGGGCTTGCCGCGGACCTGATCCCTCAAGATGTTCAGACGGGCTCTTCTTCGTTAACGCCGAAGCGGACCGATTGGAGCCGCGTCTGATCTGTGTGCTAATCTAGGAGGGCGGCGCTGAACGCTCTGTGATGCCCGCGTTCATCCGAGGTTCATGCGTCCAGGACTAGAAAACCCCATGTTCCGGCGTATTTTCATAGCCTGCCTCGCATTCGCGGCGTTGGGCCTCTCCGGGGCGTCCGCCCAGCGCTATGCGCGCGAGCCGTACGGGCCGCGGGTGGTTCCGCTGGAGCGCATGCTGCCGGAGATTCGCCGCGGCTACCCGGGAACGTTCTACGACGCGGAAGGGCCCATCTTCGACGAGATGGGCAATCCGCACTATCACATCAAATGGCTGACGCCGCAGGGCCGCGTGATCTGGCTCGACACCGATGCGCGCACGGGGCGCGTGCTCGGCGTTAACGGCAGCGGCTGGCGCACGCAGCAGTTCCGCGGCGGCCAGGTTTATGGCGGCGGCGGCTGGACCTATCGCACGACGCCGCGTTATGCGCCGCCGCCGGGCTGGAATCACGGCGGCAATTTCCATGGCGGTGGATATGCCGGCGGCGGCCATTGGAGCAGCGGCGGTCCGCACGGCGGAAACCACCGCGGTCATTGAGGGGCAAATGCGCGTACTTCTTGTCGAGGACGATCAGGACCAGCAGCGTCTGCTGAAGAAGGCGCTCGTGGATGCGGGCTACGTGGTCGATGGCGCGTCGGACGGCGAGGAAGGCCATTTTCTCGGCGACACCGAGCCCTACGACGTGGTGATTCTGGACCTCGGCCTACCCAAGATGGATGGCGTGCGCGTGCTGGAGAAATGGCGCAAGGCCGGGCGCACCATGCCGGTCCTGATCCTGACCGCGCGCGACCGCTGGAGCGACAAGGTGGCGGGCTTCGACGCGGGCGCGGACGATTACCTCGCCAAGCCGTTCTATACCGAGGAGCTTCTCGCCCGCGTTCGCGCGCTGTTGCGCCGCGCCGCCGGGCTGGCGACGAGCGAGATCGAGATCGGGCCCTTGCGCATCGACACGCGGGCGTCGCGCGTCACGCTGGACGGCAACCCGGTGAAGCTGACCAGCCTGGAATACCGCCTGCTGTCCTATCTGGCCCATCACAAGGGCAAGGTGGTGTCGCGCACGGAACTCGTGGAACATCTCTACGATCAGGATTTCGACCGCGATTCGAATACGATCGAGGTCTTCGTCGGGCGCCTCCGAAAGAAGCTCGACGCCAATCTGATTCAGACGGTGCGTGGCCTTGGATACAGCCTCCAATCCCCGGACGACGCTGTGGGCGAAGATCGCGCCAAGGCTTGATTCGCTTCAGGCGCGCCTGATCGCGGCCGCCGCGGTGTGGACCTTGCTGGGGCTGATCGTCGGCGGCTTCCTGCTGTCGGAGATTTTCCGCACCTCGGTGCAGAGCAATTTCGATTCGCAATTGCGCTTCGACCTCAACGGCATGATCGCCGCGGCCGAGCCGGATGCGAGCGGCAAGGTCTCGCTCGGCGGGCGCTTCGCCGATCCGCGCTTCGAGCATGTCTATGACGGCTGGTACTGGCAGATCGTGCCGGAAGGCCCGCACGGCGCGGACCTGACGCATACGCTGATCTCGCGCTCGCTGTTCGACCGCGCGATCAAGCTGACCGATGAGCGCCGCGCGGCGGACGGGATATTCTGGGGCCACGGCACGGGGCCGGAGGACAAGCCGTTGCGCTTCGTCTCGCAGCGCATCGAGTTCCCGGTGACCGCCACGCGCGATCCGTCCGACACGCGCGCTTATGATTTCGTCGTCGCCGCCGAGACCGCCGATCTCGATGCGGAGGTGCATCGCTTCAACGGCACGCTCATCTGGTCTTTCGCGGTGTTGGGCCTGGGCATGATCGGCGCGATCTTCTTCCAGGTGCGTATCGGTTTGCTGCCGCTGCGCCGGGTGAGCGAGGCGCTGGCGCGTATCCGTGACGGCAAGGCGCGGCGCCTCGACGGCCGCTTCCCGGCGGAGATCGCGCCCCTGGCAGGCGAACTGAACAGTTTGATCGAGCACAGCGCCGAAGTGGTGGGGCGGGCGCGCACGCATGTGTCGAACCTGGCGCATTTTTTGAAGACACCGCTGACGGTGCTGTCGAGCGAGGCCGCCGCCAACCCGGGCCCGTTCGCAGACGCGGTGATGCGACAGGTGATGACGATGCGCCGCCAGGTCGATCACTATCTGGCGCGCGCGCGCGCGGCGGGCGCTGTCGATGTGCTCGGCAACCGCACGCTGGTGAAGCCGGTGCTCGACGATCTGGCCCGGGTGCTCAAACGCATCCATGCCGAGCGCGACATCGCGATCGCTGTCGAATGTCCGCAGGGCCTCGGCTTCCGCGGCGAGCGGCAGGATCTGGAGGAGATGGCGGGCAACCTGATCGACAATGCGTGCAAATGGGCCCATTCGCGCGTGACCGTCATCGCCGCGCGCGACGGGGCGCGCTTCACCCTCAAGGTGGGCGATGACGGCGAGGGACTGGACGAGGACGAACGCCAGCATGTCGGCGAACGCGGCGAGCGGCTGGACGAAAGCATGCCGGGCTCCGGCCTCGGCCTCGCCATCGTCCGCGACATCGCCAAGCTCTACGGCGGCAGTTTCGAGCTGGGCGAAAGCCCGCTGGGCGGATTGGAGACGATGGTGACGCTACCGGCGATTGCGTAGATAGGCGACGCATTTGAAGTTCTCTCGCGAGTCTAATCTTGGCGAGGATTTGCTCGCCGACCTGGAAAGGGGCGTCCGACAATCCATTCGGCGCATTGTTGCATATGGCTAGGAGGCGACTTTTCCCACCGCGAATAGAGCCATTCGATGTTCTCATAGATCGTTATTCGCCTGCGTGCGTCTCGCAGGTTCCAAATGAAATCTTGAGATTTTTCGAACAATGTAAGTATCGCGGCCCTTTCGCTGTCTCTGACGAGACGCTCGTCGAAGTCTCCGTTTCGCAAACCGGTTGCGATAAATTCGTAGTGATTGAGCACCCGGCGGAGCGCATTCCTGTCGGTGTCATCCTCAGCATCCTTGAGGTCTTTAGAAATTTTCCCTTTTCCCAAAAGCCTTCCAACGCTTCTGGTGGAATCTTGAAAACCGGGGTTGAAAGCTGCCTGGAGCATCACATTTACTGTATGCTGTTTTTTGGCGAGGGCTCTGGCTCGCCGGGCTGTATAAAGCCAGCCGCAAGTTGCCAAACCTGCCCCAATTAGGGCCGCCGCCTGAGTCGACAGTGTGAACACGGTTTGTTTGCCTTTTTGACGATAGCTTGGAACATCAACCCGTGTTATAAGTTATCTTATAGCTGTATTGAGAGAACCAAACAGCGAGGAGTTGTGGGTAAAATGCGCTTCGAGACAGATCCGGGCTACTAGGCCCTTTTGAAAAAGGCCGGGAATTCCCGGCCTTTTTCTTTAACCCAAGTTGTGTTCCCATTGTGAGCCATTCATCTCGTAATCGTCTTTAAAACATAAGCGTTTCTGTAATTCGCAGTATGCTGAGTGTATTAAAAAACTCACTCGGGCCCCTTCCAGTCCTCGACGCCTTTCCACAAGGCGTAGCAGGCCAGCCGGACGGTTTTGGGAATCTTCACGGGTTCGCCGTCGCGTTCGCCCTTTTCGTAATATTGGACGACACGCCGCTTCAACCCGAGCGCGTGGGCTGCATCCTTTTGGGAGTATTTGAGTCCCTTACGCCAACGCTTGAATTCGCTTGGACGCACTGACGCCTCGGTTTGCCGATTTCGATGGGCGGACCATAGTGCCTGAATGGCAAACCGCAAACGCCCGGGGCAAGAACACGTTAACGATGAAGGGCTTATGGTGAGGAACGGGGTTCGGTCGTCATGGACCGGAAAGAGAACATGATCGCGTCAGACAAGGCAGAGTTGTTGCGCCAGTTTCTCGGCAGTCTGCCGGAAGCCATGGCCACGCGCCTCGCAAAGGCGGTCGAGGTGGACCGTCTCAGCGGCGGCGCCGGGCTGCCTCATGGGATGATCCTGGATGGCTTGCGGCCCGTCTTGCGCCGCTCCACCGCGCCGGAGCGCACGCCGACGCCGCTGCGCCTGTTCACGCAACCGTTCGAGGATTTGCTCACCGCCGATCCGCGCAAGGAGAAGCAGAAGGGCGCGATCTCGCGCGATTCGATCCAGCCGGCGTGGAACTGGCTGTCGCAGACCTTGGCGCCGGAAGAATTGACGCGGTACGCGCTCGCCGTGAAGACCGCCGTGCTCGGCTATCACGCCGAGGAAGCGAGCGTGCATGCGGCCGCGTTCTGGAAGACGGCGTCCGTTGCGCTGCGCGAGGCGCTCGATAGCGAGGCCAAGCGCAAGGCCGCGCGCACGGTTCTCGGCGGTGAACTCGCCGTGGCCGATGCCTATGAGATCGGCGTTCTGCTCGCGGCGGGCGCCGAGCTTTGCGAAGTGCAGGCCAAGCTGCCCAAGCCGGTGGCGACGCTGACAGAGGACTATGTCTGGCAGCTGCGCGGGATCTATGACCGCATCGTCGCCTTCTCGCCGGACTCCGCGGCCTATGTCGCGGTCGTCGCGATGTACCGGCTGGAGAAGCCGTGGGAAGCGTTGAAGCTGCCCATGCTGATCGCGCGCAAGATGCAGGACACGCTGATCAGTTCCACAGACATGGGGCTCGTCGGCGAATTGCTGTTCGGCGCGATCGAGCGCCATGCCACCGCGATCCGCGCCGCCAAGCCGCAGCAGCCGTTCGATGCCGATGCTTTGGTCGTGCACCTGACGAAATTCGCCACGCTGTCCGGCGGCCTCGTCAAGGAAATGGAAATCCGCCGCGACGGAAAATGGGGCCAGCGGTTATTGAAAGACCGGGCCGCCATCGCCGACGTGATGGAAGGGTTCATGGCGCGCGCGCCCCGCGAAGTGCTCGCCGCTGTGCCGACGCACAAGACGGGAACCTATGCTGGCGGTCCCCGCGCGCCGGACCTCTCGCGCGCGCCCGATCCGGAGAAGACGGTGCGGGCGTTGTCCTATGCGCGTCTCGTCACCGGTTGCCGCCCCGCCGCCGCCTCGGCCTCCATCGCCGCCTCGCTCAAGGACGCGAGCGACGAGATCGAGATCGCGCTCAAGAGCTATGGCGACGACATCGTCCGCGAGTTGCGCGCCGCCGAAGGCGACAAGCGGGCCAACGCCGAACAGTTCTTCTCGGTCGCGGTCGAATTGATGGTGCTGTTTTTCAGCCCTGCAGAAGCCGAATTCCTCCGCCGCCGCGGCAGAGCCTCGATGGGACAGAGCGCGGCAGTGGCGGCTTAGTTTTTTCCTCCCCCGCTGGTGCGGGGGAGGGGGACCGCGTAGCGGTGGAGGGGGTGTGAGTAGCGGTGAAGAATATGTCTTCACTTCCTCCGTCTCCCCCTCCGTCACGCGCGACCGATGTCGCGC
>DATATK010000211.1:0-3950 GCA_036268825.1 Rhizomicrobium sp. | reverse complement strand
CCCATGCCGATGGAGGATTTGACCGTGCCGCTCATTAGCCCGCCAGCTTCGGTGATGCCCAGGTGCAGCGGATAATCGCAGGCTTCGGCGAGACCCTGATAGGCGGCAACGGCGAGGAATACGTCCGACGCCTTCACGCTGATCTTGAATTCGGTGAAGTCGTTGTCTTCGAGGATTTTCGCATGATTCAAGGCGCTCTCGACCATCGCCTCGGGACACGGCTCGCCGTAGCGTTCGAGCAGTTCCTTTTCGAGCGAGCCGGCGTTGACGCCGATGCGCATGGAGACGCCGTGATCCTTCGCGGCCTTCACCACTTCGCGCACGCGATTGGCGTTGCCGATATTGCCCGGATTGATGCGCAGGCACGCGGCGCCCGCTTCGGCGGCTTCGATGGCGCGCTTGTAGTGGAAATGGATGTCGGCGACGACCGGAACGTTCACGGCCTTGACGATGGTCTTGAGTGCGCGTGTCGCGTCTTCGTCGGGGCAGGAGACGCGGGCGATGTCGACGCCGGCTTCTTCCATCGCGCGGATCTGGTCGATCGTGCCGCGGATGTCGGCGGTGACCGTGTTGGTCATACTCTGCACGGAGATCGGCGCGTCGCCGCCGACTTCAACGCTGCCGACGCGGATCTTGCGCGAGTGGCGACGTGCGATATCGCGATAGGCTCGAAGGCTCATCGTTTGCCCGCGTTCAGTGCGCGCTCCCACTGCTGCGATCCACGACGGCCTGCGGATCGAGCGACAGGCCTTCGGTCATCTGGGACGTCTTGCCCGCGACGCCCATCAACTGGCCGTCCAATTCCAGGGCGACGGCGCCGCCGTTGGGCGTGGTCAGCGTGATGCCGACGCGATCGGGAACATGATAGGAGTCGCCGGGATGCAGCACGCGGTTGATATAGACCGTGCCGTCATTGCCCTCAACGAGGATGCGCGTCGTCTGCCGGACATGGAGCACGACGCGCGCGTCGTGGTTCAGCGTGCCATAGGCTTCGCCGGCAGGCAGCGCCGCGATCTCGGCGGCGAGCGTTTGCGGCGGTGCGGCGGCCGGCGTTGCGGCGGGCGCGGTGGCGCCGTTCGGCGTGACGTTCAAGGTCTGTTGAGCCGGCGCGCCGGTCGCGGGTGGCGCGACCGCCGTTTGAGCGGGCGGCGTCGCGACGACGACGGGCTTCGGCGCGGGCGCCGGCAGTTTCGGTTCCATGCGGGCCGGCACGTTTGCGACGGCCGGCTTCAAAAGCGAGTCGGCGGTGATGGCGAGGTGATAGGCGCCGTAGACGATCAGCGCGAGCACGACGGCGGCGATCACCATCCAGCCATGGGGAAGCCTGCGCTCCTCCAGGTCGGGCGAGAAGGTGCTGGCGGATGTCGGCTCGGCGCCGCGCCCGGCGATCTCGCGCTTGAAACGTTCCGTACACTGAACAGGGTCGAGGCCGAGATAGTCCGAATAGGCGCGCACGAAGCCCACCGCATAGGTGCGGCCCGGCAGCGCCTCGAAGCGATCTTCCTCGAGAGCTTCGAGATGGTCTTTGCGGATCTTGAGGGCGCGCGACACGGTGGCCAGATCGTCGCCGCGGCGCTGGCGGCCGGCGCGGAGATCCTGGCCGACGGTTTCCAGTGGGCTGTCCGCCTCGCCGGAGATTTCGCGCAAGTGAATGCGGCGGCGGTTGAGGCCGCCGCCTTCTTCGAGCGTGAGATGGGTAACTTTCGTCATCCCGCTAGCAATAGCCTCTCCGGCCGCGTATCGCCAGCCGGAACGGGGCTATGCCGCGAGAATCCCCTGAAATCCCGGCGGCATCACGCCGCAAGGAAAATTCAGTGGCCGCCCGAGATGCTCGAGCCGCGCTGCTGGTCAAGGCGGTTTTGCATGCCCTGCAGGCTTTCGTTCGCGTTCTTCTGTTCCTGTTCCCATTCCAGCCGCGTGTGGCAGATCGTGGGGCCAGGGAAGCGCGAACCCGTCGTGACTTCGCCCTTTTTGCAGATCATCTCGTTCGGATCCGCGGGCGGCGTCGCGCCGTTACCGTTCGGCGTGTCGGCAAAAGCGATGGTCGAGCCGGCAACCACAGCACACACGGCCACAGCCGCCAAAGTCAGCTTAAGCATATGATAACTCCCTTCGAACAACCTGACGTAATATTGCGTATGTCTTGTAATCTTTGCAAGACCCGGCGTTGTTCGTCCTTGCCGCCCATTTCAACCGCGCGAAAACGAAACAAGACTATTTTTCGGGCTTTCCCGCCATTGCTCAGTGATTCATCGTCGAGCTGCGGAGCTGCTGCTCGCGCAGCCACTCCCGCGACATATTGGTCACGCCGCTGGTATGCTTCTGGTGACAGATGACGGGACCGGTCTGGGCTTGGATGATTTCACCGTCGTGATGGCACACCACCTTGCCCGAAGCGGGCACGGCGTCGGCGACGGGTTGCGCAGCGGGTACGGGCGAGGAGCCACCCTGCGCCACGGCCGGCGCAAAGGACAACCCGACGAGCGCAACAGCACCCAGGAGCGATCTGATCACGTATCGAGTCTCCGGACGCGACGAAAATCTATTCGTTGGTGGCGGCGGCCTTCGCGCCGATACCGCGGAACCAGTCGCTCGACTTGAAATGAACGTCGGACAGCGGACGGCGCTGATGGCAGACGAGCAATCCGTTCGGCCCCTGCACGACTTCACCATCATGGTGGCAAGTGGTGTCCACAACGGCGCCAGTCGGCGTCTTCATCATCTGCGAACCGGACGTGGATTCGTCGGCGAACGCGAACGCGGTGGAAGCGATCAGCGCGGCGGCGGCGGCAACAACAACGGTCATCTTTGACATATCAAGTCTCCCTGCAGGCTTGTTCTGCACAACGCTAGGCAGCTGCCAGGTGACGCGCAAGTAACATATGCGAGACTGGAAGAAGCCCCGGCCGCGCCGGGCGCCCGTCTCACGTCTATTTGAGGACGATGCCCCGCTCGGCGGCGAAAGCGGCCAGCCTTGTGCGCAGGCTGGCGTCGGTCCGCGCGCACAATTGATCGACGAAGGGCGCCAGTTCGCGGGTGTCCAGACTGCGGATCATCATCTTGATCGCGCCGATATTGGTGGGCGCCATGGAGAGCGTGCGCAGGCCGACGCCGATCAGCGCCATGGCCTCCAGCGGCCGGCCCGCCATCTCGCCGCACAGCGAGACCTCGCCGTTCGCTTCGGTGGCGCTGCGCACGATCTGGCGGAAGATGGTGAGCGAGGCGGGATTGAGCACGTCGTAGCGGCGCGCGACGCGCATGTTGGTGCGATCGACCGCGAACATGAACTGAAGCAGGTCGTTGGATCCGATGGAAACGAAGTCGGCGGCGCGCAGCATTTGCGGCAGCGCGAACATCAGCGCCGGCACCTCCAGCATCGCGCCGACCAGCGTCTGCGTCGGCAAGGGAAGCTGGAGCTGGCGGGCGCGTTCGAGCTCGCGGTCCACCAGCGCGCGGGCGAGATTGAACTCGGCGACGTTGCTCACCATCGGCAGCAGGATGCGCAAGGTCCGGTCGGCGGAGGCGGCGAGCAGGGCGCGCACCTGGTAGCGCAGCAGCGCGGGGCGATCGAGCGCGATGCGGATGGCGCGCCAGCCGAGCGCCGGATTCTCCTCACGCTCCCATTCGCCATAAGGGAGCACCTTGTCGCCGCCCAGGTCGAGCGTGCGGAACACGACAGGCTTGCTGCCCGCGGACTCGATGACCTGGCGATAGAAAGCGATCTGGTCGGGCAGACGCGGCATGGTCTCGCCGATCATGAACTGAAGTTCTGTACGGAACAGGCCGATGCCGTCTGCGCCGGATTCTTTGAGCGACGGCATATCGAGCAGCAAGCCGGCATTCATCATCAGCTGGATCGTGACGCCGTCCTTGGTGACGGCAGGCAGATCGCGCACCAGCGCCATGCGCGCGACACGCTGGGCCCGAAGCGATCGGCGCGCCTCGAACAC
>DATATK010000210.1:0-4202 GCA_036268825.1 Rhizomicrobium sp. | reverse complement strand
CACCGCCGCCGGCATGCTCATCAACTGCATCTGCACCTGGCCCGAGATGAGGTCGATCACCGACGGGCCCGAGCCCTTGTAGTGTACGGCGGTCAGCCTGATCTTCGCCACCGAGTTGAGCAGCTCGGCGGCGAGGTGGCCGACGGTGCCGCGGCCAGCGGTGGAATAGAAGATCTCGCCCGGCCGGGCGCGCGCGATCGCGATGAATTCCTTCACGTTCTTCGCCGGCAGCGCGGGATGCACCGCGAAGGCGGTCGGCACGTCGGCGATGACACCCAACGGCGTGAAGTCCTTGATCGAGTCGTACGGCAGCTTCTTCGCCATCGCCGGGTTGATGGTGTGGGCGGCGGAAACCATGAGCAGGACGTAGCCGTCGGGCGGAGACTTCGCGGTAATCTCGGTCCCGATCGTGCTGCCGGCGCCGGCGCGGTTGTCCACGATGACCGACTGGCCGAGAAATTCGCCGAACTTCGGCGCGAACACGCGGCCGATGATGTCGGTGTTTCCGCCCGGAGCAAACGGCACGATCATGCGCACCGGCCTGGCGGGATAATTTTGCGCGCAGACCAAACCGGACGAAACGACCGCGAGCACCGCTACGACGGAGCGGAGCAGCATAAACATTTGAATTTCCTCATGTATTTTTAATTATTTGCGCGTACTGTTGCTAACGCAAATCATACTACAGACGGTTTCCACCAGGCGGTGGTGTCGGCTCACGGCTCACGGCTCACGGCTCACGGCTCACAAATCACGGCTGCTTGGCTAGGCCGAGGTCGGACAGGATGGAGTGGAACTGCGCGTACTGCGAGTCGAAGTAGGCGGCGAGGTCGCGGCTGTTCATGTAGTGATTGACACCGCCCGAACGCGCGACCTCCTTCTTCCATTCCTCGGTGGCGGTCAGCCTGGCGAAGACGTTTTCCCAGTACGCGACCTGGGCCGGCGACCAGCCTTTCGGCCCCACCACCGGCCGCCAGTTCGCGACGACGATGTTCGCGCCTTGCTCCTTCCAGGTGGGGACCGCGGAGAGCGCGCCTTCGAGCCGCGCCGGGGCGGCGATCGCCAGCACGCGCATCCGTCCCGCCTGCAGGTGGGGGATGGCGTTGGCCGCGGGTGTCGCGACCACGGCGACGTGCCCGCCGAGGAGGGACGTCATCGCCTCCCCGCCCGAGCCGAAGATCACGACCTTCAGCTTTTTCACGTCGCCCCCGGCCACTTTCGCGGCGAGCCCGGCGGCGATGTGGTTGGTGTTGCCGGAGGAGGTTGCGATGCCGATCGGCAGCGATTCGGGCGCCGTCTTCAGCGCGTTGAGGAGGTCCTTGCCGGTCTTCAGCGGCGAGTCTTCCTGCACGAGAAAGCCGATGTACTCGTCGTAGAGCATCGCGACCGGCGTGAAATCCCTGTAGCCGAGCGCGCTCTTGCCGGTGATCTGGTTGGTGAGTATCGAGGTCGCGGAGATTTCCCACAGCTGCGCGTCGCCCGGGTGCTGGCTGAGGTAGGCGAGGGAAATGGTGCTGCCGCCGCCAGGCTTGTTGACCACCGTGGAAGCGACGTCGAGCAGGCGATGATCCTGCAGGATCTTCTGCATCAGGCGCGCGGTGCGGTCGATGCCGCCACCGGGGCCGACGCCGACCACGATCTCGACGTTGCGCGTGGGCTTCCACGGGCCGGTTTGGGAAAAGGCGGCGGGGGCCGCCAGGGAAATTACGAGAAAGACGATCGAGAAGCGAAGGAGCATGATCATTCCACGATAAGAACGATGAATAACCCGGGATTAAGCGTTAGCGATAGAATCTACCGGAATTTCACTCGCCGAACAAAGCACAGCGGAAGGAGCAACACCATGGCTGGCAATCGCTTGAGCATCATGGGCACCCGGCACGTCGTCTCCGCCGGGCATTACCTCGCGGCGCACGCCGGATTCGAGGTGCTGGAGGCGGGTGGCAACGCCATCGACGCCGGGGTCGCGGCGGGCATCGCGATCGGCGTGCTGCAGACCGACAAAGTGAACTTTGCCGGCGTCGCGCCGCAGATCATCTACACCGCCAAGGACAAGAAGGTGCATTGCATCGACGGCCTCGGCGTGTGGCCGAAGGCGATCACCCCGGATTACTTCCTGAAGCGCCACGGCGGCAAGATTCCGAAGGGCGTCGAGCGCTGCGTGGTGCCGGCGGCGCCGGACGCGTGGATCACCGCGCTGGCGAACTTCGGGACCATGAGTTTCGGCGAGGTCGCGTCCTACGCCATCCGCTTCGCGCGCGACGGCTTCCCGATGCACCCGATGATGTCGGACTTCATCAAGAAGAACGAAGGCCAGTACCGGAAGTGGCCGGCGAGCAGGAAGGTATTCCTGCCGCAGGGCCGTCCGCCGGAGACCGGCGAAGTATTCAAGCAGCCCGACCTCGGCCGCACCATGCAGTACATGGCGGACCAGGAGAAGAAAGCCGCGCGCAAGGGCCGCAAGGCCGGGCTGAAGGCGGCGCGCGACGCGTTCTACAAAGGCGACATCGCGCGCACGATCGCGAAGTTCATCGAGAAGGAAGGCGGGCCGATGCGCTACGAGGACTTCGCGGATTTCAGCGTGAAGTTCGAGCCCACCGTGCGCACGCGCTTCGACGACATCGACCTCCACGCCTGCGGGCCGTGGTCGCAGGGCCCGGTGCTGCCGATGGCGCTGAATATCCTGAAGGGCTTCGATCTCAAGGCGATGGGCCACAACTCGCCGGAGTACATCCACGTGGTGACGGAAGCGCTGAAGCTCTCGTTTGCCGATCGCCACCATCATTTCGGCGACCCCAATTTCATCAAGGTGCCGATGAAGGGGCTCATGTCGGACCGCTACTCGGCGCATCGCCGCTCGATGATCAGCCTGGAGAAGGCATGGGGCGAGATGCCGCCCGCGGGCAACCCGGACACGCTGGCCAACATCCGCCAGATCTGCGTGCCCGCGCCCGAGTCCGACGAGGCGCCGGGGCCGGGCGACACCTCGTACCTGTGCGTGATCGACCGCCACGGCAACGCGTTCTCCGCGACGCCGTCCGACGGCTCGGACAAGACGCCGATCATTCCCGGCGTCGGCGTGCTGTGCTCCGGCCGCGGCACCCAGTCGTGGTCCGATCCGACGCATCCGTGCTCGGTCGCGCCGGGCAAGCGGCCGCGGCTCACGCCCAATCCCGCGATGGCGCTGAAGAACGGGCGCGTCTACATGCCGTTCGGCACGCCGGGTGGCGACGTGCAGTGCCAGGCGATGCTGCAGGTGTTCCTCAACGTCAACGTGTTCGGCATGTCGCCGCAGGCCGCGGTCGAGGCGCCGCGCTTCGCCGGCTACAGCTTCCCCGGCTCGTTCGAGCCGCATCAGTACTATCCGGGCCGGCTGCACCTCGAGAAGAGTCTCGCAGAGGAGACGGGAGACAATCTCCGCGATCTCGGCCACAAGGTCTACGAGTGGGAAGACGAGACCTGGCTCGCCGGTGCGGTGTGCACCATCGTCAACGACCAGGAGAACGGCGTGCTGCACGGCGGCGCCGATCCGCGACGGCCGGCGTACGTGCTTGGTTGGTAAAAAGCTGAGCCACGGAGGACACAGAGAAAAACAATAAATTGAACCGCCATGGCGCCAAGACCGCCAAGAAAACCAACACAAGATTGAACCGCAGAGGCGCGGAGAGAAACCGAACTTCAAGAATGGAAGCTCCGCCTGCGGGATGTGGGTGTCAACTAATCTTGTCACCTAATTGGTCAACTAAACTGCCGGCCGTACCATTACGCTGGGTCAATAATGTCAACTAATTGGTCAACTAATTTCTTGTCAACCAATTTAAGTTAGAACGCTCAGATGACCATTGCGGAAAGCATTGACCAGTTCTGCTCCTACTTCGAACGCGAGGCCGCTGCGATTGCCAAGGTCTCAGTCGAGGGTGGCCCGGAGGTCAATACTGGAGCCGGCAACGCTTTTCGCTATCGGAAGACGCTTTATGTGACGGCGACAGATACACTCGCAGGCTTTCGTTTTCATAAATCGGCGTATCCGCAACTCTATCGGCGCAACCGCGAGCGGTTTATTCGCTTCCTTACAGAATATTGCGCATGGCCTGACGGCAGTCTGGTCAGCCTACCTTTTCTGAAAGAGGAGCTTGAGACGTTGCGGCTTGCCGACCGATCGCTTGGAAAGCATGTGATCGCGACGCTGTCGCGCTTCTCGA
>DATATK010000209.1:0-11579 GCA_036268825.1 Rhizomicrobium sp. | reverse complement strand
GCCGCGTGCGGTGTATGGTCGGTGTCATGTGTTTCGCTTTTCTCAATTTCCATTGTCATGGCCCGCGAATGCGGGCCACCCAGGTCACCGCGCGCAATTGACGACAATCAAAGCGCGATCTCTCTGTGCCTCTGTGGCTCTGTGTGAAAAAGTTTTTGCACACAGAGCCACAGAGACACGGAGGAGACGCGAGTTCCTCGAAAGCCGGAGCAACATCACCTGGGTGGCCCGCATTCGCGGGCCATGACAACGGGGTTTATTGTTCGCCCTTATTCGGCTCTTTCATCCGGTCCAGCTTCGTCTCGATGCGGTCGAGCGCTTGCTTCATGTCGGCGACCTGCTCTTCCAGCACGGCGACCTCGCCGACGGCGGTCTGGTCCTGCGCCGCGCCGCGCTCCAGCACGCTGATGCGCTCCGCCGCCGAGCCCGCCCAGAACAGCGCGCCGGCCGTCTGGATGACGAAGGCGGTGACGAGAGCGGCGGGGATCTTGCGGTCGGACAGAGACTGGAATTGTTCGGCGATGGTCATGGCGTGTCTCCATCTTCCACCGGCGAATAGCCCGCGGCGATGCGTTTCTCGTTCAGCGTCAGGAAGCTCGCCGCGTTGATCTTGTCCCAGACGCCTTCGCGTTCCTCGGCGAGCGCTTCGACCGCGTCCGCGTCGTAGCCGACGCGCAGGCCTTCGCCGAAGCGGGGCGCGAGCCAGCGCGTGAGATCCTTCGCGGTGCGGGCGACGAGGGGCAGCACGGTCTGGCGCCAGAAGGCGAGGTTCGCTTCGCGGTAGTTCGCGTAGGTGTTGTCGCCCGGTAATCCCAGCAGCATCGGCGGCAGGCCGAAGGCCAGCGCGATCTCGCGCGCCGCGGCGTTGCGCATCGAAGAGAAATCCATATCCGCCGGCGTGTAGCTCATCGCGCGCCAGTCGAGCCCGCCTTCGAGCACCATCGGCCGGCCGGCATTCGCCGCGCCCTGGTAGGCGTCCTCCAATTCGCGTTTCAGGCGGCCGAATTGTTCCTCGCTCAATCCCGGCGCGCCGTCCGGGCCCTTGTAGATGAGGGCGCCGGAGGGGCGCGCGGCGTTGTCGAGCAGCGATTTGGTCCAGCCGGCGCCGGCATTGTGGATGTCCACCGCGCTGGCCGCCGCCTCGATCGGCGACAGGCCGTAGCAATCGTTCAGCGGATGGAACAATTTGCCGTGCAGCACCGGCAGGAAGCCGCTCGCGTCGCGCGCCAGCCGCGTCGTCACGCCGTTCACCGTGTAGTCGTAGGCGCAGGGCCAGCCGTTATTGTCCTGCACGACCACCACGCGGTCCGGGCGCAGCACATGCAGCTCGCGCACGTTGCCGCCGGCGCTGATCGCCTGCAGATAGGCGTTGCCCGCGCATTGCAGGAACGCATACCAGCGCTCGAACAGCACCGTTCCGCTTTCGCAGCCGTTGGGGCTGCCGAGCAGGGAGAGCAGCGGATGGCTCTCCTGCTCGATGTCGCCCTCGTAGAGCAGCCACGGCACAGAGGCCGCAGCTTCCGCGATCACGCGCACCGAGCGATAGGCGATGGCGTTTTGCATCACGCCTTCGCGCGCCAGGCTGGCGAAATCGCGCGGACTCCACGAGGGCCGCCCCGCGAGGGACAGGGCGATCAGGGGGGTGCTGCCACCCTTCCGTTCGGGCGCAACGATGGCGGGGGGTTGAACGCCATCGCGCGCCCGCGAACCCGCGGGACGAAACCAGTTGTCGAACATGTTTGTGTTTCCTTGTTCTGCACCTCCCCCTTGTGGGGAGGTCGACAAACCATCGCGCGCCAGCGCGGGGGTTTCCCGCCTACGCTAAAGCTTCGGCGGGTCATTTGCGGACTCGGGTCCGCCGTAGCTTTAGCGTAGGCGGATCGGGTGGGGGGCCGGTGCGGATTGCAGCCCGGTCCCCCACCCGGACAATTTTTCGCTGCGCTCAAAATTCTCCGACCTCCCCACAAGGGGGAGGTGCATCAAAGCGTGCGTACCTTCGGCTCGCCGCGCTCGCCCGATGCGAGGTCGGTCAGGGCCCAGACCAGCGCGTCCATGCGGTCGGGCGACGGGCCCGTGCCATCGAACTGGCACATCTGGTCTTCGAGTTCGGCGAAGGCGCGGACGTGGTGCGCTTCGCCGCGCTCGTAGAGAGCGGCGATGGGTGTCGCGCGGGTCTTCTTGTCGCGCGTCGCGTGCACCAGCGTGACCGGCGCAAGCTTCGACGCCTGCTTGAGCAGCGTGCGCACCATTTCGCCGCCCTGGTTGGCTTCGGCCACCAGAATATCAGCCTTGAATTCGTCATAGACCGCGACGGCGCGTTCGGCCCAGCCGGTGGGCGTGAGGCCGCCGACCGAGCGATCCGCGAGCACGTAGAAATGCCCATCCGGCGCGCGGCCCGCAACGACGATGCCGCAATCGTCGCCGTCCAGTCCGGCGGGCGGATCGATCGCCACCACGATGCGGTCGAGCGCCGGCGCTTTCGCCACGCGCCCCGCCTCGATCCAGTCGCGTTTCCACACTGCGCTCTCGTTGTCGTCGATCAGGTCGCCGTCCAGCTCCTGGCGGCCGAGCCGCGTGCCGGCGTAACGCGCCTCCAGCGCGCCGACGAAGCCGGGCGCCAAGTTTGTCTCGTTGTCGCGCGTGCGGCTCGTCGTGAGCGTCGTCTCGCGGGACGCGATCATCGTCTTCAGCGCAGGCGTGTTGCGCGGCGTCGTCGTCACGCAGAGGCGCGGATCCGCGCCGAGGCGCAGCGCCATCGCCAGCATGTCGAGCGCGCCCTGCGGATCCGGCCATTTGCCGAACTCGTCCGCCCAGGCGCCGTCGAACTGGTGGCCGCGAATGGAATCCGGCTCATCCGCCGACAGCACCGTCGCCACCGCGCCCGACGGCCACAACACGCGCCGGTTCGTGGGCTCGTAAACAGCGGCCGGCGAAACCGCCAGCAATCCCGATTGTCCTTCGATCATCACGGCTCTTGTCTCCGCATAGGTTGCGCCGATCAGCGCGACGCGTTTCATCCGTTGATTGCGAACGCCTTCCGCGATCCATTCGGCGCCCGCGCGCGTCTTTCCCGATCCGCGTCCGCCGAGGAACAGCCAGGTGCGCCAGCTCCCGTCCGGCGGCCGTTGCGCCTTGCGCGCCCAGAAGCGCCAATCGGCGAGCACGAAACGCTGGTCGTCCTTGGTGAGCGCATCAAGAACGATCTTCCTTTCTTTTGGCGACAAGCTCACCAGCCACGCGATGTCGAAGTTCTGCTCTTGCGTCGTCATGGCGGCGCGCCTTCCTGCCTTCCAGCGAGGCATCGTGTTGCGTTTTCATCTTGGTGACGTCGCGCAGCGTGTCCTTCAGCGAGGCGAGCGAGCGCGCGTTGACCAGCCGCTCCGCGGGCGTGGGCTGCGCCGTCTTGTTGTCGTATTTGATCGCCTCCAGCGAAGCGATGTGGTTGTTCAGGAGGCTCAGAAGCCGCTTGCTCATGACGTGGATCCAATCGTCTGTGATGTCTTCGGGTCTGATTTCGAACAACTGATCGAGCGCGGCGACCACCTGCTGTTCGCTCATCTTGCAGTGCGCGCTCGTCATCGGGCTCACGGCGCCCGGGCGCAGGTCTGCGTTTGTCGCGTCATAGATTTTCTCCTGGTGAAAGGGGTTCGGCCCGGACGCGGCGAAGCGCAGGCGCCGCCGGGGGGCGGGTCTGGGGTTCGGACACAGTTCGGGAGATGCTGGAAAACTACCTGACCAGCGTGGCGCTGTCAAGCAAATGTAGGAAAAATTCTGCCCGGAAAACCGCCCTTTGTGCAGATTTGCGAATCGGCTGGATTGATTTCTAGGGCGGCGAGGCCCGATTTCACGGGAATCGGCGGGAATCACCCCGAATCGCACCCTACCCCGTTGAACAGACAGGAGAATCGCACTGAGCTTCCATTTTCTCTCCCCGCGAAGCGGCGGAGGAAAGCAACCGCACCCCAAGATTTGCTTTTTGACAGTCTTTGACCCTTCATGCCCGCCGCTGCTGAGGGGATACGCCATGGACTGGGAACTGGGTACGCGGGGGGACGATGTGTTGACGACCGGCAACGCGGACACGGCGTTCGGCGTCTGGCAGGGCGGCGAAGACAGCGTCACCGGCGGCGACGGCAACGACCTCATCAACTTCGTGGACAAGTTTAACGCCGGCGACACGGTCGATGGCGGCAACGGCATCGACACGCTGCGCCTGGCCGGCGATTACTCGGACGGCGTGACGATGACGGCGACGACGCTCGTCAATGTCGAGAACATCCAGCTTGGTGTGGGACACGACTACTATCTGACCAGCAACGACGCGACCGTCGCGGCCGGCGCGACGCTCACGGTCAACGCCGAGGCGCTGGGCGCCGGCGACACCGTCACCTTCGACGGCAGCGCCGAGACCGACGGCGCGTTCCGCTTCATCGGCGGGCTGGGCGCCAACGCTTTCACCGGCGGCGCGGGCAACGACCATTTCTACCTCACCAAGGGCGGCGACGCCGCGGTCCATGGCGGCGGCGGCAACGACACGTTCTACATGGGCGACACGCTCGACGGCAGCGACGCGATCGACGGCGGCGCGGGCAACGACGTGGTGGACATCACCGGCAACGGCGACGGCAACCCCGACGCGCTCGTGCTCGTCGCCACCAGCTTCACCAGCGTCGAAACGCTGCGGCTGGAGAATTTCGCCGTCTACGACATCACCACGGTCGACGCCAACGTCGCGTCCGGCGCCTGGCTGACGGTGGACGGCACGCGCATCGGCAACCGCTCGCTTACCTTCGACGGCTCGGCCGAAACCGACGGCCATTTCCACATCATCGCCGCGGGCGGCGACGACGTCATCACCGGCGGCGCGCTGAACGACATCATCGACCTGTCGCGCGGCGGCGACGGCTTCGACGGCAGCGACACCGTCACCGGCGGCGGCGGCGCGGACCACATCATCGCCGGCTACGCCAACGGCTCGGTCGACACGTTCATCTACAACGCGGCCAGCGATTCCACCGGCGCCGATTACGACGTGATCCGCAATGTCGACTTCTCCGCGGATGTCTTCACCGTGCCGTGGGGCAATATCGGCCCCGTCACCGTCGTGGGCGGCGGCAGCATCTCGCATGCCAGTTTCGTGGCCGACGTCACCGCGCTGGGCGCGAGCCTCGGCGTTCATGGGGCGCAGGAATTCACCGCCACGAGCGGCGATCTCGCGGGCCATTCCTTCCTGATCATCGATGTCAACGGGACGGTGGGCTACCAGTCCGGCCAGGATATCGTGATCGACGTGACCGGCTTCAGCAATCTCAGCATCTGACAAATACTCGGCGCTACAACGACAAGCTTCTACTTTTTCGCGGATCGCGCCTCCATGTTGGATGATTGGACGCCGCCTTCCGGCTGCCGTAAAAATCCCCGCACCAGCGGAATCCGGGAGGCTGTCTCCCGCGGGGGCTCTCCGCTCGAGTTTTCAGGATTTGGGGGAATCGCGTGACCAGCAGCACGATCAACGGGACGGCCGGCAACGATAATCTGACCGGCACGCCGGGCAACGACACGTTCAACCTCACCCGGGGCGGCAACGACACGGTCAGCGGCGCGGCCGGCAACGACGTCATGAAGTTCGGCGCCACGCTGACCTGCGCCGACCAGATCGACGGCGGCAGCGGCAGCGACGCGGTCACCATCAAGGGCGATTATTCGGCCGGGCTGATCTTCCTGGCCACGACGATGATCAATGTCGAAGCGCTCACCTTGAGCGGCGGTTTCAGTTATGCGCTCACCACCGGCGATGCGACGGTCGCGGCCGGCGCCACGCTCAAGGTGAACGCCAGCACGCTCCTCGCCGGCGACAGCCTCACCTTCGACGGCGCGGCCGAGACCGGCGGCTCGTTCCACATCATCGGCGGCGCGGGCGCCAACGACGTCACCGGCGGCGCCAGGAACGACGTGTTCGACCTGTCGCGCGGCAACGGCCACGACATCGCCCATGGCGGCGGCGGCAACGACACGTTCGAAATGGGATCGGCGCTGATGGCGACCGACAAGATCGACGGCGGCTCGGGCTTCAACACGCTCGTGCTGGACGGCATGGGTACCAGCGACGGGCTCGTCTTCAACGACACCACCATCACCGACATCCAGAAGATCAAGCTGGAAGCCGGGCACGACTACAGCATCACGACCGCCGACGGCAACGTCGCCGCGGGCGGCACGCTCGTCATCTACGCGGCCAGCCTCGGCGCGGGCGACAGCTTCACCTTCGACGGCTCCGCCGAGGCCGATTCCGCGGTCTTGAATCCGCGCGCGCCGTCCTTCAACGGCAACTTCACCATCGCCACGGGCGCAGGCGCCTACGACCTCACCGGCGGCGCGGGCAACGACACGTTCCAGGTCGGCGCGGGCATGACCAGCTCCGACCATATCGACGGCGGCACCGGCATCGACCACGTCGTGATGGACGGCGACTATAGCGGCGGCAACGCGCTGAACCTCGCCGTGGGCGGCATGACGAGCATCCAGGTCATCGCGCTCAAGGGCGGGCACAGCTACACGATCAACGCCGTCGAAGGCTCGTTCGGCCCCGCCAACGTCCTGCCGACCACCTTCACCTGCTACGGCCCGCATGGCCTGGGCAACGGCGACAATTTCACCTTCAACGACGGCGGCGAAACGGGCATCCAGGACCGCATCTTCGCGGGCGCGGCGGGCAGCACCTACAACCTGACCACCGGGTCGGCCGCAGACCTGTTCGCCGTCGGCGGCAATTTCGATGCGGCCGACACGTTCAACGGCGGCGGCGGTTTCGACACGCTGGCGCTCAACGCCCAGTTCCAGGACATCGCGTCCGCGCTGAACGCCGACTACACCGGCGCCAACGCGCTCGTGCTGGGTGCCGGCCAGCTCACCTCCGTCGAGGCGATCGGCCTCGGCGGCCGCTACAGCTACGACATCACGACCAATGACGGGAACGTCCAGGCCGGCGCCACCCTGGCGATCGAAGCGGACGGCTTCTCCGCCTATGCCGGCGGCGGCAACGCGGAGATGATCCCCAAGCTCACGCCCACCGACGTGCTCACCTTCAACGGCTCGGCCGAAACCGACGGCCATTTCGACTTCCAGGCCGGCGCCGGCGCCTATCACCTCACCGGCGGCCAGCTGGCCGACACGTTCGAGTTCGGCGCGGCCTTCGCCGCCGGCGACACGATCGACGGCGGCGGCGGCGCGGACGAACTCAGCCTGGACGGCGACTATTCCGCCGGCCTCACCTTCGGCGCCGCGACGATGACCAACATCGCGACGCTGACGCTCGACGCCAGCGGCAACTACAACCTCACCACCAACGACGCGACGGTCGCGGCGGGCCAGACCCTGACGGTGGACGCCAGCGCGCTCGGCGCCGGCAATTCGCTCACCTTCGACGGCTCGGCGGAAACCGACGGCGCGTTCCACTTCATCAGCGGCGCCGGCGCCGGCAATTTCACCGGCGGCAGCGGCAACGACATCTTCGACTACGGCCACGCGTCCTTCAGCGGCGCCGATTTCGATACGATCACCGGCTTCGACTTCTCCAGGGACACAATCGCGTTCCACACCGTCACCGGCACGGACGCCGCCGTGACGACCGGCTCGCTGTCGCAGGCGACATTCGACAGCGATCTCGCCGCGGCGCTTTCCGGCAGCCTCAACGCCAACCACGCGATCCTGTTCACCGCCGATGCCGGCGACCTGTCGGGGGACACGTTCCTCGTCATCGACGGCAACGGCACGGCCGGATACCAGGGCGGCAGCGACCTCGTGATCCACCTCGCCGGCGACACCAACACCGCCGACTTCGCAGCCGGCGCCTGGGCCACCGCGTAACGGCAATTCGGCAGGGTTCCCCTGTTCCCCTCAAGGGACGGCGGCGGATTCACATAGGATGATCGCGGCCGGCAACCGTGCCCGTTGTGACGGGCGTTCCGCATTCTACCTGTGCGCGCGCTTGCTTGCGGGTGTGCGGCTGCTAAAATCCCCCGTGGGAAGCTGCCTTCGCGCCGGCTGGGAGTCAAAATGTCGAATGTCATCAACGGCACGGCCGGCAACGACACGCTGACCGGCAACAACGGCACCGACGACGTGTTCAACGTCGGGCAGGGCGGCGAGGACACGGTCAGCGGGCTTGGCGGCGACGACGTCTTCCATTTCGGCGCCACGCTCGACGCCGGCGACACGATCGACGGCGGCGCGGATTATGACACGGTGGTGCTGGCCGGCGACTATTCGGCCGGCGTCACCTTCAGTGCCACCACCATGGTCAATGTCGAGCGCATCATCGTGGACGCGGGCTACGACTACAGCCTGACGAGCGACGACGCGACGGTCGCGGCCGGACACACTCTGTTCGTCAACGGCGCGCCGCTGGGCGCGGGCAATACGCTGACCTTCGACGGCTCCGCCGAGACGAACGGCAACTTCACGCTCGAAGGCGGCGCGGGCAACGACGTGCTGACCGGCGGCGCGGGCAACGACACGTTCCGGCTCGAGCATGGCGGCGAGGATACCGCCAATGGCGGGACGGGCAACGACACCTTCCTGATGGGCGCGGCGTTCGACGCCGGCGACTCGATAAACGGCGGCAGCTATCTCGCCGGAGAGCGCGATACGGTGGTGCTCGATGGCGACTATTCCGCCGGCGTCACGATGGGCGCCGAGACGGTCGCAAACATCCAGGAACTCCTGTTCCAGGCCGGCCACAGCTACAACCTCACCACCGACGACAATTTCTCATCCGGCCCGACCGTGGTGATCAATGGCGGGCGCCTGGGCGCGGGCGACACGCTCACCTTCGACGCGAGTTCGGAAACCGGCGCGCGCTTTCACGTCATCGGCGGCGCGGGCGACGATGTCCTGACCGGCGGCAGCGGGGGAGACACCTTCGACCTCACCCATGGCGGCAACGACACCGCGACCGGCGGCGCCGGCGACGACACTTTCGAGATGGGCAGCAGCTTCACCGCGGCGGACCATATCGATGGTGGCGCCGGCAACGACCGCGTCGAATTGAACGGCATGGGCTCGGCCGATTCCATCACCTTCGGCGCCACCACCATGGTGAATGTCGAGACGCTGCTGCTCGACGCCGGCCACAGCTACGACCTCACCACCAGCGACGCCACCGTGGCCGCGGGCGCCACGCTTCTGGTCGCGGGTAATCGTCTGGGCGCGGGCGACACGCTGACCTTCGACGGCTCGGCCGAGACCGACGGCCATTTCATCCTCCGCGGCGGCGCGGGGAATGACGTGCTGACCGGCGGCCAGGACGGCGACACCTTCAACCTCACCGTCGGCGGCGAGGACACCGTGCATGGCGGCGCCGGCAATGACACGATCAACATGGGCGCCGCGTTCGACAGTGGCGACCAGATCGACGGCGGCGCGGGCAGCGACACGCTCAGCCTCGACGGCACCTATGCAAGCGCGATCACGGTGTCCGGCACGATGGTGCAGAACGTCGAGAGCGTCACGCTCGCGGGCAGCGGCTACAACATCACCTGGCAATCTGCGATCGCATCCGGCCTCACGGTGGATGCCTCCGCGATCGGCAGCGGCAACAGCGTCACCTTCGATGACTCCGCGCTCGCCAGCGGCAACGTCCATTTGATCGCCGGCGCCGGCGATACCGTGTTCCACGGCGGCGGGGGTGACGACGTCGTCGATGTTCAGAACAGCATGGACGGCTTCAACGTGTCCGGCGGCGACGGAGACGACACGGTCAATTTCGGCGCCGTTTACGGCAGCAACCCGTTCCAGGCCGCCGACGGCGGCACGGGCAGCAACACGGCCACCTTCGACGGCGATTATTCGTCCGGCGTCACCGTCGGGCCCTCCTTCTTCTTCATCCCCACAGGCCTGCGCGACTTCCAGACAATCGAGCTGCTCGGCGGCCATTCCTACGGCATGAATTTTGACGACTCGCACGGCAGCGGCGCGACGCTGACCGGCGGCGCGGCGCTGACCGTGGACGCGAGCGCGCTGGGCGCCGCCGATCAGGCCTATCTCGATTTCTCGCTGTCCCAAGCCCCCGGCTTCACCGTCACCGGCGGCGCCGGCGACGATGACTTCTTCTTCGCCGCCAATTTCTCCGCCTCCGACACGATCGACGGCGGCGCCGGCAGCGACACGCTGGAGCTGAACGGCGATTATTCCGCCGGCCTCACTTTCGGCGCGGCCACGATGACGAATGTGGAGACGCTGACGCTCGATGCCGGCGACAGCTACAATCTCACCACCAACGACGCCACTGTCGCATCCGGCCAAACCCTGACGGTCGATGCTTCCGCGCTGGGCGTGGGCGATACGCTCACCTTCGACGGCTCGGCAGAGACCAACGGATTTTTCGCCATCACCGGCGGCGCGGGCAACGACACGGTCAAATACGGCGCCAACCTCTCCGCGTCCGATACGTTCAACGGCGGGGCGGGCAACGACACGCTGGAGATCAGCAGCACCTCCGCAGGCGGCCTCACATTCAATGCGAATACCATGACGAACGTCGAGACGCTCAAGATCGATGGTTCGGTGAACATCATCCTCAATGACGGCAATGTCGCCGCCAGCGCCACGCTGACGGTCGACGCGAGCGCGGCGGGTGACCTCCTCCATGTCAACGGCAGCGCGGAAACGGACGGAGCATTCGACTTCATCGCCGGGACGAATATCGCCGATTTCATCGGCGGGGCCGGTAGCGACTCCTTCGACATGTCGACAGAGCCCTTCGGCGTCGGCACGGAACAGGGCAATGGCGGAGACGACACGTTCCTCTACGCCGCGAACTTCAACAACGAGCGCTCCGTTGTCGAAGGCGGCGCCGGTTCGGATACGCTGGAACTCAACGGCGCCTACACCAGCCTTGGCCTCACGGCCCCGAACGTCACCAGCGTCGAGACGCTGAAATTCATCGGCGGGTATTCCGACACCGGCGTCACCGTCACCGGCGACATCGCGGGCGGCAGCACGCTGAATATCGACGCCAGCGCCGCGAGCAACCTGTCCATCGACCTCAGCGCCGCGACCTCGGCGGGCTATGCTATCACCGGCAGCGCGGGCAACGACACGGTCACGTTCGGCAGCAATTTCTCGGTGTCCGATGCCATCGACGGCGGCGCGGGCAGCGACACGGTGAATCTCGTCAACGTCAGCGGCGCCTACACCTTCGCCGCCACGACGATCACCAATGTCGAGGACCTTGCCATCACCGTCACCGACGGAGACAGCGCGTCCTTCACGACGAACGACGCCAATGTCGCGGCGGGCGCGACCATGATCGTGGATTTCTCGTCCTCGGGACCGGCCATCGGCATCAACAGCCTCACCTTCGACGGCAGCGCCGAGACCGACGGACATTTCGCCTTCGTCGAGCCCAATACAGTCTCCGGCATGACCCTGACCGGCGGCGCGCTGTCGGACACACTCTCCTTCACCCATGGCGACGACGGCGCCGACACTTTCAACGGTCTTGGCGGGGACGACACGGCCACGACAACGGTGATCGCAAGCAGCCTCGTTTTCGACGGCGGCACGGGCAACGACACGGT
>DATATK010000208.1:0-15914 GCA_036268825.1 Rhizomicrobium sp. | reverse complement strand
CGGTCGGCGAGGATCTCACCCAGGAACGTTTCCGCCTTGCCGCGGCCATAGGCGTTGGAGGTGTCGATGAAGTTGATGCCGAGATCGAAGGCCTTGTTGACGCACGCCACCGCCTTGTCGCGCTCCACGCCCACGCCGTAGGTGAGCCACGAACCGAGCGAGATTTCCGAAACGCTGAGATCGCTGGCGCCGAGCTTGCGGTATTTCATGGCGGTGTCTTTCTTTTCGGAGTGGGACAAAAACAATCGGGCCGCTCTTTGGGAGCGGCCCGATCTCAGTTTGAGCAGTTTAAGCGGCTTTTTCGCCGTAGCCGATGACGGCCTTCACTTCGAGGAATTCCTCGAAGCCGAACTCGCCCCATTCGCGGCCCGTGCCGGACTGCTTGTAGCCGCCGAACGGTGCGTTCAGGTCCACGCCCGCGCCGTTCAGATGGACATTGCCGGTGCGCAGCTGCGACGCCACTTTGCGCGCATGGTCGATGTCGCCGGACTGCACATAGCCCGACAGGCCATAGACGGTGTCGTTCGCCATCGCGATGGCTTCGGCTTCGGTGTCGTAGGGAAGGATCGAGAGCACCGGCCCGAAGATCTCCTCGCGCGCGATGGTCATGTCGTTGGTGACGTTGGCGAACACGGTGGGCCGCACATAATAGCCGCGGTTCACACCCTCCGGACGGCCGAGGCCGCCGGTGACCAGCGTGGCGCCTTCGTCGATGCCCTTTTTGATCAGGCCCTGGATCTTGTTGTACTGCACTTCGCTCACGACCGGGCCCATCGTGGTGCCTTCGGCGAACGGGTCACCGACCTTCACCTTCTCGGCCGTGGCCTTGGCGATCTGCGCGGCCTGGTCATGCTTGCCCTTCGGCACGAACATGCGGCTGGGCGCATTGCACGATTGTCCCGAGTTGGACATCATGTTCATCACACCGCCGACGACCGCCTTCTGCAAATCGGCGTCATCGAGCACGATGTTGGCGGACTTGCCGCCCAGTTCCTGCGCCACGCGCTTGACCGTATCGGCGCTGGCCTTGGCCACCGCGATGCCGGCGCGCGTCGAGCCGGTGAACGACATCATGTCGATGCCCGGATGCGACGACATCGCCTCGCCAACCGTGGGCCCGTCGCCGTTGACGAGATTGAAGACGCCCGGCGGCACGCCCGCCTCGTCCATGACTTCGGCCCACAGCATCGCATTCATCGGCGCGACCTCGGAGGGCTTCAGCACCATGGTGCAGCCGGCGGCGAGCGCGGGCGCGACCTTGCAGGCGATCTGGTTGATCGGCCAGTTCCACGGCGTAATCATGCCGACGACGCCAACGGGCTCGCGCACGATGGCGGTCGAGCCTTGCACCGTCTGGAATTCGAAATCCTTGAGCACCTTCATCGCCTGCGAAACATGGGCGATGCCCATCGCGGCCTGCGCGTTCTTCGACAGGCCGAGCGGCGCGCCCATCTCCATGCTGATCGCCTGGACGATGTCGCCATAGCGCTTCTGATAGACCTCGACGATCCTGCCGAGCAGCGCGAGACGTTCTTCCTTGGTCGTCTGCGAGAACGTCTCGAAAGCCTTGCGCGCGGCGGCAACGGCCTTGTCGACATCGGCCTTGGAACCCAGGCTGATCTTCGCGAAGGGCTCTTCGTTCGCCGGGTTGATGACCTCGAGCGTCTTGGGCGTGACCGGATCGACCCATTTGCCGTCGATATAGAATTGAAGCCGTTCCTGCATGTTCCGTTCTCCCAGTATCTATACTGTGTTTTGCCGGGGGCATTTCAGCATGCGCCCGGTATAAGATCAAACCGTCAAACGGCGCGGCAGCGGACAGTCGATGGAGACATTTCTCGTATCGGCCCTGGTCGTCGCGCTCGCCGAGATGGGCGACCGGACGCAGCTGCTCACCATCATGCTGGCGAGCCGCTACCGCCAGCCTCTGGCGATCATCGCAGGCGTCTTCGTCGCGACCCTGCTCAACCACGCGCTGGCGGCGCTCGCCGGCTATTACATCGCCAGCGTGCTCAACGCTTTTTGGTTCCGCTACCTGATCGGCGCCTCGTTCATCGTCATGGCGGCCTGGATTCTGGTGCCTGACAAGGAGAGCAAAGAGAGCGAAGCCCCGCGCCGCTGGGGCGTGATGGTGGCCACCGCGATCGCCTTCTTCATCGTGGAGATGGGCGACAAGACCCAACTCGCCACCGCCGCGCTCGCCGCGCGCTATCACGACGTCATCCTCGTCGCCGCCGGCACCACCACCGGCATGATGATCGCCAACATCCCCGCCGCATTCTTCGGACACGCGATCACCCGCGTCGTTCCGCTGGCGTGGCTGCGTTATGTGTCGGCGGCGATCTATGTGGTGCTGGGACTGCTGAGCCTGGCGGAGACGGCGGGGTATTTGCGGTGAGTGGCGCGCGTTCCAAATAACGGCTTCGTGGCGTTTGGCGCTCCCACGGGGAATCGAACCCCGGTTTCAGCCTTGAGAGGGCCGCGTCCTAACCGCTAGACGATGGGAGCCAGCGGGATGGGGCTTATAGCGTTGCCGCCGCCGGGGCCGCAAGCGTAGGCGGCGAGCGTGTCGCCGGCCCCCAGAACGAGCCAGAGAAAGCCGTCATCGGTGATGCAGTCGCGGTCGCGGGCCGACAATTGCGCGCGGCCGCCCGGATGGGAGTGGTAGCAGCCGACGATTCCGTGCCCCGTGCCGCGCAATGCGCGGAGCAGCCGGAGATGTTCCGCGGGATCGACCTCAAAGCGGTCGGACTGGGTGGCCATGTTACGCGTGGGATGGAGCGCGGTTGCGCGAACGACCTCGCCAGCGGCCACGCCCTCGATCAGGCCGCAGCATTCGCGCGGATAGGCGGCGCGGGCCTCGGCTTCGAACTGGGCGCGCAGATGCGGCGGAAGATCGAGCACGCCCGCCTATTTCTGGGCGAGGATGCGGACGACCAGCTTGCCGTCTTCGGCGTTGAAGATGTCGACTTCGCCGCCTTGCGGGGTCTGCACCGCCATATAGACGCGGTCGCCCGTGGTGGACTGGACCAGCACGATCTTGGAGCCGTGGGGCAGTTGATAGTCCGGCGCTTGCGGCGGGCCCCCATGGCCGTTCAGACGTGATATGAAGCCCCAGATCAGGGCCACGAAGGCCAGTGCGATCAGCACACCCAAAGTGATGACGACGGCCTTCATCACGCGGAAGCTGGGCGCACCTCTGGGATCGTCATTGGCGGGCATCGTGTCGGACAAAGCTCATTCCTCCGTAGACGGACAGTTTCGCGCGACCGTGCCGGACGAAGAGGCGGGCCATCGGCTGGACCGTTTCCTGGCGGGCGCCCTGCCCGCGCTGTCGCGTTCGCGGCTTCAGGCCCTGATCGCGCAGGGCGCGGTCACGCGTGGGGGCGCGACCATAAAAGACGCCAATAGCAGGGTCAAACCGGGCGAGGACTACGACCTTTCCGTCCCCGCTGCCGTGCCCGCCGACCCGCGCGGCCAGGATATCCCGCTCGACGTGGTCTACGAGGATAAGGACCTCATCGTCATCGACAAGCCGGTCGGGCTGGTGGTGCATCCGGCGGCGGGCAATCCGGACGGCACGCTGGTCAACGCGCTGATCGCCCATTGCGGGCCCTCGCTGATCGGCATCGGCGGGGAGGCGCGGCCCGGCATCGTCCACCGGCTGGACAAGGATACGAGCGGATTGCTGGTCGCCGCCAAGAACGAGCGCGCGATGGCGAGCCTCGCCAAGCAGTTCGCCGCCCACACGATCGAACGCGCGTACAACGCCGTGGTCTGGGGCGCGCCGCGGGCGGGAGACGGGGTGATCGAGGGCCAGATCGGGCGCAACCCGTTCGATCGCAAACGCATGGCGGTGATGCGGACAGGCGGCAAGGAAGCCCGCACCCGCTACCGGGTCATCGAGCGCTTCGGGCCGCGGCCGTTCGCCAGTCTTGTGGAGTGCCGGCTGGAAACCGGGCGGACGCACCAGATCCGCGTCCACCTGACCCATCTCGGCCATCCGCTGATCGGCGATCCTGCTTACGGAAAGGCGCACCGGGCGCCGCGGCCCAAGAACGACGCCGAAGCCGCCGCCTACGCTGCGGCGGACGCGTTCCCGCGCCAGGCATTGCATGCCTGGCTGCTGGGATTCCGCCACCCCATCAGCCACAAACCCATGCGGTTCGAACGGGAATGGCCGGCCGATTTCACCGCTCTGGTAAAGGCCTTGCGCGGCTTGAACGTGCCATAATCCGACCTACATACACGGTCTGACTCCGTCGGAACTTCGCGATTTCCGTTCACCGAATGGCCGCGCCGGACGTTAGATTGGGTGATCGCTCCGATAGCTTGGGCGCGGTCAAAAGGGGTCGAAGATGAGCAGTCGCGGACTGCCTGCGCTCCAGGGCGAAGGCGGACTCTCCAAATACCTCACCGAAATCCGGAAGTTTCCGCTTCTGGAGCCGGAGGAGGAGTATATGTTCGCCAAGGCCTGGCGCGAACATGAAGACCCCGAAGCCGCGCGCCGGCTCGTCACCAGCCACCTTCGCCTCGTCGCCAAGATCGCCATGGGCTATCGCGGCTACGGCCTGCCGCTCTCCGAAGTGGTGGCCGAGGGCAATGTCGGGCTGATGCAGGCGGTCAAACGCTTCGAGCCGGACAAAGGATTTCGGCTCGCGACCTACGCGATGTGGTGGATCCGCGCCTCGATCCAGGAATACATTTTGCGCTCGTGGAGCCTCGTGAAGATGGGCACCACCGCCGCGCAGAAGAAGCTGTTCTTCAACCTGCGCAAGGCCAAGACCAAGATCAACGCGATCGAGGAAGGCGATCTGACGCCCGCGCATACCAAAGAGATCGCGCGCCAGCTCGCCGTGTCGGAGACCGAAGTCACCAACATGAACCGGCGCCTCACCGCGCCGGATTCCTCGCTTAATGCGCCGCTGCGTTCGGACTCGGAGTCCGAGTGGCAGGACTGGCTGGCGGACGAGACGCTCGACCAGGAAAGCCGCCTCGCCGAGCGCGAGGAAAAGGGCGAACGCCACGAACTCCTCGAAGGCGCGCTGGGCGAACTGACCGAACGCGAACGCGACATCATCGAAGCCCGCCGCCTGCGCGACGAGCCCGCGACGCTGGAAGACCTGTCGCAGAAATATGGCGTCTCCAGAGAACGCGTCCGCCAGATCGAAGTGCGCGCGTTCGAGAAGCTGCAGGCCGCGATGAAGAACGCGCTCGGCGCCAAGCGCGGCCAGATCGTGCACGCGCCGGCGTAACGGCGATATCAGGGCATGTGCAGCGGGTTCGCCAGCTTGATCATGTAATCCTCGCCGGCCTGGTAGCCCGCGACGCCGTTCGCATCCACGAGCAGGTACCAGACGCCCGACGTCTCCATCAGCGCGGCGTGGTTCGGCGCCAGCGCGTGCTGCGTCTCGATATGGTCGAACTGCGTCAGCGCGGTTCCGGCGATGACGATGTGGTCGCGGCTGAAATCGAAGCCGGTGATCGTGTCGATGCCCGCCCCTTTGGTGGACTCGGACGGATCGGTATAGACGAACGTGTTCACGCCCGAACCCGCGCCCAGATGATCCGCGCCCGCGCCGCCTTCGACGGTGAAGTCGCCGGCGCCGCCGATCAGCGTGTCGTTGCCCGCGCCGCCATAAATCGTTCCAGTGAACGTTCCGCTGCCCACATAGTGATCGTTGCCGGCGCCGAACTGGATATCGCCGGTGATCGATCCGTTGTTCTGCACCGTCATCGCCGCATCGCCCGAGACGATGGAAGGGCCGCGGGGGCCGGCGACGATGTGGCCGGTGTTGGTAATGAAATTGCGCGGATCGGTAACGGCGGAGTCGAACTGGATCGCCTGGAAGAGATCGGCCTGGATTGTGCCGGAATTGACGATGTGGTTGCCGCCGAACACCATGCGCACCGCTTCGCGCTTGATGCCTTCGATCGTGCCGGCATTGTGGATCGTGTCCACGCCCGACGTCGGCAAGGTCGTATAGTCGTAATGCGGGAAGGCGCCGAACCAGACGCCGTAGAACTCGCTGGAGACTTCGCCGCCCGCCTGGATGGACAGCAGGTTGTGGCCCTCGTCGTGGAATTCGACGCCGGCATTGAAGCCGTAGGCAAGGCCTTGCGACCCGACATTGACCCTGTCCGAACCTTCCCAGAACCACGCGCCGACGAAGCCTTCGGCGGTGCCCAGAATGGACACCTTGTTGTCGCCGCCGTCGGTATCCTGGATGCCGGCATAGTCGGTCAGGCCCTGGCGCGAACTCAGCGTGACGGACGGATCGATGATGGAGACGCCCGCTTCGAGGACGACGGAATCGCCGTCAGCGATGAGCAGGGACTGGTCGCTGTCCTGGGTGATCTTGTAAGCCGTCATCGCGCGTCTCCCCCAACTCGCCGATCCGTATAGATTAACAAACATGGGTTGTAAATGCGCGAACGCGGGTACGACGCGCCATGACCTGTGCAGCGATCCGGCATGCGGCGGCGCTGGTTCGGCACCGCGCAGCAGCGCGATAGGAATCGCGCGTGTCGAACGGAGACCGCAATGAACTACAAACTCTGGCAGGTGGATGCGTTTGCCGCGAAGGCGCTGGAGGGCAATCCCGCCGCGATCGTGCCACTCGACCGCTTCCTCGATACGGCGCTGATGCAGAAGATCGCCAACGAGAACAATCTCGCCGAGACGGCTTTCATCGTGCGCACCGCGCCGGGACAATATGACCTGCGCTGGTTCACGCCCGAGGCCGAGGTCGATCTCTGCGGTCACGCGACGCTGGCCAGCGCGTGGCTGGTTTTCGACGAACTCGAACCAGAGTTGAAGACCGTCGCGTTCCAGACCCGCTCTGGCATATTGACCGTGGAGCGCGGCCGGAACGGCAATCATGTGATGTCGCTGCCCTCCGATCCGGTCACGCCCTTCGCAGGACCGCCCGGCTTCGCCAAGGCCGTCGGCGAAGCGCTGGACACGACAACGCCCCGCGAACTGCACAAAGGCCGCTATGTTGTCGCGGTTTGGGACGCTGCGGCGGCCATTCGCGGAATCAAGAATTGCGGAAACATCGCGCAGGTCCTGCGGCCGCTGGATCTGTGGGGCTGCATCGTCACGGCGCCGGGCGATGCGGGTTACGATTTCGTCTCGCGCTTCTTCGCCCCCGACAAAGGCGTGTCGGAAGACCCCGTGACGGGCTCTGCGCATTGCGCTTTGACGCCGTTCTGGGCGCAACGGCTCGGCAAGAAGACGCTAAAGGCGCGGCAGGTGAGCCCGCGCGGCGGCGACCTCATCTGCACCGATGACGGCGGGCGCACGACCCTCTCGGGGCCCTGCGTGCTCTACATGCGCGGCGAGATCAGCGTTTAATCAACTTCGTTTTCCGAATATTCCTCGCCGAACTCGGCCAGGCCGTCGGCGAGATAGTCGCCCAGCAGCGGCAAATCGAGCAGATATTGCGCGGTGCGCTTGCCGTGTTCGGTCTTCGCGGTTTCGAGCGCGGTTTGCCACTCATCGATCTCATAGGTGCCGCGGCCGAGCCAGGCGAGCGCGACGAGTTCGGCCTTCTCATCCACGTCCATCGCATTGATGAACGACACCAGCTCCTGCCGCACCGCGTCTTCGCCGTCATCCTCCAGCACGTCGGCCTGGCCGTCATCCGTCGGATTGGAGCCCTCGTCGGGGTCGCTGTCGGCTTCCTTCACGTCGAACTGACGCGCCTTGACGATGACGTAATCGACCTTCTCCAGCGCGATGGTCAGTTCGGGCGCGGCTTTTCCTTCGGTCGCTTCGGCGAGTGTCATTTGGGTTCCTTCGGGTTCGGCCAATGAGCAAACGAGTGTGCAGGGTTCCGCGTTCCATGCGGCAATTGTGTCCGCCAATTCCATTGACCCTCAACCGCCGAGTCCCTAAAAGAGTCGCGGGCCACGCCGCCCCAACGCGGCGCGATCATTCTGAAAGGAATGAACATGACCGGGAACATCCGTCCGGCCGTGCACCCCGCACGGCCTTTTTTTTCGTCCGGACCTTGCGCCAAACGGCCGGGTTGGACGCCTGACGCGCTCTCGGGCGCATTGCTGGGGCGCTCGCATCGCTCCAAGCCGGGCAAAGCCAAGCTCAAACAGGCCATCGATCTCACGCGTTCGATCCTCGGGATCCCCGCGGATTATCGCGTTGGCATCGTGCCCGCGTCCGACACGGGCGCGATGGAGATGGCGATGTGGTCGCTGCTCGGGCCCAATCCCGTCGACCTGTTCGCCTGGGAAAGCTTCGGTGAGGATTGGGTGACGGACACCGTCAAGCAATTGAAGCTGAAGGGCGAAGTGCACAAGGCGCCTTACGGCGAATTGCCGAAGCTGGAAACTGCGAAGAATCACGACGCCGTCTTCACTTGGAACGGCACGACCTCCGGCGTTCGCGTGCCCGATGCCGACTGGATCGCGGACGATCGGCTGGGCGTCACGATCTGTGACGCGACCAGCGCGGCCTTCGCGATGGACCTGCCGTGGGACAAGCTCGATGCGGTGACCTTCTCCTGGCAGAAGGTGCTCGGGGGTGAAGCGGCGCACGGCATGCTGGTGCTTTCGCCCAATGCCGTGAAGCGGCTGGAGGCGTATAGCCCGCACTGGCCGCTGCCCAAGATCTTCCGCATGACCAAGGGCGGCAAGCTCAACGAGGCGCTCTTCGAAGGCGAGACGATCAACACGCCGTCGATGCTGGCGCTGGAGGATTATCTCGACACGCTGAAATGGGCGCAAGGCATCGGCGGGTTGAAAGGCCTGATCGGGCGGGTCGATTCCAATTTCGACGCGCTGGCCAAATGGGTCGGCGAACGCGACTGGGTGGATTTCCTTGCCTCGGATCCGGCCTCGCGCTCGCATACCAGCGTGTGTTTGAAGATCGTCGATCCCGCGTTCACGAAGCTGGACGAAGAGCCGCGCTACGAGATGGTCAAGAAGCTCGCCTCGGTGCTGGAGAAGGAAGGCGTCGCGCTCGACATCGCGGGCCATCGCAATGCACCGCCGGGCCTGCGCATCTGGTGCGGCGCCACGGTGGATCGCGCCGATCTGGAAGCGCTCACGCCCTGGCTCGACTGGGCGTGGAACGAAGTAAAGGGCTGAGCCTCGTGGATTTCGTTCCCGAAAACAGCCTCGAAGAGGCGATGGTGGCCATGGCGGCGGATCCTGCCGCGATACCGCAGTTCGAGCGGCTGCTGCTGGAATCGCCGCTGCACGTGATCGGCCAGAACGAAGGCGCCGAAGACGGCAGTGAGCCGGAGAAACTGGTGGAGGGCGCGCAAGTGCGCCTGATCGCGATACGGCGCGGGGATGCGCAATACCTGCCGGTCTTCACTTCGCCCGCGCGGCTGCAGATGTTCTTCGAGAACGCGACCAAGAGCGCGCTGATCCGGCGCTATATCACCATGGGCGGGCGTTCGCTGTTCCAGATGGCAAAGGACGCGCCATTCCTGCTCAATCCGGGCTTTCCCTACGGCCTCGAATTGCCCGCGTCCGCCATCGCGCGGCTGCTGCAAAAAACCTGATAGAAAGATCACGATCATGGCCCCTCGCGTCCTCATCGCCGACAAGCTTTCGCCCGCGGCCGTCGCGATCTTCAAGGAGCGCGGCGTCGAGGCCGACGTGAAGACGGGGCTGAGCAAGGACGAACTCCTCGCCATCGTCGATCAATATGACGGCATCGCGATCCGCTCGGCGACGAAGATCACCGCCGAAGTGATCAAAGCCGCGAAGAAGCTCAAGGTCGTCGGCCGCGCCGGCATAGGCGTCGACAATGTCGATATCCCCGCCGCCACTGCCGCCGGCGTCATCGTGATGAACACGCCGTTCGGCAATTCGATCACCACGGCCGAACACGCGATCTCGCTGATGCTGGCCCTCGCGCGCGAACTGCCGGCCGCCAATGCCTCCACGCAAGCCGGCAAGTGGGAGAAGAACCGCTTCATGGGCGTGGAGATCACCGGCAAGGTGCTGGGCCTGATCGGCGCCGGCAATATCGGCTCCATCGTGGCGGACCGCGCCAAGGGCCTCAAGATGCGCGTCATCGCGTTCGACCCTTACCTCTCGCCGGAGCGCGCGGAGAATCTGGGCGTGGAGAAAGTGGAGTTGAACGATCTTCTTGCCCGCGCCGATTTCGTCACTTTGCACGTGCCGATGACGGCGGAAACCAAGAACATCATCTCCGCCGATGCCATCGCGAAGATGAAGAAGGGCGCGCGCATCATCAACTGTGCCCGGGGCGGCTTGATCGACGAGGCCGCGCTCAAGGCCGCGCTCGATAGCGGGCAACTGGCCGGCGCCGCGCTCGACGTGTTCGAGGAGGAACCCGCCAAGACCAACATCCTGTTCGGCAACGAGAAGCTCGTCGCCACGCCACATCTGGGCGCGTCCACCTCGGAAGCGCAGGAAAACGTGGCGCTGCAGGTGGCCGAGCAGATCGCCGACTACCTGCTGACCGGCGCGATCACCAACGCGCTCAACATGCCGTCGATCAGCGCGCAGGAAGCCCAGAAAGTTCGGCCGTGGATTTCGCTGGCCGAAAAGCTCGGCCTGTTCGCGGGCCAGCTCACCGACACCAGCATCCTCTCCGTGGAAATCCTCTACGAAGGCACCGCCGCCGAACTCAACATGCGCGCGCTGACGCAAGCCGCGCTCGCCGGATTGCTCAAGCCCGCGCTGCCGGACGTCAACATGGTCAATGCGCCCGTCGTCGCCAAGGAACGCGGCATCAAGGTGAGCGAGACGCGCCGCCCGCGCCAGGGCATCTATGACGGCTATATCAAGGTCACCGTCAGCGTCGAAGGCTCGACGCGGCGCGTCGCCGGCACGGTGTTCTCCGACGGCCGTCCGCGCCTGATCCAGGTGAAGGACATCAATCTCGACGCCGAGTTCGCGCCCCACATGCTCTACGTGGTGAACGAGGACAAGCCCGGTTTCATCGGCAAACTCGGAACTTTGCTCGGCGACGCGAAAGCCAACATTGCCGCTTTCGCGCTGGGCCGCAGCGCGCCCGGCGAGGACGCCATCGCGCTCGTCGAAGTGGATGGCGGGCTGGATGAAAAAACCCTCATGGCCATTCGCGCCCTGCCGCTGGTAAAGATGGCGAAGACGCTGAAGTTCTGAAGGCTGCCGATGTCGCTGCTTCTGATCCTCGCGCTCGCAGTCGCGCCGTCGGCGCCGGTCGTGGATTCGCCGGATGTCGGCACCTGCATGCGCGCGGCCGCGGTGGTGGCGAAGTCAACGGTCAAGGATTCCGATCATGACGGTTGTGTTTGCACCGTCCAGCAATTGCACAAGTTCCTGAATCCCGGCGATTACGAACTGCACCAGAAGATGGAAGAGATCATCGCGACCGGCGCGGACGAGAAGAGCTTCAACACGCAATTGTCGGATATCCTGAAGAAGCGCGGCATGAACCAGGCCGATGCCGACGCCTTCCTGACCCGCAGCCGCACGGCGGAGTACCGCGCCCAGGACGTCTGCAATCCCTCGCCCTTGCTGCGCTGACCCTTGCAATGGCCGCGCCGCCGCCCCACGTCTTGGGGAGGCGGCAGCATGGGGGATGCGCATGTGGATGGGGATGTGGCCAAGCGAGGCGATCTATCTTCCCTGGGACATCTGGGCGGTGACCTGGATCGCCGCCGCCCTCTGGGCCAACCGCACGATCAAGCGGCCCGATCTGGGCAGCGAATTCCTCTACCGCATTGTCACGCTGGCCGGCTTCGTGCTGCTCCTGGGCGCTGCCATCAAGGTCCATGACGGGCACTATTCCCTCGTCGCCCTGCCCGGCCTGCTCGGCACGCAATATTGGCAGGCGCCGCCCGCCGTCGGCTGGGCGATGGTGGGCGTGGCGTCGCTGGGTTTCGTCTTCGCCTGGTGGGCGCGGATCTATCTGGGCAAGCTCTGGTCCGGCCGCATCACGCGCAAGGAAGGCCACCGCGTCGTGGACACCGGCCCCTACGCAATCGTGCGCCATCCGATCTATACCGGCATCTATATCGGCGCGATCGCCTCCACCGTGGTGATGGGCAGTCTGCATGCGATCCTTGGCACGATCCTGCTCATCATCGGCTACTGGATGAAGGCGCGGCTGGAAGAGCGTTTCCTGAGCCAGGAATTGGGCGCGGACAATTATGCCGCCTATCGCCGGCGCGTGCCGATGCTCGTTCCGTTCGCGCCGAAGGGCGCCTGACATGCCGCCCGAACACGCGCTCTATTGGCTCTGGGGTGTGTGGTATGCTTCGTGGCTGATGTCGCTGCTCTGGGCCGGGCAGTCTTCCGTTAAGCTGCGCGCACGCTCGCATGTCGCCTATCAGCTCTTCACCATGGCCGGGATCGCGGCGTTGTTCGGCCCGCCACTCGCGCACCAGTCGCCCTACTTGCTGTGGACGGTGAGCGAGCAGACCGGCTGGATTCTCTTCGCGCTCACCGCGCTCGCCTTCGCCTTCTGCTGGTGGGCGCGGCTCACCATGGGCAAGCTCTGGTCCGGCTTCGTGGCGCGCAATGCCGACCACCGCATCGTGGACAGCGGCCCCTTCGCCATCGTGCGCCACCCGATCTATACCGGCGTCATCGCCGCGGCGTTCGCGCTGGCCATCGATCTGGGCACCGCGCCGGCGCTGGCGGGCGCGGCTTTGTTCGCGCTGGCCTTCTGGATGAAGGCGCGGATCGAGGAGGATTTCCTGATTCGGGAACTGGGGCCGGACGCCTACCGCGCCTATCGCCGCAGGGTGCCCATGCTGGTGCCGTTCGGGCCGAAAAGCGCCTGACTCTCGCCCCGCCTTCCGGCTATAACTCCTCACCGTGCCCCGGCGGATTCGCCTGAGGCGAACCATTTATCCGGGTACGGAATAATGAGCAATGTGGCCGTGATCGGCGCCCAGTGGGGCGACGAGGGCAAAGGCAAGATTGTGGATTGGCTGTGTGCGCGGGCCGACGTGGTCGTGCGTTTCCAGGGCGGCCACAATGCCGGCCACACGCTGGTCATCGACGGCGTCACTTATAAACTGAGCCTGCTCCCGTCCGGCGTCGTGCGTCCGGGCAAGCTCGCCGTGATCGGCAACGGCGTGGTCGTCGATCCCTGGGCGTTCCTCGCCGAGATCGAGAAGATCGCGGCGCAGGGCGTCGCCATCACGCCCGACAATCTGCTGCTCGCGGAGAACGCGGTGCTGATCCTGCCGCTCCATCGCGAGCTCGACGTGGCGCGGGAGACCTCCAACTCCGTGCAGGCGCTGGGCACCACCAAGCGCGGCATCGGGCCCGCCTACGAAGACAAGGTCGGCCGCCGCGCGCTGCGCGTGATCGACCTGAAGGATTTCGCGGGGCTCCCAGCGAAGATCGATCGCCTGCTCGCCCACCACAACGCGCTCAGGCGCGGCAACAATCTGGCCGAGATCGACGGCGCCGAACTGATCGCGCAGCTAAAAGAGATCGCGCCGCGCATCCTGCCCTTCGCAGGCTGCGCCTGGCGGCGGCTCAACGAATTGCGCCGCGAGGGCAAGCGCATACTGTTCGAAGGCGCGCAGGCCGTGCTGCTCGACATCGATCACGGCACCTATCCATATGTCACGTCTTCCAACACGGTGGCGGGACAGGCAGCGGCGGGCGCGGGCGTGGGGCCGCGCGACATCGGCTATGTTCTGGGCATCGTGAAGGCCTACACTACGCGCGTCGGCGAAGGCCCGTTTCCGACGGAGCAGACCAACACCATCGGCGAACTGCTCGGCACGCGCGGCGCGGAATTCGGTACCGTCACGGGCCGCAAGCGGCGCTGCGGCTGGTTCGACGCGGTGCTGGTGAAGCAGACCGTCGTCACCGGCGGCATGGACGGCATCGCGCTCACCAAGCTCGACATCCTCGACGCATTCGACGAGATCCAGCTCTGCATCGGCTACGAACTCGACGGCCGGACCATCGATTTCTTGCCCAGCGATTCCAACGAACAAGCGCGCTGCAAGCCGATCTACGAAACCATCGCAGGCTGGAGCCAATCCACCCGCGGAGCCCGCAGCTGGGCGGACCTGCCGGCGGAAGCGGTCAAATATGTTCGCCGCGTCGAAGAGCTGATCGGCGCGCCGGTGGCCCTGCTCTCGACCAGCCCGGAACGCGAAGACACGATCCTGGTCCGGGACCCCTTTGTGGACCGTTAGGCAGCATGGTAGAATGGTCCGTCCAAATGGTAGAAAACGATGGGCCTGAATATCAAGAATGCCGAGGCTGAGAGGCTTGTCACGGAATTGGCTGAACTGACCGGCCAGAGCAAAACAGCCGCCATCACCACGGCCGTGCGCAAGGAGATCAAGGCTGTTCGCCGGGGAAAGAGACCCAGAGGTGAACTTGCCGCAGAGATCATGCGTATCGGACGCGAGTGCGCGGACATTATCGCCAAAACGCCGGGCAAGATGATGAAGATCGAAGATCTTTACGACGACGAGACTGGCTTGCCGAAATGATCCTCGATTCCTCGGCAATCATCGCAATCCTTCAGCAGGAGCACGATGCGGAGAATTTTGCCGACGCAATCGATGCTGCAGCGACGCGCCGGATAAGCGCCGCAACATATTTGGAGGCGGCAATCGTTATCGATTCCAAACGGCAGCCAGCCGCAAGCCTCAAGCTCGACGATCTCCTGCAAAGAACATCCACCGCCGTCGTCGCCGTCGATGAAGCCCAAGCCCGCATTGCGCGCGAGGCCTACCGCAAATTCGGCAAGGGCAGTGGCCACAAGGCAAAGCTCAATTTCGGCGACTGCCTTGCCTATGCACTGGCGAAGGCGACCGGGGAGCCTCTGCTCTACAAAGGTCGCGATTTCTCCCATACTGACGTAGCTTCCGCCCTCAAATAGGCTTGCGCCTGCCGGGCACTCCCGGCACCTTGCCCCAACAAAAATCCAGGGCAGGAGCGTTCCATGATCAGAACCCGTTTCACCGAAATGTTCGGCGTCGCAGCCCCGATCACCTGCGGCGGCATGACCCGCGTGGGCAAGGCGGAGCTTATCGCCGCCGTTGCCAATGCTGGCGCGCTGGGCTTCATCACGGCGCATTCGGCAGGCAAGCCGGAAGACCTGGCCAGGGAAGTGAAGCGCTGCCGCGACATGACGGACAAGCCGTTCGGCGTGAACCTCACCATCCTGCCGTCGATCACGCCACTGCCTTACGACGAATACCGCGAGGCGATCATCGAGAGCGGCATCAAGATCGTGGAGACCGCCGGCAACAATCCGCAGCCGCATCTGCCGCGCTTCAAGGAAGCGGGCGTCAAGGTGATCCACAAGTGCACCAGCGTGCGCCACGCGGTGAAGGCGCAGGCCATAGGTGTCGATTGCGTCTCGATCGACGGGCTGGAATGCGCCGGCCATCCAGGCGAGGACGATGTCGGCGGCCTCATCCTGTTTCCGGCGACGGCCGACAAGCTCACCATCCCGATCATCGCGTCCGGCGGCATGGCGGATGCGCGCGGGCTGGTGGCGGCGCTGGCGCTGGGCTGCGACGGCGTCAACATGGGCACGCGCTTCATGGCGACGGTGGAAGCGCCGATCCACGAGAACGTGAAGAAGCAGATCGTGGCGGGCGACGAGCGCGCGACCAATCTCATCTTCCGCACCTTGCACAACACCGCGCGGGTGGCGAAGAACGCCATCAGCGACGAAGTGGTGGCGATCGAGAAGCGCGGCAACGCCACGTTCGCCGACGTGAAAGAGCTGGTGGCCGGCACGCGCGGCGCCAACGTGCTGGACAAGGGGGAGATGGATGCTGGCATCTGGTCGGCTGGGCAGACGCAGGCGCTGATTCACGACATCCCCACCTGCAAGGACCTGGTCGCGCGCATCATGCGCGAGGCAGAAGCGATCATTCGCCAACGACTGGCGGGAATGGCCGCCTGAATGGATCAAAATATGGGAACGCGAACGG
>DATATK010000207.1:0-10208 GCA_036268825.1 Rhizomicrobium sp. | reverse complement strand
GTGCGCACATCAAGCCAGCCGTTCTTCCACAGCGTGCGGGCAAAGTGCAGCGTGAGTTCGCGGTTCTGCTCGCTGGACGAGCGGCCGAAATGATCCCACGACAGGCCGAACCGCAGGCCCAGATCGCGCTGCACCGCGTGCCATTTGTCGCAGTAGTCGCTGACCGGGATACCCTCTTCCAGCGCCGCCAGCTCGATCGGCGCGCCATGCTCGTCCGTTGCGCAGATGGCGAGCGTTTCGCGGCCGCGGGCGCGCTGGAAGCGCGCGAACACGTCGGCCGGCAGCAGCGAGCCCACCAGATTGCCCAGATGCTTGACGCCGTTCACGCTGGGAATCGCGCTGGTGATGAGGACTCGTGTCATATTCGCTTGCCAGGACAGGGTTGACGCCGGAGATTAACGTTCACCGCGATTCCGTCCACCCCCGGGGCCGCAGAGGAACGCCGATGCCGCAGGACGCGCCCGAGAAGAAGGGCCTCCATCTCAATATCCAGGCCTATCTCCTGGCCGGGCTGCTCGCCATCACGCCGCTGGTGGTGGTGTGGCTGGTGTTCTCCTTTTTCCTGGGCGTGCTCAGCGACTGGGGCCACCCGCTCGCCGTTGAGCTCGCCGACTTCATCGAGGATCGCGCGCCCGGCGTCACGCCCATCCTCTCCGATCCCGCGGTGCAGTTCCTCATCGCTATCGCCGTCGCGCTCCTGATGCTCTACCTGATCGGCGCCATCGCCTCGCGCGTGCTGGGCGCGCAGATCATCTTGCTGTTCGAGCGGGTGGTCGCGCGCATCCCGCTGGTCGACACGATCTACGCCGCCGCCAAGAAACTGATCGACGTGCTGCGCACCAAACCCGGCGGCGCCCAGCGCGTGGTGCTGATCGATTTCCCGCACCACGGCCAGAAAGCGCTCGGCTTCGTCATGCGCACCTTCCCCGACAGCCAGACCGGCGAAGAGCTCGCAACCGTCTACGTGCCGACCGCGATCAACCCGACTGCCGGGTTCCTGCAGATCGTGCCGGTCTCGCGCCTGATCTCCACCGACATCCCGGCCGACCAGGCGATGACCATGATCATCTCCGGCGGCGCCGTCGCGCCCGACCACATCTCCATCGCGCCGCCCGGCACGAAAATGCCGGCGGACTAGATATCGGGTCTCAATTTCCTCCTCCTACAAAAGCTTGATCGTTGTTTTTCAGCGCCACGCCCACCCCCTCCCCCCAGGGGCCGGGGTGGGCAATATATTGTGGGTGCGGGTGGGCCGGCGCATTCGTTTTCACGATTCCGCTTACCCCCTCCTGCATCCGTCTCCCGCTCGCATCCATCGCTTCTCTCCAGACAAACGCGACGCGCGCCCGGCGCATTCTGCCCCGGGACTCGCCGCCGATTTCGTTAGGAACATAGTGGGAACATTATCGCGGAAAGTCAAGTCTGGCGCATCGAGCCGCGACCCGCTAGGCAAGTGCGATGTGCGGGAAATTCACCCAGAGCGTTTCGCAAGCCCAATCGTGGCAGGAGCATCACGATTTGATGGCTCTGCTCGGCCGGCCCGCCGATGGTCCCGTGAACACCCCGAGGCCGATGCACTTCGCGCAAGTCCTGCGGCTCGACAATACGGGAAAGCGGCAGCTGGTGCCCATGCGCTGGGGCTTCGCCGCACTCAGCGCGAAAA
Source organism: Rhizomicrobium sp. (assembly GCA_036268825.1). Taxonomy (GTDB): domain Bacteria; phylum Pseudomonadota; class Alphaproteobacteria; order Micropepsales; family Micropepsaceae; genus Rhizomicrobium. The sequence continues at coordinate 8,545 of DATATK010000207.1, read as the reverse complement.
ATCCTGGCACGCCGGATCACATTCACGCCCGCGCCGAAACCATCGACATCAAGCCCACCTTTCGCGAAGCCTTCCGCGCGCGCCGCGGCGTCATGGTGATGAATTCCTTCAACGAAGGCGAGGAGATCACGCCGTCGAAAACCTTGCAGTACGTCGTCACGCCGCGCGACAACAAGACTTTCGCGGTCGCCGTGCTGTGGGAAGCATGGGAAAATCCCGAACACGGCGAACTTCTGACTTACGTGATGGCGACCGTCCCCGCCAACGCGCTGATCGCGAAAATTACCGACCGGATGCCGGCGATCTTTGCCTTGGAAGATATCCCCGCATGGCTCGGTGAAACAACCGCCACGATCGAGCAATTGAAGGCGATGCTCCGTACCGTCGAGGACGTATGGGAGATGGCGCAGGAGAAGAAGACAGCACCCCCGAAAAAGCCAAGCGCCCAACAGGAATTGTTTTGATGTTTTCCTCCCCCGCCGTTGCGGGGGAGGTGGATGTTGCGCGCTCGGCGCGCGACAGACGGAGGGGGTGTGAGCAGCCGAGACTACTTGTCTCCGTTCCTCACACCCCTCCACCACTTCGTGGTCCCCCTCCCCCGCAACGGCGGGGGAGAAAACAAAGGGAAAGTGCCGTCAGTTGCGCGGCTTTCGTCGGTGTCGTATCCCACTCACCAACGCCGGCTTAGCTCAGTTGGTAGAGCACCTGATTTGTAATCAGGGGGTCACAGGTTCGAGTCCTGTAGCCGGCACCAGCCTTCGCTCGCGAAGCGCAGCGAAGGCTGCCACGCCGAAGCCCGCAGGGCGAAGGCGGGCTTGTTGCCGCGAGCTACGGCTCGGCAAGCCGCACATCGTCACTCACGGCCACGCGTTCACCAAATTGTTGGCGTTCAGCGAGCCGATGCCGGTGGCGAAGTCCCAGCCGGCGCCGGTGGCGTAGGCGGGATCGTAGGCCTTCGACGATGTCGACAGCACACCCTCATGGCCCGACGGCAGATAGCAATCGAACGGGCCGTTGCAGGGCACGTCCATGTCGCCGAGCGTGATGTCGTAGAACACGCAGGTGGACTTCACCGTCTTGCCCCGGGTCGAATCGCAGCCGGCGTTGCCCTTGGCGCCGTTTTCGGTGGCGGCGAGCGCGTAATAGACGGGATTGGGATTGCCCTCCCGCGCGGCCTTCTTCTGGTCGACCAGGGCCTGGATGCCGGCGAGGATCGGGGCGGCGAAGGATGTTCCGCCCGCGCCGGCCCAGTTGGAGGGCGCGCCGGTGCACGGCGCGCCGCCGTTGTAGCGGTCGGTGAAGCAGAAGACGTAATAATGTCCCCATATGCCGTCCGCCGCGAAGAGCGAGACGTCGGGAATGTCGCGTACGCCGTCGGCGGGAACGCCCACGCCGGTCTGCCACTTGGGTTTCGCGTAGCCCTTGCACGAGCCGCTCACCGCCGCCCAGCTTGAGGGCGACGATGCGCCCAGCGCGCAGCCGCTCGGCCCGCCGCTGCCGCCCACGACGTCGAGGAACTGGCTGCCCGTCCAGCTGTTGCAGAAGCCCGAGCGGCCATAGGTGGTCGAGGAACCGGTGAGCGCGATGGCGCCTAGCGTGCTGGCGCAGGAATCGTTCCACGGGATTTCCGGCACATAGGAGAGCGCCGAGCCGAAGGCCGCCGTGTTCGTCTTGCTCCAGTATTTGTTGACGGTGTTGGCGTAGGCGTCGCCGAAATCGGTGCCGCCCACGGCCACGTTGTACGGCGTCGACGCGAAGCCGCTCACCGCGATGCCCTGGAACGCGCTCGCTTCGCCGTAGTCGCAACTCGCCGCGCCCTCATCGCCCGCGGCCACGAACACCGAGACGCCCTCGGCCGCCGCCTGCTGGTAGACGGTGTAGTAGGCCAGATTGCCCGCGGCGCCGAGATAGGCCTCGCACTCGCCGTAGGAGATGCTGACGATCGGCGGCGGGTTGGGCGCGGCGACGATGTTCTGCAGCGCGATCAATCCGCCGAACGTGGTCCGCGTGTCGTTGCACGAGGCAAGCTCGATGGCCGCGTTGGGTGCGGATGCGCTCGCCCATTCCGCGTCCAGGATGGCTTCGCCGTCGTCGCCGTTCACGCCGGGATCGACGCAATTGCCGTGCGCCGGCTGGTTGCTGGGATGCACCGTGGTGAAGCTGCCGAAGGTATAGCCGGCAAGCCCGAAGGCCGAGCGGAATTTGCTCCAGTCACTCGGCGAATAGACGTCGGTGTCCTCGATCACCACGATGGTCTGGCCCTTGCCGGTGGTGCCTGCGGTGAAGAGCGGCGTCAGGTTGTAGATCGTCGCGAGGTCAGCCGGCACGACCGCCTGCCACGCCTGGCCTTGCGCATTGTAAGTATAGTTCGGGCGCGGCTTCGAAAGCTTGTGCGGCCGGAAATCCTGCAGCGACACGATGCCGGAGACCGCAGGCGCCAGCGCGGCGGGAATTTGCGGATCGGTCATATTGGCGATGTGCCGGACGCCCTGGACGTTCAGGTAATGGATCTCGGTGTGCAGCGCGGTGCGCACCTGCCCGGCCGTTCCGGAAAAATCGACGACCATGCCGGTCGGGTCGATGGCGTTGACCGTGAAGCCCTTGCCCGCGAGCCACGCCGTCACGGTCTGCGCATCCTGCGCCGCGGGCCCGTATTGCTGGCCGATCTGTGCGGCGGTGAGCCAGTGGTGGAAGCTCTGCGAATGCGCGTCGTAAAGCTGGTCGATCGCGGTCTCCAGCGCCTGTTCCTGCGCCGCGGGGCGGCGCATCAGAAGCTGCATATGCGCGAGCGGCATACTGTCCGGCACCAGGCCGCGATCGTTCGCTTTGTTTTGCACCTCCGGCCGCGTATTGCCCGCGAGCGGCACGCGGTTGGCGTCGTCGACCGCGTGCGTGATCTGCGGACGGGACGGGCCGATGGATTGCGCGCCGGCAGCCGTGCCAAACGCCGCAATCAATCCCACAAGCGTGCAAGACACCAGAATCGGGTTACGCATGGACCATCCTCCAACACCACAATACGCCGGCCCCCGCCGCGCGCACGATAGCAAGCACCGCACGGCATCGCCAGCGGGACAACGGCGCCAAATGCGCGGCGGTGCTTTACATAAAGCAAGAAAAGCGGCGCTTGCGGCACGCCTGTCACGTTCGTAACCCACGAGTCATGAATCTCGAATCGCCTCGCGCTGCGCCGCCGCAACTTTTCGCGCCGCCCGCCATTCCCTTGTCATGGCCCCGAAAGCTTCCCCGTCGAAATCATTCCCGTTGCGCGCGGCGGGTGCGCATGCGCTCGGCGTCGGCCTTCCCATCACGGCGATGAAGCGCGCCCGCGCCAAGTTCCTGCGTGTCTTCCCCGGCGGCCTCCGCGACGAGACCTATCTGGCCTGGGAACGCGACTACAAATGGCAGGCGCATGAAGAGTGGAACGCGCAGCTCGGCCAGGCGGAGTTTCGTGCCCTGCTGCGTGGCCAGGAGTTCGGCGAGATCGCAGCACGGGCCGTGAAGATCGAATCCGGCCGCAGCCTGCTCTTCTCCTTCGAGAAGATGGCGTTGCGGGACGCGGTGAAGACCGGCGCCGAAGCCTTCGCGGCCGGTCTCTACGATTTCCTCCACGGCAGCGGCGATCTCGAAACCCGCTTCACATCCTGGTGCGAAACCGTCGCCGCGCTTCCGCGCAAGCAGACCCGCGTCCTGACATGGCCGCTGGTGACGGTGTTCGGCTTCATCGCCCAGCCCGAGCGCCACATCTTCCTCAAGCCCAACACGACGCGGGAAGCCGCCCGCAAATGCGGGTTCGACTTCCGCTATGTCTCGCGTCCGAACTGGGAGACATACGCGAACTATCTTGAATTCGCCGCCGCCACACGCCGCGCCATCCGCGATCTGCGCCCGCGCGACATGATCGACATCCAGTCTTTCCTCTGGGTGCAGGGCTCGGACGAATATCGCTGAACCTCACGCCGGTTCGTACCCGAACGCCTTCACACACGGCACGAGCACGTCCATCACCGGCGCCAGCTCCGTTTCGTAATGCCGCCACTGCGCCATGCCTTCGCGGTTGAGGCCTTTGACGACCTGGATCGAACTGGGCGTGCGGATGGTGCGGGATTTGGCGTGGATGGCGAAGTCGTGCATCTCCGGGCTCCACGCCACGCCGAGGAAGTCACACAGCTTGCGCACCTCGCCCTCGAAATTCGCGATCAGGGCTTCGTGGCGCAGATCGTGCCAGGGCAAATCCAGGCGCGTGCGATAGATCGCGGCAAGGCCCATCGCGGCGGCGTAGAATTTCGCGGCGCGCGCGAGGTCCAGGAACTCGAACATCGAGGCATTCATGCCGAACGAGCGGCGATAGCAGCTGAGGATCACGTCGCGCGGATCGCGCAGCGCGAACAGGATCCGCGCGCCGGGGAACAGCTTGGCCACCAGCGGCAGCTTCATCATCGTGAGCGGATATTTGTCGACGAACACCTTGCCAGCGACCTCGGCGCCGTGTTCGCGCACGCGCGCCCAATACCGCGCGCGCCAGTCCGCGATCGTCGCGTCATCGAGACCGGCCAACCGGTCGCGGCCGGCTGCGTCGGCCAGGAATTCACGCGTCGCGTCGCCCAGCATGTCGCGCTCTTCCAGCGTGGCGATGCCGGGGTGCGACGCCAATACGTTCTCCAGCAGCGTCGTGCCCGAGCGCGGGAAGCCGACAAGGAACACATGGCCCGTGGCGCCGTCGCGCGGATCGGCGGGCGCTGTTTGCCGGGCGGCGGACCATTGCGCGGGCGACGCGCTGGCGAAGTACTGTGCGAGCCAGCCGCAATAGTCCGTCACCGTCTTGCCCGGCATGTCGAAATGCGGCGCGTAAAGCTTCATCATCTCGCGATTGCCCGCGGTGTACGCGGCAAAGGCCTGCGCGTAGCGGCCCTCGGCGTGGCGCAGGTCGCCCAGCACGCCGCGCGCGAGGGCGGCATCGAGCGGCCCCGGCGGCGTCATCGCGATGAGACGGCGCACGATGGTCTCCGCGCCCGCGAGGTCTCCATCCGCCACCGCGACGCTCGCGTGTGTCGTCAGCGCGAGGTAGTTATCGGGGTGCAACGCCAGGGCTGCATCGGCGGTGCGTCGCGCTTCGTCCCAGTCGGCGCGGCGATACGCCAGGCTCGACAGCCGCCCCAGCGGTTCGGCGAAAGCCGGATCGAGCGCCGCCGCACGTTCGTAGCGGCCGCGCGCCGCGATGAGTTCGCCGGTCGTCTCCAATGCCCAGCCCAGGCTGAATTGCGCCACGGCGTAATCGGGCGCCAGCGCCACCGAGCCTTCGAGGATCGGCATCGCCTCGTCCCAGCGCTGCAACCGGCCGAGCAGGATGCCGTAGGCGTTGCGGACCAACAGGTCCTCCGGCGCGATCTCGACGGCGAGCTTGAGGTCGGCCAGCGCCTCCTTCTCCCGGCCCTGCTGGATCCAGCCATAGGAGCGCAGGTTCAGCAGCATCGGATGGACCAGCCCGCCGGCCAGCGCCTTGCGGGACAATTCCACCGCGAGCGGAAGCTGTCCGGCGCGGGCGGCAGTCTCGATTTCGGCCACGGTTCTGGCGTCGGTTTGCGGGTCGCGAAGGGCGGTCATGGCGGGTTTGTGGGCTGCGGCGGGGATTAAGTCCACGCCTGAGAAGTCGGACGCAAGGGGCTGATCTTTAACATGGATTATTCCGGATGTGACCGTTCATCCTGGGTTCAGAAGCAGGCTAAGATAGTCCCGGTGGTACGCACTGGAGCAAGAGCAGGACCATGACGAACATGCATCGATACGGCATTCCCGCGCTGGCGCTTGGCGCCGCACTGGCGCTCGCGGCCCCCGCCTCGGCCGCGCCGCATTGGACTCCTGGCGGCGGCGGCAGTGGGCCGTCGGGCGGCAGCTCGCACGGTAGTTCCTCCGCGCATTCGAGCGGGGCCTCTTGGCGTTCGAGCACGAGCGTGGGCATTCACGCCAACGCACACCCGCATATGTTCGCGAGCGGCCAGCACATCGCGGCGTTCGGCCATAATCAGCGCGCGGCCTGGTCGAACGGCCATTGGTGGCACGGCAATCATCACGGCCATAACGGCTGGTGGTGGTTCGCGGACGGCGGATGGTTCTTCTATCCCGAGGCGATCTATCCCTATCCGGATTACGTCTCGAACTATGCCGACTATCCGTCCGACTATTACAGCGGCCCCGGACAGACCTGGTGGTACTGCCGCAATCCCGCCGGCTACTATCCTTATGTCCGCAACTGCATGATCCCCTGGCAACCGGTGCCGGCCACCCCTCCGCCGCCTCCGCCCGCCGATGGTCAGCAGGGTTATGTAAACGGCCCGCCGCCAGGTCATGACCAGAGTGGTCCGCCGCCTGATGGTCCCAACGATCAAAGCGGCCCGCCGGACGGTCCCAACGACCAGGGCGGCCCGCCGCCCGATGGCGGCCCCAATGATGGTCCGCCCAACAATAACGGTCCCGACAATGGTCCACCGCCGGGCCCTTCCGGTCATTGATCAAAACGGACCGCGCCGGCCGCGTCCCTCAGCAATGAGGGGCGCGGTTTGCTTTTGGGGTATTCAGCCGCCCGGCAGCGCGGACGGATCCGGCAGCGTGTTCGCGGCACGGTCCACCGGGTTGGGCTTGTAGGCGGACGCGGCGTGTTCGCCGGCGGAAAGCTCTGCCGGCTTCAACTGCGTCTTGAGCACATCGATGGCAGCCTTTGAGTCCTTGTCGCCCGCCGCCGCCGCGATCGCATACCATTTGTACGCATTGACGAGACTCTGCGGCACGCCCTGGCCACGCTCATAGAGCACCGCGAGATTGTACTGCGCGTCGACATAGCCCTGCATCGCCGCGACCCAGAACCAGTGCGCGGCCTGCGCCACGTTGGCCTTGGCGCCCTTGCCGCGCGCATCGGCGACGGCGAGGTTGTACATCGCCTTGACGTTGCCCTTCTTCGCCGCGGACTGATACCAGCGCCACGCAGCGGCCTCGTCCTTCTTCACGCCGCCGCCGCGCTCATAGAGCGTGCCCAGCCAATATTGCGCGATGGCGTTGCCCTGCCCGGCCGATTGCTGGAACAACTGCGCCGCCTTCGCATCGTCTTTCGCGACACCGTCGCCGTCCAGCATGCGTGAGCCGAGCAGCAATTCGGCATCTTCGTTACCGGTGCTGGCGAGCGCGGTGACGCGATAGAGCGCCATGTCGGGCTTGGGCGCCACGATAATTGGCTTTGCGGGCGCGGCCGGCGCAGGCTTCGCAACCGCGACATGCACCGGCGGCGGGACATGAACGGCCGGGCGAACGATTGGGTGCGGCGACGGCATCATGGCGTTCATCATCAAACCGATGACGACCAGGACCACGCCCAGCGCCACGCAGGCGGCAAGGATGATGCGCGTGCGCGTCCAGCTTTTGCGGGCAGCGGCGACGAAACTGTTGCCGCGTTCGATCTCGGCGAGTTCGGCCGCGGTCTTGGCGGCGCGGCGCGCGGCGGAGAGATAGGTTTCGGCCGCGGCGGTGTAGGGCTCGTCCGTCACGGGCTTTTCAACCGGCGCGACGACCGTCTCACCCGCTTCCCATTGCGCATCCAGCGGCGGCGACGGCGTCACGGCAATGCCCTTGGCGATCTCCAGCTTCTCGAGGCGGCCATAGACATCGTTGAGCGCGGCGCGCAATTCGGCGGCGGAGCCCCGCGCCTTGCGGTCTCCGGCTTCCAGGCGCTCCGCCGCTGAATCCGAAGCCTCGCGCTGACGCTTCTCTAGCGCTTCGGCGCGCTGGCCGAACGTCTTGAGGTTTTCATCGACCACGCCGGTCGCGCGCGTGACCGACGCTTCCGACGTCGTCATCCGCGTTTCCAGGTCGGCCAGCGTTTTCTCGAACACGCGCAAGCGGCGTTCGAGCCAGGCATCGACCCTGCGGCCTTCGAGCTTGGCGATGGCCTGTTTGATGTCCGCGATCTCGTCGCCCGACGGCTGGGCGGTTTCGGGGAGAGTTTCCGAAAACACTTCCGGCGCCACATCAGTCGCCGGTTCTTGCGGCGGCTCCTCGGCGACGGGTTCCGGTTCGGGCGTTTCCTCTGCAACCGGTTCCGGTTCGGGCGTGGCTTCGGCGACCGGCGCGAAGAGCGGAGTCACCGGCACAGGTTCCGTGACGGGTTCCGGCGGTTCGGAGAACGGGAACGTGTCATGCAGCGTACGCGCGAAGGCGGCGACGTCGTCGCACAGCATGCTGACCAGCATGTCCTGCCGGGTCGCGAAATAGGCGTAAATCGTGGCATGGGCCAGGTTCGTCGCGTCGGCCACCGCGTCGAGCGACAGGCCGGCGCCATCGTCCTTCGCCAGCAGCGCACGCGCAGCGCCAAGAATGGCCGCACGGGTCTCGGCGTGCTGCCAGGCGATGTCTTGCGTGTTCAGTGCTTCCTTGGCCATGGCGATACGGTTGTGCCCCTTGGCGGGGATTGAACGCCCCCGACTCCTTAAAAACGGTTAGGATGGAGGGCCGCATTTGAGTGCTGGCGCCGTTGCCCGCCGGGAAAACGTGCTAGAAC
>DATATK010000206.1:0-29455 GCA_036268825.1 Rhizomicrobium sp. | reverse complement strand
GCTGAAGGCGCGCGCAGCTGTCACGAACGTGCCGCGCGTCACGGCGGGCAAACGCGTCGCGCTGATGCCCGGCTGCGTGCAGCAGACGCTCGCGCCCTCCATCGATGCCGCGATCCAGCGCGTCCTTGCGCGGCGCGATATGGGGACCGTGAAACTGGAGGGATGCTGCGGCGCGCTCTCGCATCATCTGGGGCGCACCGGCGAGGCGAAGGCCCATGCGCGCGCGGTCATCGAACGGTTCGAGGCGATAGGCGCGGTGGACGCCGTGTCCATCGGCGCCACGGGATGCTCCGCGCATATCGCCGACATGCCGCATCTCTTCGCCGGCGATCCGGTATGGGAGCCGCGCGCACGCGCCTTCGCCGCGAAGCTGCGCGACTTCTCCTCCCTCGCCGAGCCGCGCGCCGGAAGCGGCAAATTGCGCGTCGCCTGGCAGGCGCCGTGCTCGATGCAGAACAGCCTGGGCAACGCCGGCGCCGGCCGCGCGCTGCTCGAAGCCGCCGGGTTCGATGTGGCGGATATTCCCGAAGGCCATCTGTGCTGCGGCTCCGCCGGAAGCTACAGCCTGCTCCAACCCGAGATCGCCGGCGCCTTGCGCTCACGCAAACTCGCCAATACGCGCGCCATTGCACCCGGCGTTATCGCCACCGCCAATATCGGATGCCTGATCCACCTGTCGGGCGAAGACGCGCCGCCCATCGTCCATCTCGCCGAGTTGATCGACTGGGCCGAAGGTGGGCCGAAGCCGGCAGTGTTGGATCAGACGCGCGGCGCCGATTGACGGCGCTTGCGCGCCCGCACAATCGGCTCCGCGCGCGCGCGCATCTCGTCGAGTACTGCCAGCTTCTCCGCAAAAGTGAGCAATGCGCGTTGCCGCCGTCCTTCGGCCTTGCGGGCAAGGATGTCGGAAATGTCGGGATAGTCTTTGCGCGCGTCTGACATTTGGGATTCCGTTACAGTATATCGGGGCGGCCCGCCTTGAGACAGAAGCGCTGCCAAGCTTCCATAAGGTTGTGCCTTTCGAGAACGCTTTTCAAGACGCTCAGATCCACCGCCTTCTGCTCCAGGAATGCTTCGATTCTTGCCAGGTCCTTCAGCCGTCCGACTTTCAGCGCAATGGCGACGACGTGTTCAGCCCTGAGGCAGCGAGCCGTGAAAGACTCTTCATCATCACCGCGGATTTCGAGTTCGGCGGCCAGTTCGAGAGCTTCTTCTTCCAAAGCCGAGGCGACGGGCAGGAACTGGACCGGCCATCCTTCGATGTCGTACCCGACGTCCGTCCTCGTGGTGTAGCCCATTTCCGCCAGCGCCTTTTCGATAGGGCCAAGCAGAAGCAGGCCGGAAGCGCGCTTTTCAAAACCATCGATCGATATCAGAATGTCCAGGTCTTCGGTGAACGTGGGCTGGATGTAGTTCAGCGCAGCGACCGCACCGGCAATCGCATAATTTCCAATGACGCCTTTTTCCGCCAATCTGGCCACGACTTCGATGGATTTTTGTAACGCCATAGAAGCTGTCCGTGTGGGGCTTGCCGCGTCCGCCGATGGATAATCATAGGCGCTTCGGCCTCCAGCGTCCCAATGGAAAACCGCGATTTCCTCCGCTATAATCGCCCCATGCGCCTGGCACCGATCATCGCACTCATCCTCACGCTCCCCTTCGCCGCGCACGCGGCCGCGCCGAAGCCGAAGGCGCCGCTCGATGCGTTGTTCGCGTCGCTGGCGAAGACGCAGTCGGAGGACGATGCCAAGCCGATCGAGAACGCGATCCTGTCGCTGTTCGAGCAGTCGGGCAGCGCCAGCGTCGACCTCTTGATGACGCGGTCGGAGGCGGCGATGGCGGCGGGGGACAAGGCGACGGCGCGGCAGCTGATCGATTCCATCACCAATATCGCTCCCGATTTCGCCGAGGCCTGGCACCGCCGGGCTGCGCTCCAGGCCGACGCGGGCGACGACGAGGGCGCGCTGATCTCATTGCAACGGACGGTCACGCTGAACCCGCGCGAGTTCGAGGCCTATTCGGATATGGGCGGCATCCTGTCGGACTACGGCGACAAGAAAGCCGCGCTCGCCGCCTACCGCAAAGCCCTCGCGCTCGACCCGCATCTGGATGGCCTCGACAAGCGAATCGAAGCCATCGCCCGCGAGGCCGAGGGCGAGAAGATCTGATAAGGCATTGTATCCTATATAAAATTCCGGTTGGGGAATTTATGGTTGAAAATCAACCACAGGTAGATTAGCTTTCCTCCGGATGAGAGGAAAGAGTCGTGACGGATCACAGCGCCGCCGGGCGGAAAACGGAGAGGCCGCGTTACGCGAGCGGCCAGATGGAACAGGAACTGGAGAGCCAGGCCGCGGCGCTGGGCGAGTTGGTCGCATTCTGCCTGGAGGAGGCGCGCAAGATTGCGCGCGAATCCGATCCCTACGGCCATGGCCGCGCGAAGGAGATCGAAAACGCGGTCGTCATGGCCAAGGCCAGCGCCAAGCTTGCGCTCGCCGCCGCCAGGATGCGCGGCGAATTCCACCACAACATCAATATCGCGCGTATCGAGGGCGCCGCGACCCCGCCCGCTCCGCCGCAGCGCTGCGTCCGGCGCGAGGCGACCGCTGAACCCGAGCCCGACCCGGGGAGGCCGTTCCGCAAGCCGGACGATCTGTGGCGGGATGAGCCGGATCTGATCACGGCGGCCGAATACAAGACGATCACGCACGAGGACCTGGCGTCGCGTATCGCGCAGCGCCAGGCCGAACGCGCGGGATTTTTCGAGTGAGTGCGGGGGAGGGGATACCCCCCTCAAATTCGCAGGTTCGAATAAATGGCGGGAAACCGGGCGAACGCCGTAAGCGCGGTGGCCAGCCCGGCAACACCAACCGCCTCAGCCACGGCCGCTTCTCCACCGCCTTCGCCCGCCGCCGCGCAGAGGTCCTTGCCGCCGTCGCCAAAGCCGAACGCCTGATCGTGAAAGCGGCCATGGTCGGACGGGCGCGCCGCCACTATCGCGCCGTGCAGGCGCGTTTGCATACAGCGCCGCCGGTGTTTCAGCGCACAAGGCATGAAAGACGAAGAGACACGCGGTCTCTCTGTGCCTCTGCGCCTCTGCGTGACAAATCTCTCTCTGAATCTGGCCGCGATAAAGAGGATTCACGCAGAGGCGCAGAGACGCAGAGGAAAAAAAAGGATTCGCGCGGAGGCGCGAAGAACCTCCGCGTTCTCCGCGTGCCAATCGTTTTTCTTACTGGTTCGCCTGCGCCGGGAACTGGATCACGACGCGTTTCTGGCCCGTGGCGGGGGGCGAGAACATGGCGGTGCGGGCCGCGCCGCCGGGCTGGCCGGTCAGGGTCGCGGTCACTTTGTAGGAGCCGCTCGGCAGCTTGAAGAGAACCCACGAGCCGGCGCAATCGAACGCGGCCAGCGTCTTGCCGCCCTGGGCGAGCACGATATGAGCGCCGGCCAGATACTGCGCGCCGCCGTTCGAGAACTCGACGCGGATTGGATAGGCCTTCCAGGCGGGATTGTCCTCGGCGCTGCCGATGCCGGTGCAGACGGTCTGGATGCCGTTCATGGTCATGGGATTGTCCATCGGCATCGGGTCGGCGGAGGCCGGCCAGATGAACCCGGCGGCGCCGCCAATGACGATCGCGGCAACGGCGAACGGAAGGAATTTCATGGACGTCTCCCAAAACAGCGCGCGGCATCGGTGCCGGCGAGTTTCCCTGCCTTAACAAAACGCAGTCGGGGCCTTTCGGTGCCGCGGCTGCCTGCGATTTTTCGCCAGCCGCCATGCGCCACGCCGAATCAAGGGCTTAGCAGGCGCGGAGCGGCGCCGCGCGGCGCGCATGGCCGAATCGGGGCATCAAGGGGCGCGCCATCCAGGGAGGGTTTGCATGCTCACGCTTCACCAGATGCCCATGTCCGGCAATTGCTACAAGGTCCGGCTGGCCGCGCACCAACTGGGTCTTCCGTTGCGGCTGGTGGACTATCCGCTGCATGGCGGCCAGACGCGGCAGCCGGACTTCCTCGCCCGCAATCCCAACGCCCGCGTGCCGACGCTGGAGCTGGGCGATGGCCGCCATTTGCCGGAATCCGGTGCGATCCTCTGGTATCTGAGCGAAGGCACGGCGCTGCAGCCGGAAGATGCCTGGGGCCGGGCGCAGGCGCTGTCCTGGATGTTCTTCGAGCAGTACAGCCACGAGCCCTATGTCGCCGTCGCCCGCTTCATCCGCAGCTACGGCACGGCGGAGCAGAAGGCGGCGCGCGCGCACGAATTCCCGCTGCTGATGGAGCGCGGCAATGCGGCGCTTGGCGTGATGGAGACACATCTGTCGCAGCACGACTGGTTCGCGGGCGCCCGCTACTCCGTCGCCGACATCGCGCTCTACGGCTACACCCATGCCGCGGACGAGGGCGGCTTCGATCTGTCGCTTTATCCCGCGATCCAGCGCTGGCTCGCGCGCGTCGCGGCCAGGCCGGGATATGTTCCGCTGTCGCAGACGGATGGTTTCGCCGCCTGAGTTATTTCTTCGGCTGCCAAAGCTCGATCTTCGTTCCGTCCGGCGCCAGGATCCAGGCGAACAGGCCGATCGGGCCTTCGTCCGAACGGCCGAGGATCTCGACGCCTTTGGCTTTCAGGCCTTCGAGGAAGCCGTCCATGTCGTCGACCGCGAAGTTGATCATGAATTCGCGCATCGAAGGATTGAAGTATTGCGTGTCGGTCTGGAACGGGCCCCACACGATATGCGGCGGCCCCTGCGGATCGGGCTTGAGCAGCGCGCCGCCCCAATCCTCGATGGCGAAGCCCAGCGTGTCGCGATACCACGCAGCCAGCGCCTTGGGATCGCTCGTCTTGAAGAAGATGCCGCCCAGTCCGGTGATCCGCGCCATGGCCTGCTCCGTGTCTTGGTCTTGCGATCCTACCGCGTCACGGGCGGCCGGGCGACTCGGCTTAGAGTGGAATCCTGGATGCGATTCGAAGGGGGGAGCCGTCATGGACATGACGCGCAAATTGGCGGCCGAATTCCTCGGCGCCTTCTGGCTGGCGTTGGGGGCGCGCATTTCAATCCGGCGGTGACCTTCGGCCTGTTCACCGCGGTTGGAAACATCAGTTCCTCGGGACCGCCATCGCGCAAGGCCCGTGCATACTGTTCCACCCAGCCCTCGCGCGGCTCTGGCTTTGCGCAAATTGGCGCGGGTTTCGGATCGGGCTTGTTCATCTTTGGACTGTACTTACGTTGAGAAGCGCGCGCAACGCGGGGCGCTTTGCGCTACCATGCGCGCTGCGACGGAGATCATGTTGGGCGTCGAGCCTGGTGCAGTTTTGGACTTCTTGGACGGTGACGCGCTGCGGCGCGATCTCACCGCGCTGGCGCATGCCACGTCCGATACCGCGAAGCTGCGCAAGGATGCGCTGGCGCATCTGAAGACCGTGTTCGGCGCGGCGCGTGGCGAAGTGAAGGCGCAGGCCGAGGCCGGCGCGATGCACGGGCTGGTAGCGGCGCGCGCGCTGTCCCACATCCAGGACACGCTGATCCAGGTGCTCTACGATTTCGCCACCAAGCATTTCTATTACGCGCAGAATCCAACCCAGGCCGAACGCCTCGTCATCGTCGCCACCGGCGGCTATGGGCGCGGGCAGATGGCGCCGTTCTCCGACGTCGATCTGCTCTTCCTGCGCCCCTACAAGCAGACCGCGTGGGGCGAAAGCGTCATCGAGTTCATCCTGCACATGTTGTGGGACCTGGGGCTCAAGGTCGGCCACGCAACGCGCTCGCTCGCCGAATGCGTCCGCCTGGCGCGGCAGGACAGCACGATCCGCACCGCGCTGCTGGAAGCGCGCTATCTCTGGGGCGAGCGTGCGCTGTTCGACGATCTGCGCAAGACTTTCTGGACGGAGATCGCCGCCAACACCGGTCAGGAATTCGTCGAAGCCAAGCTCGGCGAGCGCGATCTGCGCCATATGCGCCAGGGCGAAAGCCGCTATCTCGTCGAGCCCAACATCAAGGACGGCAAAGGCGGTTTGCGCGACCTGCAGACGCTCTACTGGATCGGCAAATATCTCTACCGCACCGACGATGCGGCCGATCTCGTCAACCACGCGGTGTTCACCGAAGACGAATACAAACTCTTCGTCGAGGCCGAAGCGTTCCTGTGGGAAGTGCGCTGCCATCTGCACTGGGCGGTGGGCCGCGCCGAGGAGCGCCTGTCGTTCGACATCCAGCCGGAACTGGCCCGCCGCCTCGGCTTCGAGGGCGACAGTCCGCGCCGCGCCGTGGAAGCCTTCATGCGCGCCTATTTCCGCGTCGCCAAGGATGTCGGCGATCTCACACGCATCTTCTGCGCCGCGCTGGAGGAGCAGAACAAGAAGCCGCGCCGCTCGCTCTCGCGCCTGCTGCCGGGCTTCCTCAAGCCGCGCACGGGCAATGAGGATTTCTACGTCGAGAACGGCCGCCTCAACGCGCGCGCCAATCTCTTCCGCCACGATCCGAAGAACCTGATCCGCATCTTCCACATCGCCGACGAGAAGGGCGTGGACGTGCATCCCGACGCACTGCGCACCATCACGCGCTCGCTCTACCTGATCGACGACCGGTTGCGCGAGGACATGGAAGCCAACCGCCTGTTCCTGGAACTGCTCACTTCCCGCCGCGATCCGGAGCGCGCGCTGCGCCGCATCAACGAGGCCGGCGTGCTCGGCCGCTTCGTGCCGGCCTTCGATCACGCCGTGGGGCTGATGCAGTTCAACATGTATCACCACTACACGGTGGACGAGCATCTGATCCGCGCGGTGGGAAATGTCGCCGCCATCGAGCGCGGCGATCTGAAACCGGAGCATCCGCTCGCCAGCGACATCGTCAAGCGCGTGCAATCGCGCGAGGCGCTCTATGTCGCGATGCTGCTGCACGACATCGCCAAGGGCCTGCCGGGCGATCATTCCGCCGTGGGCGCGAACATGGCCGAGGCGCTGTGCGCGCGGTTCGGATTGTCGCCGGCCGAGACCGCGTCGGTGTCGTGGCTGGTGCGCAACCATCTGGTGATGAGCGACACCGCGCAGAAACGCGACATCGCCGATCCCAAGACAGTGCGCGATTTCGTCGAGGCTGTGCAGTCGCCGGAGATGTTGCGGCTGTTGCTGGTCCTCACCGTCGCCGACATCCGCGCCGTTGGGCCCGGCGTATGGAACGGCTGGAAGGGCCAGTTGCTGCGCGAGCTCTATTACGAAGCGGAAGCGGCGATGAGCGGCGGCGACGCCACGCCTGCCCGCGCCGCGCGTATCGAGGCCGCCAAGCAGAGACTGGCGGACCGTCTCGCCGATCTTCCGCCCGACCAGCGCGCCCGCGCTTTGTCGCGCCATTACGATTCCTACTGGCTTGCGTTCAACGACGCGATGCTGGAACACAACGCGCGCCTCACCGCGGGCGCCGATGCAAAAGGCGAGCTTCTTGCTTTGTCGGCGGAGAGCGACGATTTCCGCGCGGTGACCGAGATCGTGATCTACACGCCCGATCATCCCGGCCTGTTCTCCAAGCTCTCCGGCGCGATCGCGGTGTCGGGCGGCTCCATCGTGGACGCCAAGGCGTTCACCACGACGGACGGCTTCGCGCTCGACGTGTTCTCCGTGCAGGACGCGGAGGGCGGGCCGTTCGGCGATCCGGCGCGCGTCGCGCGGCTGCGCGGGAACATCGCGAAGGTGCTCTCCGGAGAAATCCGCCCGCGCGTGGCGCTGGCGGAGCGCGCGCGCAAGACGCGGGCGAGCGCGTTCAAGGTCCGCCCGCGTGTCAATATCGACAACGAGGCCTCGACCACGGCCAGCGTTCTGGAAGTCGAAGGGCTGGACCGCCAGGGCCTGCTCTGCGACGTGACCCACGCGATCTTCGAATCCGGGCTGTCGATCTCGTCGGCCATCATCGCCACCTATGGCGAGCGCGCGGTAGACGTCTTCTATGTGCGCGACGGGTTCGGCCACAAGATCACCCATCCGGACCGGCTCGCCAGCGTCCAGGCGCGGGTGCTGGCCTCGCTCGAAGGCCTTGAAGCCAAGGAGGCTTTGAGGGCATAAGCGCGCCCTCGAAGAAGGCATCCGCCATGACCGCGCACAAGCACCTCGTCCTCTCCGGCATGCAGCCGACCAACACGCTGCACCTGGGCAATTATCTGGGCGCGCTGAAGAACTGGGTGCGCATGCAGGAGGGAATGCCCTGCCTGTTCTGCGTCGTGGACATGCATGCCCTGACGCAGGAATCCGGCTACGCGCTCCCCGCCGACGTGACGCGCGCCACCCGCGAAGTCGCCGCCGCCTATATCGCGGCCGGCGTCGATCCCAAGCGCACGCCGATCTTCAACCAGTCCCAGGTACACGAGCACGCCGAGCTGGCGTGGATCTTCAACTGCGTCGCCCGTCTCGGTTGGCTCGACCGCATGACGCAGTTCAAGGAGAAGTCCGGCAAGCACAAGGAGAGGTCGAGCGTCGGCCTCTACACCTATCCGGTGCTGATGGCCGCGGACATTCTTGTCTACAAGGCGACGCACGTTCCGGTGGGCGAGGACCAGAAGCAGCATCTGGAGCTGGCGCGCGACATCGCCCAGAAGTTCAACAACGACTATGCCGCGCCGGATTTCTTCCCGCTGCCCGAACCGGTGATCACCGGCCCCGGCACGCGCGTGATGAGCCTGCGCGACGGCACCAAGAAGATGTCGAAGACCGACGAGTCGGACAATTCGCGTATCAACCTGACGGACGATGCCGAGACCATCGCGCAGAAGATCCGCCGCGCAAAAACCGACCCGCTGCCGCTGCCGGAAACCGAGAAGGATTTCGAAGGCCGGCCCGAAGCGCAGAACCTCTTCGCGATTTATGCCGGCTTGTCCGAACAGCCGGTAGAGGTCGTGCTCGCGGAATTCGGCGGCCAGCAATTCTCCGTCTTCAAGACGGCGCTGGCGGATCTCGCCGTCGCCAAGCTCGCGCCGATCGCGGACGGCATGCGCCGCCTCCTCACCGACACGGCCGAGATCGACCGCATCCTCAAGGACGGCGCCGAACGCGCCTCCGCCGTTGCAGAGCCCGTGATCGCCGAAGTGAAGAAACTGGTGGGCTTTGTCGGCTAGTTGATCTCAGCGCCGCTTCGGCCCATTTATCGGGCCGAGGAGACCGGGAATGGAATTCGACCAGGCCGTCCGTCAGCAGTGGCGCCGGATTCGCGAACGCGTCGCGGAGTGGCGCACCCGCGCCGGCTTGGAAGCCGGCCGCGCCGCCGAAGCGGGTCGCGACGCGTTCGACCATCCGCGCATCGGGCTGTGGGCGCGCGTCGCGCTGATCGTGGTGCTGGTCCTCGCCGTGCTCTATCCGGCGCTCGCCTGGATTCATTCCACCATCGACGACGATCCCAATTTCGGCCCCAAATCCCTCAAGCCCGGCATGAGCCGCGCCGTCGCCGCCACCGCGCTTCTGATCAACCGCGAAGTCCACAAGCATGGCTGGGTGCCGAACGCGCCCTGGTTCTCGCCCAACGCGCTGCTCGACAACATGCCGAATTATCAAACCGGCATCGTCGAAGCGTTGGGCAACTTCGTGCACGCGCTAGGCGACGCGCATCCCGACCAGGATCTGCAAGCGGCAACCGACCTGCTGCACTACCGGCCTGACGCCTGGATGTGGAATTCGTCGGCCTCGCAATATCGCCTCGCAGCGCGGGACCTGCGGGACTACAACGCACAGCTTGCGTCGGGCCGGTCGCAGTTCGATCACAACGCGGCGAGCCTGCAGACCCTGCTCGATCGCATCGGCAGCGATCTCGACGCCACGGCGGCGCGGATCCAGAACCATCTGGACACAGCGTCCGGCTGGCCCTTCGACACGGTCAGCGACGATGTGTTCTACGCCGCCAAAGGCAAGCTCTATGCCTATTCCATCGTGCTCAAGGGCGTGGAGTCGGATTTCGCGCCCGTCATCGCCCGGCGCGGCCTGTCGCGGCAATGGGCGGCCATGATGGCAAGTCTGCGGGACGGCGCGGGCATGCGGCCGTGGATGGTGGTGAACGGCGCGCCGGATAGCGGGCTTTTCGCCTGCACCCTGTGCGGTGAGGGGTTTTATCTGTTGCGCGCGCGTGATCAATTGCGCGCGATACGGGATAGTCTGTCGCCATGACCACCGGGATCAAAGCCGTCCTCGTCACCGGCGCTGCCAAGCGGCTGGGCCGCGCCATCGCGCTCGACCTGGCGCGCGACGGATGGGACGTGGCGATCCACTACAATTCCTCGGAGACAGATGCCCGGAGCGCGGTGGAAGAAATCCGCAAAGCCGGAAGGCGCGGCACCGCGATCAAGGCCGACCTGTCGTGCGAAGACGAGACCTCGACGATCGTCGCGCGCGCCGCGAAGGAGATCGGCCCGCTCACCGCGCTCGTCAACAGCGCTTCGCTGTTCGAGAACGACGATTGGCAAAGCGTCACCCGTCAAAGCTGGGACGCGCATATGGACCTGAACCTGCGCGCGCCTTTCGTGCTGTCGCAAGCCTTCGCCCGCCAGCTTCCTGAAGGCGAAGACGGCGCGATCGTGAATCTGCTGGACGAGCGCCTGCTCAAGCCGGATCCGGAGTTCCTGTCCTATAGCCTCAGCCGCTCGGGCCTCTACTGGCTGACGACGACGCTGGCGCAGGCCCTGGCGCCGCGCATCCGCGTCAACGCCGTGGCGCCGGGTCCGACGCTGAAGGCCGCGAACCAGTCGCCCGCCCATTTCATCGCCGAGCGCAAATCCACCATCCTCGGCCGCGGCTCCGATCCGCAGGATATTTCGGACGCGGTGCGCTATCTTCTCGGCGCGCCCGCCGTCACCGGTCAGACCCTCGCGGTGGATGGCGGCCAGCACCTGATCTGGCAATCGCAAGGTGACACGTAACATGGCCGCCAACGTCCAACCCTTGCGCATCGCGGACGCCCAGAAGGCGATCAGCCATGTCTTCATCCGCAACCTCGAAGTCCTCGCCCATATCGGCGTCTACGGCCACGAGCAGGGCAAGGCCCAGCCGGTGCGGATCAATGTCGATCTCGCGGTCGAGGACATCGTCGCCATCGAGGACCGGGTGGAAAACGTCGTCGATTATGCTGCGGTGGACGGAAAGATTCGCGCGATCATCGCCAAGGGCCATATCAACCTCGCCGAAACCCTGGCCGAGCGCATCGCCCAGGCCTGTTTCGACGATCCCCGCGTGAAAACCGCCCGGGTGCGGGTGGAAAAGCTCCACGCGCTGCCCGGCGCCGAATCCGGCGGCGTCGAAATCGAGCGCGCGCGCGGCTGATACACTATATTAGGCGCATGGACGAAACGCTCGACACAGATGAGGCGCCCCTGAAAGGCCCCGCGCGGATTCAGGCCTATCTGAAGACGCTGCCGGATGCGCCGGGCGTCTATCGGATGCTGGGCGCCAATGGCGACGTGCTCTATGTCGGCAAGGCCAAGAGCCTGAAGAAGCGCGTCGCCTCCTACGCCAAGACCGGCGGCCATACTGAGCGCATCGCGCGCATGATCGCCGACACGACGGAGATGCTGTTCGTCTCGACCGCGAGCGAGATGGAAGCGCTGCTGCTTGAATCCAACCTGATCAAGCGGCTGAAGCCACGCTACAACGTTTCGTATCGCGACGACAAATCCTTTCCCAACATCCTCTTGCGCGAGGATCATGCCTATCCGCAGCTCCTGAAACATCGCGGCGCCAAATCCACCAAGGGCGTCTATTTCGGGCCCTTCGCCAGCGCCGGCGCGGTGAACCGCACGCTCAACACCTTGCAGCGCGCCTTCCTGCTGCGCTCCTGTTCGGACTCCGTCTTCGAATCCCGCACCCGGCCGTGCCTGCTGTTCCAGATCAAGCGTTGCAGCGGGCCGTGCGTCGGCCGCGTCGACCAGGCGGGCTATGGCGAGCTGGTGGGTGAAGCGGAGCAATTCCTCGCCGGCAAGAGCCGCATCGTGCAGGACCGCCTGGTGGGCGAGATGAACACGGCGGCCGAGGCGCTGGATTTCGAGGCCGCGGCACGGCTGCGCGACCGCATCCGCGCGATGAGCCATGTGCAGCTGCATCAGGGCATCAACCCAACCACCTTTGCCGAAGCCGATGTCTTCGCCGCGTTCAACCAGGGCGGAGAGACCTGCATCCAGGTCTTCTTCTTCCGCGCCGGCCAGAACTGGGGCAACCGTCCCTATTTCCCGCGCCACGACCGCGAGCTCTCCACCGCCGAAGTGCTCGAAAGCTTCATCGGACAGTTCTATGACGAGCGGCCGTCGCCCGCGCTGATCCTGACTTCCGAAGACATCCCCAATCGCGAACTGCTCGCCGAGGCGCTCTCGCTGCGCGCCGAACGCAAGGTGGACGTCACGGCGCCCCAGCGCGGCGAGAAGCGCGAGATCATGGAGATGGCGCTCACCAATGCGCGCGAGCAGCTCGGCCGGCGCATGGCGGAGAATTCGGCGCAGCGCGAATTGCTCGAAGGCGTGGCGGAGACATTCGGCCTCGAAACGCCGCCGCGCCGCATCGAGGTCTACGACAACTCCCACATCCAGGGCAGCAACGCGGTTGGCGGCATGATCGTCGCCGGGCCCGATGGCTTCGAGAAGGGCGAGTACCGCAAGTTCAACATCAAGGACATGGAGACCACGCCCGGCGACGACTATGGGATGATGCGCGAAGTCCTCACCCGCCGCTTCGCCCGCCTCGTGAAGGAGAGTGAGGACGCCAGGACCAAGTGGCCCGACGTCGCGCTGATCGACGGCGGACCCGGGCAACTCGCCGTGGCCCGCGCCGTGCTTGAAGACCTGGGCATCGAGGACGTGCTGCTGGTCGGCATCTCCAAGGGACCGGACCGCGATGCGGGGCGGGAACATTTCTACATGGCGGGCCGGGAACCTTTCCGCCTCGATATGCGAAGCCCGGTTCTTTATTATCTGCAACGGTTGCGTGACGAGGCTCACCGCTTCGCCATCGGCAGCCACCGCAAGAAGCGCTCCAAGGCCATCGGCGCCAATCCGCTGGACGAGATCGCGGGCGTCGGCGCGGGCCGCAAGCGTGCGCTGTTGCAGCATTTCGGTTCCGCCAAAGCCGTCTCCGCCGCCAGCCTCGCGGACCTCGAGGCCGTGGGCGGGGTGAGCCGGACGCTCGCAAAAAAGGTCTACGATTTCTTCCATCCCGGTTCCTGAATGCCTAGAGTGTCCCAATGCTCCGTTTGCCCAATGCCATCACCATCACCCGCATCCTCCTGGTGCCGGTCTTCGCCATCGCCTTCGTGCTTGAGGGCGACACGGCGCGGATCGTCGCGTTTCTGGTGTTCGCCATTGCCGGGCTGAGCGACGCGCTCGACGGGCTTGCCGCGCGCAAGTTCAACGCGGGTTCCGATTTCGGCCGCATGCTCGATCCCATCGCGGACAAGATCCTCGTCGCCGTGGCGCTGATGATGCTGGTGGCCGAGGGCAATGTTCAGCAGTTCAATCTTGAACCCAGCCTGGGCAGCCTGTTGCGCCTGGTGCCGGCGCTGGTGATCCTGACGCGCGAAATCCTGGTCTCGGGCCTGCGCGAGTTCCTCGCCGGCGCGTCGGTCAGCATCCCGGTCACGGCCGTCGCCAAGCTGAAGACCACGATCCAGATGGTCGCCATCGGCGCGCTGATCCTGGAACCCGTGGCCTCGCGGCACCTGCCGCAGGTTCTGGGCATCAGCTACGCCGCCGCCGCCTACGCCGGATTGTGGATCGCCGCCGGGCTGACGGTTGCCACCGGCTACGTCTATTTCCGCTCGGGCCTTGCCTATCTGCACTCCCGCGGGGACGGCGCGTGACGCTGCTCTACTTCGCCTGGGTGCGCCAGAAGATCGGCCGCGGCGAAGAACAGGTCGAAGTCCCCGCCAATGTCACGACCGTCGCGGAGCTCGTCGCTTGGCTGCGCGGTCGCGGGCCTGGTTACGCCGATGCATTCGCCGACATTTCGCGCCTGCGCGCCGCAGTCAATCAGGATCATGCCGGCTTCGATGCGCCGGTCGGCCCCGGCGATGAGGTCGCGTTCTTCCCGCCGGTGACGGGCGGATGATCGGGATCCGCATCCAGCGCGAGGATTTCGACGTCAACGCCGAGATCGCCGCATTGCGCGAGGACGGCGCGGGCGCCGTCGTCACCTTTTCTGGCATCGTGCGCGGCGAGGCCGACGCGCTCACCCTCGAACATTATCCCGGCATGACGGAGCGCGAGATCGCCCGCCACGTCGCGGCGGCGCAGTCGCGCTGGCCGCTGCTCGGCGTGACCGTCATCCACCGCATCGGCCGCCTTCTGCCCGGCGAGAACATCGTGCTGGTCGCGGCATCGTCGGCGCATCGTGCGGCGGCGTTCGAGGCGTGCGCGTTCCTGATGGATTATCTCAAGACCCTTGCGCCGTTCTGGAAACAGGAAGAGCGTAATGGCCAAACCGAGTGGATCGATGCCCGCGCGTCCGACGACGCCGCGCTCAAGAAGTGGCGTTAGCGACCGCCGATGAACGCCACGCGCAGCATGTTGGTCGCGCCGGGCGTTCCCAGCGGCACGCCGGCGGTGATCACGATGCGCTCGCCGGGGCCTGCGAAACCTTCATTATAAGCAAACCGCGAGGCGCGCTCGACCATGTCGTCGAGGTCCTGCGCGTCCTCGGTGTGCACGCAATGCACGCCCCAGGCGATGGACAGGCGCCGCGCGGTCGCCTCCAGCGGCGTCAGCGCGACGATGGGCACTTCGGGCCGCTCGCGCGCTGCGCGGAGCGCGGTCGATCCCGTCTTGGTCCAGCAGACGATGGCGCGGGCGCGGATCGTGTGGGCCACGTCGTGCACCGCCGCCAGGATCGCGTCGGGCGTGGTCTCTTCCGGCGCGCTGCGCTGTGCGTCCATGAAGGACTGGAACAGCGGCCCACCTTCCACGGCGGTCGCGATGCGGTCCATCACCGCCACGGCTTCGGCGGGGTGCTTGCCGGTCGCGGTTTCGGCGGAGAGCATCACGGCATCGGCGCCGTCATAGACGGCGGTCGCGACGTCGGAGACTTCGGCGCGCGTCGGCGCTTCGGCTTCGATCATCGATTCCAGCATCTGGGTCGCCACCACCACCGGCTTGCCGGCGCGGCGCGCGGCGCGGGTGATTTCCTTCTGCCGGCCCGGCACGGCTTCGAGCGGCAATTCCACGCCCAGATCGCCGCGCGCCACCATCAGCGCGTCGGACAATTCCAATATCGCGGCGAGCGATTCAAGAGCCTTGGGCTTCTCGATCTTGGAGAGCACGCCCGCGCGGCCCTGCACGATCTTGCGCAATTCGGCCACGTCCTCGGCGCGCTGTACGAAAGAGAGCGCGATCCAATCCACGCCCAGATTGAGCGCCGCGTCGAGATCGCCGCGGTCCTTGTCCGTCATCGCGGAGACCGGCAGCAACGTGTCGGGCAAGTTCACGCCTTTCCTGTCGCGCGCGACGCCGCCCACTTCCACGAAGGCTTCAGCGGAATCCGCTTTGGCGGCGAAGGTGCGCAGCCGGATGCGGCCGTCGTCGATCATCAACCCATGCTTCTGCTTCAGCGCCGCGAAGACTTCGGCATGCGGGATGGGCAGCACGGCCGGATCGTCGGACGATTCCGCGAGGACCAGCTTGATGCGCTCGCCCTCCTGCAACACCACCGCGCCGCCGGGCAGGGTGCCGAGCCGGATCTTCGGGCCCTGCAGGTCGACGAGGATCGCGACCGGCCGGCCGACTTCCGTCTCCAGCGCGCGCACGCGGCCGTGCAGCTCGCGCAAGCCCTCATGCGAGGTGTGACTCATGTTGATGCGGAAGACATCCGCGCCCGCGGCGAACAGCGCTTTCAATTGCTCCGGCGAGGAGGAGGCGGGGCCGAGCGTGGCCACGATCTTGGTCTTGCGTCCGCGGTTCATCTGTCAGTCCGAAATGAATTTCGTAACATCCGTGTCCTGGCCGGTATCGACCTGGTAGAAGCCCTTGCGTTCGTAGCCGCGGCCCGCGCAATCCTCGCGCCCCGCGATGGTGAACTTGCCGTCCGCCGCCACGCAGAAGCCGAAGCCGCCGTCCCAGGTTCCGCTGCCGCCGTCGCTGGCGTAGAGATAGTAGTAACGCGCGTCCAGCGCCGCCGGGATCAGCCGCTCGCATTTGCCTGGCGCGATGGGCCACCAGCCCTGGCTGCCCCAGGCCGTGCCGTCGAAACGGCCCAGCGCCACCCGGGCGGGGTGGGCCGTCTTGTTGCAGACCGTGAAGCCCGCCTGGGCGGGCGCGGCGAACGCCAGAAGCATCATGGCCGCGAAAAAAAAGCGCATGTCAGGGTGTCGCGCACGAGACGATTGGTGTCAACGCCGCATGGGTTATGATCCTCGCGATGACCGAATCCTCGTTCGAACGTGTGGAACCAACCGGCAGCGGCACGAAGCTGATCTTCGTCTGCGATCACGCGTCCAGCGCGCTCCCGGAACGCTACGGCACGCTAGGCCTCGACCAAGGCGATTTTGCGACGCATATCGCCAGCGACATCGGCGCCGCTGTGGTCACGCGCGTGCTGGCCTCTGCCTACGGCGCGCCCGCGATCCTCGCCCGCTGGTCGCGGCTCCTGATCGATCTCAATCGCGGCGACGCCGATCCGACCCTGTTGATGAAACTCTCCGACGGCCGCATCATCCCCGGCAACCGCCATGCGGACGCCGCCGAGATCGCCGATCGCATCGTGCAGTTCCACGCGCCCTACCACGCCGCCATCGCGGCCGAGATCGCGCAGGCGGGCGAGGGCGTCCCGATCATCGTCTCCATGCACAGTTTCACGCCCGTCTGGAAAGGCGTGAAGCGGCCCTGGGAGGTCGGCGTGTTGTGGGACCGCGACGCGCGGCTCGCGAACCCTTTGCTCGCCGCGCTGACACGCGCCGGTCTCGTCGCCGGCGACAACGAGCCTTATAACGGCGAGCTCGAAGACGATTGCCTTTATCGCCACGGCACGATGAACGGCCTGCCACATGTGCTGATCGAGATTCGCCAGGACCTGATCGGCACGCCGGAGGCCGCACGCGCGTTTGCGCATCGCCTGAAACCCATCCTCGACGAAGCGCTGGCCGCGATGGGCGAGCCTGCGCTTCATTTCACGCGTCCTCTCAAAGGCAACGCCACCATGGACGAAACGACCCGCACCGAACTGGAGGCGGCCGCGTTCCGCCACCTCGTCGCGCATCTGCGAAGCCGCAGCGATGTGCAGAACATCGACCTGATGAACCTCGCCGGGTTCTGCCGCAACTGCCTGGGCGACTGGTATCGCGAGGCCGCCGCCGAAAAAGGCATCGCGCTCGAAAAGGACGCAGCCCGCGAGATCGTCTACGGCATGCCGCCCGTCGAGTGGAAAAAGCGCCACCAAAAAGACGCCACGCCCGAGCAAAAGGCCGCCTTCGACAAGGCGCAAAAGACCCACAGCTAGGTGCGCCGGGGACGTTGCGCGTTTCGCAGCCGCCCCTTAATTGTCATGGCCCGCGAATGCGGGCCACCCAGCTGGGGTGGCCCTGATTCCCGACGGTTGGCGGTGCGAACCGCAACCGCAGTAGCAATGTCACCTGGGTGGCCCGCATTCGCGGGCCATGACAGCTTTTTGCAGGAGTTTTATTGTGGCCAAGAGCGGCTTCGCGAAAGAACATCTGAAGTCCTTCATTGAGCGCGTCGAGCGGCTCGAGGAAGAAAGATCGGCGCTTACCGCCGACATCCGCGAAGTCTATTCCGAGGCCAAGGGCCAAGGCTTCGACACCAAGATCATGCGCCAGGTCGTGCGCCTGCGGAAGCTGGACACGGCGGACCGCCAGGAACAGGACGCCATCCTCGACCTCTATATGAGCGCGCTGGGCATGAAGCGCTGAAGACCGGTCTATATTGCGGTCATTTTGATCTGCCAGGCTCACTTATCCACCTATTCTGTAATTGATACGGAAGACGGTACCTCCGTACGCGAATATCCTTGGTGGATATTGGACCGGGGGTATTGATGACTGACGCAAAGGCGGCCGGAAATATCCCGTCGGACGCGGAAGAAATCGGCAGGTTCTGGCGCTTCCAGGACGTACTCGGAACCGAGCACGCGAATATCAACCTGCGGCGCGCCCAACACCGCCGGAGCCCCATTGCGCCGGCGCCGATGGGACGGGAGCCCGGCGGCAAACCCCTGCGTCCGATGTACGACACGACAGGCGTGTGCCTGTCCGGCGGCGGCATCCGCTCCGCCGCGTTTTGCCTCGGCGCGCTCCAGTCTCTCGCAACGCGCGATCTGATCGGCAACATCGATTATCTGTCGACCGTGTCCGGCGGCGGCTATATCGGCGCGTCGGTGTCGGGCTGCATGTCCGGCGCGCCGGAAGCGGGGAAGACGACGACGGATTTTCCCTTCGCCGCGCCGGGCGCATTCGAGGATCCGCCCGCGGTCGGCCACCTGCGCGATTATTCGAACTACATCCTGCCGCGCGGCCATAACAGTTTCGTCGAGGCCATCGCCGTCATCCTGCGCGGGATGGCGACGAACCTGATCTTCATCCTGACCGCGACGCTGTTCCTGGCCGGCCTGACCGTCTTCGCGTATCCGGACCAGGATTCGCTCAGCGGCGGAAGCTTCCTGCCGCAGCTCTTTCATATCCAGAAATTCCTCGCCGGACATGTGCCGCTGCTGGACGGCGCGTTCACTTTCACGCTCTGGCTCCTCGCGATCCTGGGCGCGGGTCTCGTCGGATGGGCCATATTCCGTTCCCGGTTCCCCTCGCGCGGCAGCGACGTGCGCGGCCGGGGCGTGCGCACCGCCCGCTGGCTCATCGTCGCGCTGGCGCTCTGCGCCTTCCTCGATGTCCAGCCGCTGGTGATCCGCGCGGTGCTCTCCGCCGGCGGCCTGCCCAATGCCGCGAAGGCGGCTTACGAGTGGCTGGCGCTCGTCTCCGCGCCGCTCGCTGCCGCGGTCGCGTTCTTCAGCGACAGACTGGCGGGCTTCCTCAAGACCGCGGCGTCAAGGCCCGGAACGGGCGCGATGCTCAAGCGCGCCGCCGCGTTTGCCGCCGTCTGGCTCGCGGCGCTGGTGCTGCCGTTCTTCCTGTGGGCGTTCTACATCTGGCTCAGCGCCGCGGGCATCGCGCTCAACGCGGCCGGCGGCGCTCCAATGCCGGCGGCCGGCATCTATTTCATCGGCTGGTTTGCGCTGTGGCTCATCACGATGCTGTTCACGCCCAATGCCAATTCGCTGCACCAGTTCTACCGCGACAAGCTCAGCAAGGCGTTCCTGTTCGATCCACTGTGGCGCGAACCGCTCGAGGCGCATCACGCCCTGCGCGATTCCGACAGCGGCGATCTGGTGCCGCAGGACAAGAAGAAGCTCCACGACATTTCTCCCGCGCATGGCGGTCCCTATCACCTGATCAACGCGGCGCTGAACCTGCAAGGCTCCATCGCGGGCAACCGGCGCGGCCGCAACGCGGACTTCTTCCTGTTCAGCGCCGAACATATCGGCAGCGATCTGACCGGCTACGTCAAAACCACCGATCTCGAAACGGAAGACCCGCATATCGACCTGGCCGCGGCGATGGCGATCTCCGGCGCCGCCGTTTCGTCCGACATGGGATCGAGCTCGATCGCGCCCCTGGCGCCGACCCTGGCGCTGCTCAACTTCCGGCTCGGCTATTGGATGAAGAACCCGCGCTTTGTGAACAAAGCGACGAACGGCTGGAAAAAGACGTTATCCGGGATGTTCAAGACCTATATCCTTTCGGAGATGTTCGGCCTGCTCGACGAATCCGATCCGCGCGTCTATCTCACCGATGGCGGGCATATCGAAAACCTGGGCCTCTATGCGCTGCTCAACCGGCACTGCAAGGTGATCGTCGCGGTCGACGGCGAGGCCGATCCGGCGATGACCTTTCCGGCGCTGTCGACCGTGCAGCGTTACGCGCGCATCGACCTGGGCATCCGCATCGACGTGCCGTGGTACGACATCGCCGCGGTCTCGCTGGCGGCCACCAGGGCGGCGGAAGACGGAACGCCGATCCCCGAGAAGAACGGCCCGCATTGCGCCATCGGGCTCATCCACTATCCCGATGGTCAGAAGGGATTGCTGCTCTATGTGAAGGCGTCTGTCACCGGCGACGAGGCCGATTACGTGCTGAACTACAAGCAGCGCAATCCCGCCTTCCCGCACGAATCCACCGGCGACCAGTTCTTCACCGAGGAACAGTTCGAGTGCTACCGCGCGCTCGGCTTCCACGCGCTCGACGGCTTCCTCACGGGCCAGCAGGACTTCCGCTCGAACGCCGAACTGGGAAGCGCCGATGACGCCCGCAAAAGCTTCTGGGCCGCGATGGGAAAACCCGCGCCGGAAATTTGAAAAGCGCGTGCGGATTTTGGATGCGGCGCGGACATAATTCGGGCTTTGCCGGAATCTTGCTTTCGAAATTGTGCGCTGGACGGAATCCGAGCGGCGCTCAGAATCCCTGTTTTCAGCGATGTGAGTGTCCTTCTGCGCCGCGCGGGCGCTAGAAATTGTGGCGCGAGATTTTCATCGCACACTCCTTTGATGATGGGTTGAGAAGAAGAAAGCCGATTCTCGCAACGAAAAACGGCCCAGGCTTGGGGCCGGGCCGCTGGTTTCCAGACGTGATTCGGGAGATGCAGAGTTTATACCTGACCAGCGTGGCGCTGGCAAGCAAATGTAGGAAAAATGCGAGACAGAATATTGCGTCTTGTGCAGACGCCGGTCAGCGATTCCCGTTCAGGTATCGCAGGCGCATCGCCTGTGCGAAAGCGCGCGTCAGGAGCGATTGGGCGTCCGCGGGCAGCGCCTCGTATTCTTCCAGCGTCATGTCGAGCGAGGGGCGCGTGGTGTAGTTGAGCTCATCGAAGAACCATGGGCGCGCATAGACCAGATAAGCGATGGGCCGCACCTGCGCGCTGGTGTTGGGAAGGCCGGTGTGGAGCGTGCGGTAATCCGTCATCAGGCAATCGCCGCGGCGAAGCGAAACGGCGATGGCGGTTTCGGGCGCGGGCGGTGCGCCGTCGTTCCAGCGGTGCGAGCCGGGCCAGACGCCGGTGGGGCCGTTCTGCGCGTCTACGTCAACC
This sequence comes from Rhizomicrobium sp., assembly GCA_036268825.1. Lineage (GTDB taxonomy): Bacteria > Pseudomonadota > Alphaproteobacteria > Micropepsales > Micropepsaceae > Rhizomicrobium. Next base: position 8,365 of record DATATK010000206.1, on the reverse strand, counting down.
AGCGGCAGCGCCACGCTGATCGCGTAAGCCGGCAGATTGGCGGCGACATCCGCCTCGCCGAACAGATGCGGATGGTCGCGGTGGATGTGCTGCCGCGCGGCGCCGGGATAGGACGCGACCAGCGTGCATCCACTGAGCCGCATGGCGCCGGACAGCGCCAAGGTGAGGAAGCGGCAGAGCAAAGGATTGGCGAAGAGCTCGGTCCTGCCGAACGCGCCCGTCATGCGCGGGGTGATGTCGTAGCGCCCCTCGCCGACTTTCAGGAGCGGTGTCGGCGGCGGCTTCGCGGACAGCGCCTCCATCTCCGCGGCGCTGAGCGCGCCATATTGCGCCAGGAACTCCGCATACAGCGCCGCGATGAAGGCAGGATCGAACGTGCCGCGCAGGACGAGGCAGCCATGTTCGCGCAGCGCGGCCTGCGCGCGCGCGGCGGTGGCTTCGTGCAGCGCGAAGTTGGCGCGTTCGTCGTCGGAGACTTCAACGATCCAGTCCATCGCGCGTCCGGGCGGGTGCGAGACCCACTATAGCGGAGGTGCGGCGGCGGACTAGAGCGCGATCCCGCGAAGTGGAAACCGGTTCGCGCCAGATCGCGCGACAATCAAGGAATGTAGAGCCTGATCCGCTTCGATCGAAGTGGATCAGGCTCTAGCCTGCGGCCTGGCGCGGCGCGTCTTCGCCCGGCTCGTCGATATGATGCTCCAGCCCGAAATCCTTGAGCTTGCGATAGAGCGTGGAGCGGCCGATGCCGAGCCGGCGCGCGACTTCCGACATATGGCCCTCATAGCGCGAGATCGCCATGCGGATCATTTCGGATTCGATCTCTTCCAGCTTGCGCATATGCCCCGCCGCATCGGTGGCGTGGAGCGCGTAGGGCGACTCTTCCACGATGGGCGTGTGCGCGTGCATCGCGGCGTGGTGCACGCGCAACGGCGCCTCCGCGCTCGCCACGGGGCGGCGCGTGCTGGCGTCGACGCCCATGGCGGCGGCGATCTGCGGGAAGTCGCAGACATCGAGCGTGGCGCCGTCGCACAACACTACGGCGCGGAAGATGGTGTTCTCCAACTGGCGCACATTGCCCGGCCAGTCGAAGTGTTCGACCAGATCGCTGGCTTCCGGCGTCAGCCCGGCAACCGGCTTGCTCTCTTCGGCCGCGAAGCGCGCGATGAAGTGGCGGGCGAGCGCGGGCACGTCCTCGCGGCGCTGGCGCAGCGGCGGCACGAAGATGGGGAACACGTTGAGGCGGTAATAAAGGTCCTCACGGAACAGCCCGTCGCGGGCGCGCTCGGCGAGATCGCGATTGGTGGCGGAGATGATGCGCACGTCGACCTTGACCGGCCGCTTGCCGCCCACGGGATCGACTTCGCCTTCCTGCAGCGCGCGCAGCAGCTTCACCTGCATGTCGAGGCGCAATTCGCCGATTTCATCGAGGAACAGCGTGCCGCCGTCCGCTTCCTGGAACTTGCCCAGATGCTTGTCGGTCGCGCCGGTGAACGAGCCCTTTTCGTGGCCGAACAGGATGCTCTCGATCAGGTTCTCCGGGATCGCGCCGCAATTCACCGTGACGAACGGTTTGCCCGCGCGCTCGGACGAGCCCTGGATCGCGCGCGCGACCAGTTCCTTGCCGACGCCGCTTTCGCCCTCGATCAGGATCGGGATGTTGGACTGCGCGGCGCGCTGGCCCAGCCGGATCACCTGGCGCATCTCGCCGGATTTGGCGATGAGATCGTCGAAGGCCAGGCGATTGTCCTGCTTCTTCTTGAGGCGCGTGACTTCGCCCGACAGCGTGCCGATCTTCAGCGCGTTGCGGATTGAGACGGTGATGCGCTCCGGGCTCGCGGGCTTGACGAGGAAGTCGCTGGCGCCGGCGCGCATCGCTTCCACGGCGGAATCGATGCCGCCCTTGGCGGTGAGCACGATCACGGGAAGATCGGAATGGCTGACGCGCAACTTGGCGAGCACGGTGAGCCCGTCCATGTCGGGCATCACCAGATCGAGCAGCACGATGGCGATCTGTTCGCCGCGCGGGCCGTTCAGAAGATCGAGCGCGGGCTGGCCACCGGGTGCGGTGACGACCTGATGTCCGGAGCGCGTGATCGCGGCTTCGAGAAGCCGGCGCTGCACCGGATCGTCGTCCACAATGAGTATCGTCTGCGCCATGAGCGAATTTCCCCGGTTAGGCGCGGATCGTGGACCCGGAACGGTAAAAACCGGCTTAAGCCGTATCGCTTTGCTACAACCGCGCGTCTATAGGAAAGCACGGCGCGGTGCTCTCATGGCGCGTGGGCGTCAGGCGTGGTGAAGAAGGGGTAAACGATGGGCGAGCGCGTCAACGCAATCGTAATCGGTGCGGGCTTCGCAGGGCTGAAAGCCGCGGGCGCACTGGTCGCGAAAGGCAAGACCGTCACGCTCCTCGAAGCGCAGGGTCGCGTCGGCGGGCGCGTCGAAGCCGGGGAACTCTGCGGGCAGGTCATCGATCGCGGCGCGCAATGGGTCGGCCCCGGCCACGACATGCTGCTCGCCGAAGCGCGGCGCTTCGGGATGGAGACCTATCTGCAATATGCCCAAGGCAGGACGATCCTGTCGCTGAATGGCAGGAAGACCACGTTCAAGGGCGCCATTCCCAAAATGGGACCCATCTCGCTGATCGAGCTCGCGATGCTGCAATCGCGCTGGAAAAAGGAAATGAAGACCTTGCCCAAAGGCGCGCCGTGGACCGCGCCGAATGCGAAGGAATGGGATTCGCAGACCCTGGCGAGCTGGGCACAGAAAAATCTGAGCACCAGGACGACGCGCGCCTTCGCCGGTCTCGTGCCGAAAGGCGCCTATGGCGCCGAAGCCGGCGACGTCTCCTATCTCTGGCTGGTGGAGATGCTGCGCTCCAATGGCGGGCTCGACTATCTGATGAATGTCGAGGGCGGCGCGGTGGATGCCAAGTTCAAAGGCGGCGCGCACCAGATCGCACGGCGGCTGGCGGAAGAGCTGGGCGCGCGCGTCGTGCTGTCCTCGCCCGTGCGTGCGGTGATGCAGGATGAAACGGGCGTGACGGTGGTGGCGGACAAGGGCCGGTTCGAGGCGGACGACGTGATCGTCGCCATGCCGCCCGCCATCTGCCAGCGCATCGATTTCGGCACAGGCATTTCGGCGAGGCGCGCGGCGCTGCAGCAGCGCATGCCGCAAGGCGCGATCATCAAGATCCATGCGGCGTATAAAGAGCCGTTCTGGCGGACCAACGGCTATTCCGGCCAGATCGCCACCAACGACAGCGCGCTCGGCATCACTATGGAAGATACGCAGGACGGTTGTGCGCCCGTGCTGATCGGTTTCGTCGAGGGCGCGAAGGCGTATGAGCTGTCCGCTATGGGCGGCAACGAGCGGCGCGCCAAGGTGATCGACTGTCTGGTGCGGATGTTCGGGCCGCAAGCGAGCGACGTGATCGGCTACGCGGAGAAGGACTGGGTCGCAGACGAATGGGCGCGCGGCTATGTCGGCACGATGCCGCCGGGAGTGCTGACGACGTTCGGCGAAGCGCTGCGCGATCCCTGCGGCCGCGTGCACTGGGCGGGCAGCGAGACGGCGGAGCACTGGTACGGCTATATGGAAGGCGCGTTGATGTCCGGCGTGCGCGCGGCAGACGAGGTCATCGCCAGATCCCCATGAGCGACGAGAAAACCAGCTTCACCGGGCGCATGGCACGTTTCGCGCGCGTCTCCGCGGGCCTCACGGGCCTAGCGGCGCGGGGCGCAGGGCGGCGCCTCACCGGTACGAACGTGATCAGCGCCGCCAATGCGGAAGACTTGACGCGCGTGCTCGGCAATCTGCGCGGCCCCGTGATGAAGGCCGCACAGTTCATCGCCACCGTGCCGGGCATCCTGCCGCCCGAGGTGGTCGCGCCGCTGCTCTCGCTGCAATCCAACGCGCCGCCGATGGGGGCCGCGTTCGTCAAGCGCCGCATGGCGGCGGAATTGGGCGCGGAGTGGGAGAAGAAGTTCAAGAGCTTCACCCGCGAAGCCGCCCACGCCGCCTCGCTTGGCCAGGTCCATCGCGCCGTGGCGAAAGACGGCACGCGGCTCGCCTGCAAGCTGCAATATCCCGATATGGCGTCTGCCGTGGATGCCGACGTGCGGCAGTTGAAAGGCTGGCTCGCCGTCCAGCGCGGCATCGATCCGACGGTGGACACATCCGAGTTCGGCCGCGAAGTTGCCGCGCGGCTGAAGGAAGAGCTCGACTACGATCTCGAAGCCGCGCATATGCGGCTCTATACGATCATGCTGAAGGACCGGCCCGATATCGCGGTGCCGCAGCCGATCGTGTCGCTCTCGACCAAGCGATTGCTGACGATGACATGGCTCGACGGCAAACCCATCGCCGATTACGAGACCGCCGATCTCAAAACCCGCAACGCCGCATCGACCGCGTTGTTCAAGGCCTGGTGGCGGCCTTTCGCGCGTTTCGGCGCGATCCATGGCGATCCACATCTGGGCAATTACGCGGTGCGCGCGGATGGCGGGATCAACCTGCTGGACTATGGCTGCGTGCGCACCTTCACGCCCGGCTTCGTGGACGGCGTGATCGCGCTCTATCGCGCCTTCCAGAAAGACGACGACGCGCTCGCGGCGAAAGCCTATCGCGCCTGGGGCTTCGCCAAAGTGACGCCGGAGATGACCGGCGTGCTCAATCTGTGGGCCAAATTCATCTTCAATCCGCTGCTCGACGACCGCGTGCGTGTGGTGGACGACGGCGTGCCCGCCGCGGAATACGGCATGAGGCAGGCCAACGAGGTGCACACCAAGCTCAAGCAGATCGGCGGCATCAAACTGCCGCGCGAATTCGTCTTCATGGACCGCGCCGCCATCGGGCTCGGCGGTGCGCTGATCCGGCTGGGCGCGGAGCTCAACTTCCACCAGCTCTTCGAGGAAGAAATCGCCGATTTCAACGTGGACGCCCTTGCCAGGCGGCAGCGGTCGGCGTTCAAGGAAGCCCGCGTGCCATTGCCGGAGGATGCGTGAGCCAGGGCTTCGACTACTGGGACTTCTTCGTGCGCGAATGCGAGCGCGCCGGCGACGCGCCGCTCTACGTCCAGATCGTGCGCGGCATCTCCAAGGACGGCGAACTCAGGGCCATCGCCAGCCGCGTAACGCCCGGCCAGCCTTACGCCAACATCATCTTGGCGTCGGTCCATTTCCTGCTGCTGCGCGGCGACCAGCATCCGCTGCGCCGCTTCTATCCCAATCTCAACGGCGGCCATTCGCTGAGCGAGGACGCGTTCCCGGCGTTCAAGGATTTCGTCGACACGCACCGCGCCGAACTCACGCCACTGATCGCTGGCGGCGTCACCAACACCAACGAAGTCGCGCGCTGCTCCACGCTTCATGCCGGGCTCCGTGCCGTCGCGAAGGAAGCCGGCGAGCCGCTCGCGCTGATCGAGATCGGCCCCAGCGCCGGGCTCAACATGATCTGGGACAAATACCGCGTGCGCTACACGCGCGGGAGCGAGGAATTCTTCGTCGGCCCCGCCGATGCGGCGCTGACTCTCAATTGCGAAATCCGCGGCGCGAAAATGCCGCCGCTCGGGGCGTCGCCGAAAATCGCGAGCCGCGTCGGGCTCGAACTCAACCCCGTCGATCTCTCCGATCCCTTTTGGCGCGACTGGTTGCGCGCCTTGGTCTGGCCCGATCAGGTCGCCCGTTTCGCGCGGCTGGAGAAGGCCATCGACATCCGTTTGCGGGAGCCCGTCGAGATCCGCCCCGGCAATGCGCTGACGCTCCTGCCCGACGCCTTGGCCGCGATCCCCGAAGACCAGCCTGTCTGCGTCTACCACTCCTATGTCACCTACCAGTTCTCCGAAGAGATGCGCGAAGCGCTGGACAATATCCTCGTCATGGCCGGGCTGCGCCGCCCGATCTGGCGGCTCAGCGCGGAAGGAACCCTGCTCAGCGCCGGCGACGCGCCGCTGACCCTGCGCCGCTATCACGACGGCGTCCGCGACAAGCGCCAGCTCGCGCTTTGCCACCCGCACGGCGCGTGGATAGAGTGGCAGGACGCATGACAGACGATCTTCTCGAAGACGACGCACCCGCGATCCCCGATGGCTATCGCCGCATGGACTGGTTTCGCGGCTTCGGCCGCCAGATCGGCCCGCTCTACGAGCGTCTCGGTGGCGCCGGCGGCTATACGCGCGCGTTCCTCGTCTGCGAGCATCACACCAACGGCATGATGAACTGCCACGGCGGTATGCTGATGGCCTTCGCCGACACGGCGTTCGGCCACGCCGTGTCGCTGAAGAAGCGCAACCATTATTGGGTGACGGTGCGGCTGGTGACCGATTTTCTCTCTGCCGCCAAGCTCGGCGACTGGGTCGAAGGCAATGCCGAGGTCGTCGGCGAGGAAGACGATCTTTATACGGTGAAGGGCCGCATCTGGTCCGGCGACCGCACGATCATGGCCGGCACCGGCGTGTTCAAGACGCTCGGTCAGCGCCCCGTTTCTGGAACAACTGGACGCAAATGAGCGAGCCGAGCTTCGTACCCACCGATGGCCCGCTCGCGTCCCTCAACGGCGCGGTGCCCGATGCGCCATCCTGGTTCCATCGCATCACCGGCGTCGCACCCGAAAGCGCTTTCGTCACGGTGGACGGCGCGCGCATTCACTATCTGCGCTGGGGCCAGCCTGGCCGGCCCGGCCTGCTGCTCGTCCATGGCAACGCGGCCCATGCCTATTGGTGGAGCTTCATCGCGCCGTTCCTCGCCCGCGACTACAACGTCGCCGCGATGGACCTGTCCGGCATGGGCGATTCGGACTGGCGGCCGGCCTATTCGATGGAAGTCTTCGCCGAAGAGCAGCTCGCCGTCTGCGAGGACGCCGGCATGTTCGGCGCCGAGGAGCCGCCCATCATCGTGGCGCACAGTTTCGGCGGCTTCGTCACCATGCTGACCGGCGCGCTGCATGGCGACCGGCTCGGCGGCACGGTGATCGTCGATTCGCCGGTCAACCCGCCCGACCGGCCAGGCGGCCCACCCAAGCGGGTCATCAAGCCTCACAAGGTCTATCCGGACATGGCCGCCGCGCTCGCCCGCTTCCGGCTGATGCCGCCGCAGTCCTGCGACAACCTCTATATCGTCGACTGGGTGGGGCGCCGTTCGCTGAAACCCGTCGAGGGCGGCTTCACCTGGAAGTTCGATCCGGCCATCTGGCAGCGCTTCTCCATCGGCGACACCGCCGCCCGGCTGAAGGCCACCAAATGCCGCATCGCCATCTTCCGCGGCGAGAACTCCATCCTGATGCCGCCGGAGATCGGGGAGTACATGTTCAACCTCCTGGGCCGCGCCGCCCCGGTCGTCACCATCCCCGAATCGCAGCACCATGTGATGCTGGACCAGCCTCTGGCGCTGGTCGCCGCCCTCCGCGCCCTTCTGGCCGACTGGAACCACTCGGTCTCCACGCGGCGGCCCAGCTGAGGTTGCCCGGCGAGGCGGCTTTGCTATAGTTTCCGCCGCTTCGCGACCTATTGGGGATGAGCATGGAATCCGAAACAGACAAAGAACTGCTCGCCCAGGGCGGCGGCACGATGGATCTCAAGGACCATTTGAAGACCTGGCATGGCTTCCTGTCCTTCATGAAGTGGATGATCATCTCCAACGTGGCGCTGCTCATCTTCCTTGCCATCTTCCGCACGCACGACTAGGCGATGAAGCTCGCGATCCTGAAGGAGCGCCGCGCCGGCGAGGCGCGCGTCGCCGCCACGCCGGACACGGTGAAGAAGCTGAAGGGTCTGGGCCTCGACGTGGCGGTGGAGACCGGCGCCGGATCGGGCGCGCGGATCGCCGATGCCGATTACATCGCCGCCGGCGCGGGCATCGCGCCCGATGCCGCGAGTGCTCTCAAGGACGCCGATATCGTCCTCAAGGTGCGCGGACCGGATGACGCCGAGATCGCCGCGATGAAGAAAGGCGCCGTGCTGGCCGCCCTGCTCGCGCCCTATACCGAGAAGGACATGCCCGCCAAGCTCGCCGCTGCCGGCGTCGATGCCTTCGCGATGGAATTCATCCCGCGCATCAGCCGCGCCCAATCGATGGACGTGCTGTCTTCGCAAGCGAACCTCGCCGGCTACAAGGCGGTGATCGATGCCGCCGCCGCGTTCGGCCGCGCTTTCCCGATGATGATGACGGCGGCGGGCACCATCGCACCGGCGCGCGTCTTCGTGATGGGCGTGGGCGTGGCGGGCTTGCAGGCCATCGCCACCGCGCGCCGCATGGGCGCCATCGTCACCGCCACCGACGTGCGCCCCGCCACCAAGGAACAGGTGGAATCGCTCGGCGCCAGTTTCGTCGCCGTGATCGACGACGAGTTCAAGCAGGCCGAGACCGCC
>DATATK010000205.1:0-20638 GCA_036268825.1 Rhizomicrobium sp. | reverse complement strand
GAAGGTCATCTCGGCGCCGGTCATGTCGCCGGAGAGCATCTTGGACATCGCGTAATTGTTCAGCACCGTGGCGTCGCCCGGCTTCAGCGCGAGAGCGTGCTGATAGGCGCCAGCGGCGGCTTTGGGATTGTTGTTCTCGTCATAGGCCACGCCCAGCGCCGAATAGAGCGTCCAGTCGTCGGGCTGGAGTTCCACGGCGCGGGTCAGGAAGGCGAGCGCGTCGTCGCCGCGCTGTTCCTGCGCCATCACCTTGCCGTATTCGCCGACGACGCGGGCATCGTCGGGCGCGACGAGCATCAATTGCGCGAGGGCCCGGGCCGCTTCCTGCAATTTGCCCTGCTTGCGCAGCACCTGCGCCTTGGCGACTTCGGTGGCCACGTCGCTGGGCAGCGGCTTGAACGTGCTTTGCGAGGTCGCGTCGTCAGCCGTGGCGGAGGGAACCCAGAGGGCGCAAAGCGCCAAAGCGGCGGTGCCAACGAGAAGATGTTTCATGGACGTTCTCCGAACGATCATGCGGGCTTTGTGCATGGCCGGAGCATGGCCCCGCCCGGGTCAACAAACCCTTAAGCACGTTCGTAAGAGCCGATGGAACCGCATTTTACGGCAATCCGTCCCAATCTTGTCGCAATGAAGTTGTTCTATCGTGGCGCATGAAGCGTCGAACCGTAGCGTTGTCGGTTGCCGTGGCCCTGGCGGGGTTCGCCCTTCTCGGCGTGTCCGCCTTCGGCCCTGCCGAAACCGCGCCAGAACGCTCCGCCTTCGTCATCGATACAGGGCCCACGGGGGGAACCTATTTTCCCATCGGCGAGGCCATCGCGGGCATCGTCAGCCATCCGCCCGGCGTGTTTCGCTGCGACGCACCCGGCGTCTGCGGCCCCGCAGGTCTCATCGCCTCCGCCCGCACCAGCCCCGGCACCATCGCCAATGTGATCGACGTCAACGGCCACTATGCCGACGCCGCGCTCGCCCAGTCCGACGCCGTCGCGGATGCGGTGGCGGGCAAGGGTATGTTCCGCAACAAGCAGAGCCATATCCGCGTCATCGCCATGCTGTTTCCCGAGGAAGTGCATGTGGTGGCGGCGACGGCGTCGCATATCGGCTCCATCGCCCAGTTGCGCGGCAAACGCGTCTCCATCGGTGAGGTCAATTCCGGAACGATCGTGACGGCGCGCGCCGTCCTCGCCGCCTGGCATCTGACCGAGAAACAGGTGAAGGCGGTGCACGATCCGGCCGACGACGCGGCGAACGCGCTGGCCGCCGGCAAACTCGACGCGTTCTTCTTCACCGGCGGCGCGCCGGTGCCGCTGGTGCAAAGCCTGATCGCCAGCCACAAGGCGGTGCTGATCTCGATCGGCGGGGCTGGGCGCAAACGCCTCATCGCCGCGAACCCGGGCATGACGGCCGAAACCCTGCCCGCCAATCTTTATCCCGGCACGCAAGCGACCGACACGGTAGCGGTGCGCGCGGTGCTGATCGTCAACGATGCCGTGCCGGACGACGTCGTCTATGGCGTGACCAAGGCGCTATTCCATCCCGCCAATCGCGACGCGCTGGACGCGAGCCACCCCCGCGCGCGGCTGATCAGGCTCGACACCGCGCTGGTGGGCCTGCCCGCGCCGCTCCATCCGGGCGCGGCGCGCTTCTACAAAGATGCCGGCGTGACGCGCTAAGCGAGACCCGCGTCCACTTCCGCCTGTGAGGCCTTGCCCCAATCCTGCATCGCGGGCAGCGCCATCATCCGGTCCATATAGGCTTTCACGACGCCCGGAACCGCGATGCCATAGGTGGTGAAGCGCGACACGACCGGCGCATACATCGCGTCCGCGATGGAGACGCGCCCGAACAGGAAACCGCCCTGCTCGCCATATTTCTTCAGCGCATGCGTCCAGGCTTCCAGGATGCGGGCGATGTCGGCCTTCGTCGCGTCGTCGAGGTCGGGCGTCGGCAGGCGGCGGGCGAAATCCATCGACAATGTGCTCCTGAGCGCCGCGAAGCTGGAATGCATCTCCGCCGCATAGGCGCGGGCCACGGCGCGGGCATTGGCATCGTCCGGCCAGAGCTTCGCGTCCGGATGGCGCTCGGCGAGGGTTTCGCAGATGGCGAGGCTGTCCCACACCGTGATCGTCTCGCCGCCATCCTCGATATTGAGCACCGGCACCTTGGCCGCGGGCGAATGCTGGACGATCCGGTCACGTGAATCGCCCTTGCGCAGCGGCACCACGATCTCCTCGAAGGGTGCGCCCACCGCGCGGATCGCGACATAGGGCCGAAGGCTCCAGCTCGACCAGTCCTTGGTGCCGAGAATCAATGTGTAGCGCGCCATGCTGTCTCCGGTTGCGATTGGGCCCCGCGATTCCTAAAGTCCCGCGAGCGACAGTTCAAAGGTCCCGCCATGCATGAGAGCCTTGTCAGGAGCGCAAAGGGCGCCGTGAAGCTTCACGCCGTCAAGGCGGCGGACCTCAAGAAATGGCGCGCAGGGCGTCCCAAGCGCGAAGCCCAGTGGCTCGAAAGCGCGGGCTTTGCCGCCAAGGACGGCGAATTGGCGCTGATCCCCAATGCGAGCGGCGGCCTCGCCGCGGCGGCGTTGGGCCTGGGCAAAGGCGACGACCGGCTCGCGCTCGCGCAATTCTCCGAAGCCTTGCCGCAGGGCACCTATGCGCTGGGCGACGTGCCGGACAGCCACGGCGGCGCACGCGCCGCGCTGGGCTGGGTGCTCGGCACCTATCGCTTCGCGCGCTACAAGAAGAGCGCGAAGAAGTTTCCCAAACTGGTTTTGCCGGAGGGCGCGGATGGCGACGACGTCACGCGCATCGCCGAAGGCGTGTTCCTCGCCCGCGACCTGATCAACACGCCATCCAACGACATGGGGCCAGAAGAACTCGCCGGCGCCGCGCGCGATCTCGCGGGGCGCCACGGCGCGAAGATCAGCTTCGTGATTGGCGAGGATCTGCTGAAGAAGAACTATCCGCTGATCCATGCCGTGGGCCGTGCCTCGACGCGCGCGCCGCGCCTGATCGATTTCACCTGGGGCCGCGCCGCCGCGCCGAAAGTCACCTTGGTCGGCAAGGGCGTGTGCTTCGACACCGGCGGTCTCGATCTCAAGAATTCCTCCGGCATGCTCACCATGAAGAAGGACATGGGCGGGGCCGCAGTGGTGCTGGGCCTCGCGCACATGATCATGGATGCCAAGCTCGACATGCGCCTGCGCGTGCTGATCCCGGCGGTGGAGAATTCCGTGTCCGGCAATGCCTATCGCCCCGGCGACGTCTTCCCGAGCCGCAAGGGCCTCACCGTGGAGATCGGCAACACCGACGCCGAAGGCCGCCTCGTCCTCGCCGACGCGCTCGCCGATGCCGACGACGAAGCACCGGAACTGCTGATCGACCTCGCCACCCTCACCGGCGCCGCGCGCGCCGCGACCGGCATGGAACTGCCGCCATTCTTCACCGACGACGAAAGCCTCGCCGCCGATATCGCCGCGGCGGGCAGCGAAGTCGGCGATCATGTCTGGCGTCTGCCGCTATGGCGCGGCTACGAGTCCGCGATCACAAGCCCCATCGCCGATCTCAACAACTCGCCGGACTACGGATTGGCCGGCGCGATCACCGCCGCGCTGTTCCTCAATCGCTTTGTGACGAAGACCAAATCCTGGATGCATCTGGACATCCCCGCCTGGATCGACCGCCCCAAGCCCGGCCGCCGCAAAGGCGCCGAAGCGAACACCGGGCGGGCGCTGTATGCGATGTTGAGGAAGAGATACGCTTAGTTGTTTTCCTCCCCCGCTGGTGCGGGGGAGGGGGACCGCGCAGCGGTGGAGGGGGTGTGAGGAACCAAGACGACTAGCGCTAGTTCTTCACTTCCTCCATCTCCCCCTCCGTCACGCGCGACTGCCGTCGCGCGCGCCACCTCCCCCGCAAAGCGGCGGAGGAAAATCAGTATCCCTTTTCCAAATCCACCAGATTATCCAACGCCTCGCCCGCCTGCTGCTTCACGATGCGGTCGTGGACGTATTTGGCCGCGACGCGGGGATCGGAGATCGCGGCGACGTGCGGCGTCGCGGTGACCTTGGGATGCTGCCACAACGGGCTGTCTTCGGGCAGCGGCTCGGTCTGGAACACGTCCAGCACCGCGCCGGACAGATGCCCATTGTCCAGCGCCGCGATCAGGTCGGGCTCGATCAGATGGCCGCCGCGCGCCACGTTGATGACGAACGCGCCGAAGGGAAGTTTGGCGAACGTGGCCTTGTCGAGGATGCCGCGCGTGTCCGGCGTTAGCGGCAGAAGGCAGACGAGGATGTCGCTGCTGGCAAGGAACGCGTCGAGTTCGCTCGCGCCCGCATAGCTCCTGATGCCATCGACGGTCTTGCGCGAACGGCTCCAGCCGGAGACCGGGAAATCCAGATCGCGCAGATGCTCGCCAGCAATCTGGCCGATCTCGCCCAGGCCCAAAATGCCGATGCGCGTGTCTTCGGTGCGGCGCGGCGGGATGGCCTGGCGCCATTTCGCGTCCTTCTGCGCCTGGTCGAAGAAACGTTGCTGGCGGTGATGGATCAGCACATGCATCACCACGAACTGCGCCATCTCGCGCGACAGCGTGTGATCCACGAACCGCACCAGCGGCACATTCTTGGGATAGTCCTTGTCGGCGAGGAACCCGTCGACGCCGGCGCCCAGCGAGAACACCGCCTTGAGGTTCGGCAAGGTCGCGAGGAATCCCGGCGCGGGCCGGAAGCTCAGCACATAGTCGATGTCTTCGGGCTTGTACGCATCGCGCGTATCGACGGCGAGTTTGAGATCGGGCGCGATCTCGGAAAGCGGCGTCGTCCAAAGCGGCGCCCAGTTCACCGGCACGGCAAGAAGCAGCGTTGTCATTTCTTAAAGCTCGCCGCTTTCGTGGCGGTGCAAGGGAAGAAAGGATGTTCACGCAGAGCCGCGGCTCCGCGTGAATCCTCTTACTTCTTCTTCGGCGTGTTGCTGACGCCCGTGGTGGGCGACGCAGGCGGTGTCGCGGGTTGGCCGGTCGGCGTCGTGGTGCCGCTGCCGGTGGCCGCGCCCTTGGTGGTCGATGGCGTCGTCGTCGCGGGCGTGGCTTGCGGCGCGGTGCCTTTCGCGGGCGCGGCGGGAGCAGCCGGAGCGGCGGGCTTGGGCGCGGGGATCGGCATCGGCGAATCGGATTGCGTGCGCAGATAGGCGATCAGGTTGATGCGATCGTCCGCGCTGCGAAGTCCCGCGAAGCTCATCTTGGTGCCGGGCACCACGGCCTGCGGCGACTTCAAATAGCGGAACAGCCTGTCGAAGTCCCAGATCGCGTGGCTCGATGCCATCGCGCTCGAATAGGAGAAGCTGGCGCGGCTGGCGCGGGGGCGGCCGACGATGCCCCACAGATTCGGGCCGATCTTGTCCGGACCGCCCTTGGACAGGTCGTGGCATTGCTCGCAACGGCCCGAGACCGTCTTGCCGGCGGCGAGGTCGGCCTTGGGCAGCACCGTGCCCCAGTCCGGCAGCGCTTCCTCGACCGGGGCGGCTTCACCGCCGCCCGTCGCGGTCTCCTCGACGCCCGCCACGATGTAACCCGGCTTGGCCGGCGGCGGGACATCGAAGATCGCGCCCGCGGCGATCTTGAGAATCACCACGATCATCAACGTGCCGAGTACGGCGCCCGCGATCTTGTTCCATTCGAAGGAATCCATAAGGTCAGGCTCCGCTGGCAGGGTGGTGTCGAAGACGGCAATGTGGGCGATGGCCCGGATCGGGGCGACATTACCCGGCAGCCTTGGAGCGTCATTGCGGCGAAGCGTCGCATAAGTTTGGAGCGTGCATGAATCCGATCGTCGTCATTCCCGCACGGATGGCGTCCACACGACTGCCGGGCAAGCCGCTGGCGGATATCGCGGGCGTCCCCATGATCGTGCGGGTGTGGCGCCAGGCGCTGGCCGCGGGCGTCGGGCCCGTGGTCGTGGCCGTGGCGGAAGCCGAGCTCGCCTGGACCATCGAGAAGGCGGGCGGCATCGCCGTGATGACCGATCCGGACCTGCCGTCCGGCTCCGACCGCATCTTCCAGGCGCTGACCGAAGTGGACCCAGAAGGCGCGCATGACGTGGTGGTCAATCTGCAAGGCGATCTGCCCGCGCTCGATCCCGCCGATGTTCGCGCCACGGTCGACACGCTGCTGGCCACCGGCGCCGATATCGCGACGCTCGCCGCGGAGATCGACGACGCGGCCGATTTCGACAATCCGAGCGTGGTCAAGCCCGTGATTGCGTGGGACCCGGGCGGGCGGCGCGGCCGCGCGCTCTATTTCAGCCGCGCCCGCGTGCCGACGGGCGAGGGCGCGGTGTTCCATCATGTCGGGATCTACGCCTATCGCCGCGCCGCGCTGGAGCGCTTCGTCGCGCTGCCCGCCTCGCCGCTGGAGAAGCGCGAGAAACTCGAACAATTGCGCGCGCTCGAAGCCGGCATGACCATCGCGGTCGCGCGCGTGGACGCGGTGCCCCTCAGCGTCGATACTCCCGCCGATCTGAAGAAAGCGCGAAAGCTGTTGGCCAACACATGACGCACACCACCCTCATCTCCCGCGCCAGGCGCGTCGCGTTCCAGGGCGAGCCCGGCGCATTTGGCAACATCGCCGCGCGCCAGGCCTTGCCGCATGCCGAGGCGATCCCGCGCCCGACCTTCGACGATGCCGTCGCCACCGTGCGCGACAAGCAGACCGACCTCTGCATCATCCCGGTCGAGAATTCGCTGCACGGCCGCATCGCGGACATCCATCATCTTCTGCCGGAAGCCGGGCTCTATATCGTCGGCGAGCATTTTCTCCGCATCTCCCTGCAATTGCTGGGCGTGAAGGGCGCGAGCCTGGACGGCGTGAAGACGGTGCTGAGCCAGAGCCCGGCGCTCGGCCAGTGCCGCCGCATCATCCGCGAGCGCGGCTTCGTCGCGCAGAACTGGCACGACACCGCGGGCTCCGCGCGTCACGTCGCCGAGTTGAAGGATCCCAGCGTCGCCGCGATCGCATCCGGCCTCGCCGGCGAGATCTACGCACTGGACGTGCTGCAGGCCGATGTCGAGGACGAGCCGCACAACATGACGCGCTTCCTCATCATGGCGCCCGAGCCCGACGACGCGCCGCATGACGGCACGCCGGTGATCACCAGCTTCATCTTCCGCGTCCGCAACGTGCCCGCGGCGCTCTACAAGGCGCTGGGCGGCTTCGCGACCAACGGCGTCAACATGATGAAGCTGGAAAGCTATCAGCTCGGCGGCTCGTTCAACGCGACGCAATTCTACGCCGACATCGAAGGCCACCCCGAAGACCGCGCGGTGCGCCTCGCGCTGGAGGAGCTGCAATTCTTCACCAGCAAGCTTTCGATATTGGGCGTGTACCCGGCGCATCCGTTCCGCAAGGAGATGCCGTGATGCTCGACCGGATTTTTGTTGCGCTGGTTTTCGTCTGCGCCGCAAGCGCCGCACTGGCCGCCGCGCCGGGCTGGAACGGCACCTGGATCGGCAATTGGGAAGACGGCAACGGCGCGCAGATCGTCTTCGCCGGCGACACGCTCACGGGCATCTTCTGGGACGGGGACTATGTGTCCAATGCGGCAGGCATCGTTTCCAAGGACGGCAAGACGGTCGCGATCACCTGGGCCGGCGCCACCGCCATCCTCACCCGCGACACTGCAACCACCGCCCACATCGTGATCCACGAGGCGGGCAAACCGGATACGGCGTTTGCGGTGAAGAAGGGCGGAAGCTAGGCGAGATATTTTCCGTCTCAACGCGCCGCGAATTCCTTCAGCAAATGATGCGCGATGGCGATGGAGGGCGGAATCCACAATCCGTCGATGCGCTCGCCGGCGAGCAGGGCGCGCAATTTCGTGCGCTCCAGCCAGAAGGCTTCGGCGAGTTCGTTCATGTCGACGACGATGTCACGGCTTTCCGCTTCCGCGAAGCAGCCGATCATCAGGGACGATGGGAACGGCCAGGGCTGCGTCGCGAAATAGGTGACGGCGCCGGCGCGCACGCCCGCCTCTTCGTGGAGTTCGCGGCGCACCGCTTCCTCGATGGTCTCGCCGGGCTCGACGAAACCGGCGAGCGCGGAGAACATGCCTTGGGGGAATTGCTTGCCGCGGCCGACGAGGCAGGCATCGCCATGCGTCGCCAGCATGATCACGACGGGATCGGTGCGCGGGAAATGGTCCGCGCCGCACGCGTCGCAGCGGCGGCGATAGCCCGCATCGGCGAGCGCGGTCGGCTGGCCGCATTTGGGGCAGAAGCCATGGCGGTTGTGCCAGTCGATCATCGCCTTGGCCTGGCCGAGGATCGCGATGTCCTTCTCCGGTAGGCCGCCGCTCATCGCCGCAGCGCGCATCTCGCGGAAATGGCCTAGGCCGGCGAGCGGGCCTTCGTTGGCGGGGTCGCGCGCCGCGCTGATGTCGAGCGCGAACAGGGCGTGGCCGTTTTCGAGGCCGAGCAGCACGCAAGGCGCGTCCGGCGCGGCGAGCTGTTCGCACAGGCCTGGGCGCAAGAAGCCCGCCTCCAGTTTGCCGGGCCCGCGTTCGGGGCCAAGCAGGAAGGGCTGCAGCCGCCACATCGGCAGGATGAGCGAATCGGGATCGCGGCGCTGTGCGGCGAGCCAGTCCGCGTCGGAGCGTTTCTCGCTCGCGCGGTCGAGCGGATTTCCGGAGAAGGGGATCATGGCGGCCAGCGTCGCATTCACGGCCGCCACATGCTAGGGGCTTCGCCCATGACGGTTCTGCTTTTTGCGATTTTCGCGAGCCTCGCGCTGGTGGCGGTTTCGTTCGCCGCCTGGCCGGTGTTGCGCGCGCCGCGCGGCGCGACGGGCTGGATCCTGGTGGCCGCGATCGGCTCGGCGGTACTGGGCATCGGCTGCGGCACCTATCTGATGCTGGGCTCGCCGCAGATCGCGCTGCGGACTCTCGCGGGCTACCGGCAGGGCGACTGGAAGAGCATCGTCGCTGAGCTCGTCGCCAATGCGCGCGCCCATCCGCATGACGCCACGGCGTGGACGATGCTCGGCCGCGGCTATCTCACCGTGCGCGACGGGCAGGACGCGGCGCTCGCCTTCCGCCGCGCGCTGCCGCTTGCCCCGCCGCAGGCGCAGCCGGGCCTCCTATCCGCCATCGGTGAATCGCTGACGCTCGCCTCGCAAGGCATCGTGACCCCCGATGCCGAAGCCGCGCTCAACGCCGCGCTGCAGGCCGATCCGCACGATCTGGCGGCGCGCTATTATCTCGGGCTTGCATCGGTGCAGCGTCACGACAACGCGCGCGCCATCGCCTATTGGCAGAGCATGCTCGCCGACGCGCCGCCCAACGCGCCATGGCGCGGGCCGCTGCTCGATCGCATCGCGATGCTCAGCATGGGCACGCGCCCCGATGTGAGCACGATGGTGGCGGGACTGGCGGCGCGATTGCGCGCCCAGCCCAACGATCCCGATGGCTGGCTGCGTCTGGTGCGGGCGTATGCGGTGCTGCGCGACGGCGCTAAAGCGCAAGCGGCGCTGCACGACGGGAAGATTGCGCTGAAGCAAAACCCGCAAGCCGAAGCCGCGCTGGATGCGGAAGCGAAACAGATGGGGTTGGAGAAGTAGAGCGCCTCAGCTCGAAACGCGTCCTTGCCAGACGGGCCAGCAGGCGGAGCGGCCGTGAGCCTTGGTGGCGTCGTAGAGTTTTATCTGGGCGTCTTCGGCGTTGGCGCCGGGCGCGGTGGCCATGTAGTCGGAGCCGCCGGCGCACCAGACGTAGAAACGGTGTTTTCCGGGAGCGTAGAAGTCGGCGCGCGCGCTATGCGAGAAGGTCGCCGCCATCGCCACGCCAGCCACGGCTACCAGAACGCCGCCTGCAATGGCCCCCAAAATCCGGTTCTTTGTCGTCATTGGTGTGCTGCTCCTTGACTGACCAGAGAGAAGTGCATCCCGATAAGGCCGGACCTTGCGGTTCGACCGACGTTTTCGATAGGACCGGACTTCTCCCCCGCGCCTCTAAACTGGACGCTACCCCGTACCCGAGACGCAAGGTACATGCCGGGCCGGGACCTGTCACCCCATTTTTTTGCAGCCGATACAAGTATTTATACGATTTGTGACAGCGGCTTCAGACGCGAATCGCGGAGATTCCCTCATTTTTTATGGCGATTTCCACGGCCAGCGCCGCCGCCTCGACGGCTGCGGCATCACGTCCCCGGATCACGAATTGCGCTCCTGCGCCGTCCTCCCGGTAGAACGGGTAGCTGCCGATGGCTGTATCAGGATGACCCTTCTGGATGGCGGCGAGGGCGGCGGCGATGCGTCCTTCCGGGATCCGGCCCTCGACCGTCGCGCTATGGACCACGGCCCCCCTGGTCAGGGTCGGCGCGATCTCCTCCAGCATTGCCCGCATGATCATCGGCACGCCGGCCATCACATAGACATTGCCGATATGGAAGCCGGGCGCGGTGGAGACGCTGTTCTTGACCAGCGTGGCGCCGTCCGGGATGCGGGCCATGCGCTGGCGCATTTCGTTGAATTCGCCCGGTTTGTAGCGGGCGGCGAGCAGCGCCATCGCCTCGGGATGGTGGTGGATGCCGACGCCGAAGGCGGCCGCGATGGCGTCGGCGGTGATGTCGTCATGGGTCGGGCCGATGCCGCCGGTGGTGAAGACATAGGTGTAACGGGCGCGCAACGCGTTGAGCGCCGCCACGATCTCGTCCTGGATGTCGGGCACCACCCGGGCCTCGCTAAGGTCGATGCCCAGCGCCCCCAGAACCCGGGCGATATGGGCGGTATTGGTGTCCTGGGTCCGGCCGGACAGGATTTCGTCGCCGATGACCAGGACGGCGGCGGTGATGGATGCGGGCATATCTGGCGGTTCTCTGGCGGTTTTGGCTGTTCCGGGTGTAAGAATTGCGCAAGCCAGAATAGAGATTATATCGACACCATGTCATCCACGTCCGAAGCAGCCTTGCCCGAGTCCTCCTTGAACGACACGATCGACGCCGCGCGCCGCGCCAACCTCACCGTGCCCCTCCACGGGCCGGAAGGCTTCGCGGGCATGCGCAAGGCCGGCCGCCTGGCCGCCGAAGTGCTCGACCTGATGGTCCCGGAGGTGAAGCCCGGCGTCACCACCGAACATCTCGACAAGATCGCCTACGATTACACCACGGCGAACGGCGCGCTGCCGGCCTGCCTCGGCTATCGCGGCTATCGCCACACGCTGTGCACCTCGATCAACCACGTCGTCTGCCACGGCATCCCGAGCGACAAGCCTTTGCGCGACGGCGACATCGTCAATATCGACGTGACGGTGATCGTCGACGGCTGGCACGGCGACACCAGCCGCATGTACCTGGTGGGCGACGTCAAGCGCAAAGCCGCGCGCCTCGTCGAGATCACCTACGAATCCATGATGCGCGGCATCGCCGTCGTGAAGCCCGGCGCGACCACCGGCGATATCGGCCATGCGATCCAGTCTTATGCAGAAGGCGACGAGCGCTGCGCCGTGGTGCGCGATTTCTGCGGCCATGGCGTGGGCAAGGTGTTCCACTCGCTGCCCAACGTCGTGCATTACGGCAAGCCCGGTTACGGGTTGGGCCTGCGCCCCGGCATGTTCTTCACCGTCGAGCCGATGATCAACCTGGGCACTTACGGCGTGAAGATCCTGAACGACGGCTGGACCGCGGTGACGCGCGACCGCTCGCTCTCCGCGCAGTTCGAGCACAGCGTCGGGGTGACGGAAAACGGCGTCGAGATCTTCACCGCTTCGCCCAAGGGCTGGGACAAGCCGCCTTATAGTTTCTAACCGAGCGCGTAGCTTCCGAGCAGGAAGCCGTCGACGCTGGCGCCGTTGTCGGACAGCGGCAGGATCAGATCCGAATAGCGCACGATCGCGGCGCCCGACAGGACACGGGCCTGCGCCATCACCGGCGCCTTCTTCTCCCACGCACGCTCGAAGTTTGCGCGCAGTTCCGCCCGCACGTCCGGCGCCAGTTCGTCGATGGAGAGGCCTGTCGCCTCGCAGCCCAGCCGCGGCAACAGATCGGCGGCGCTGAGGCGGCACTCGTAGATTCTGAGCGCGCCATATTGGATGACGTCGAACAGCGCGAGATTGCGATGCCAGCGCTCCCATTCGCGCAACGGAACGTCGGTCCGGCTGGGCATTTTCCGCCCGCTGCATTTGACGAACCAGTAGGCGAGCAGGGATTCGAGTTGGGGATGAAGACCGGGAGAACCGGACGAAACGCTTGCCTGCGTCATGCGCGAAAATGTAACAAATGCAAATATCGATACGGACGCATCTGCTTGACCCTGAATGATTGAAAGTCTTGAGTTGAGTCGGGGAAGGACTTTGGCGGCGTCGCGCGCCAAAGCACAGTGCACAATCCTGTATTGGGGCGTTCAAGAATTTGGGTGCCAAGCCGAAATCACCGGCGAGACCAACGGCCATCGTGACCGCTCCGCCACCGGACTGGGACGACTTCCGCCTGTTCGCGGCGGTGGTGCGAACGGGCAGCTTCACCCGTGCCGCCCACGAGCTCGGCGTGAGCGAACCCACGATCAGCCGCCGGATCAGCCGGCTGGAAGCTGCATTGGGCGCCCGGCTTTTCGACCGCAGCAAGGGTCGTCCGCAACTGACAACCGAGGGCAAGCGGGTTTTCGACCACGCGACGACGGCGGAGAATTCCCTCTCGCGCGCCGCGGCCGTGATGCAGGATTCCTCGCGCCAAGCCTCGGGCGATTGCAATCTGATCATGGGCGATGGGCTGGGCTGCTACTGGCTGCCGGCGTTCCTGGGCGCATTCTATCAGCACAATCCCGCCGTCGACCTGCGTCTGTTCACCAGCCAGGAAATGGGCAAGGACCAGACTCCGCCGTTCGATATTCAGATTCACTACCTGCAGCCTTTGGCGGCGGATCGCGTGGCCATCCCGGTCGGCATGCTGCACTTCATGCTGTATGCGGCCCCCGAATATGTCCGGCGCTTCGGCACGCCCAAATCGATGGAAGACCTGCGCCATCACCGCATCGCGGATTCCACCAGCGGCCTTGCCGCGCGCGGCTCGCTGATGTCCTGGGCGAGCCTGACCAAGAACGTCGCGTTCACCACCAATTCCAACGTCGTCCTGGGAGAGGCGCTGCTGAAGGGCAGCGTCGTGACCCTGGCCGCGACCTATACGTCGGCAATCTATCCCGATCTCGTGCATTTCCTGCCCGAAGTGCATTTCCAGGCGCCGATCTATCTGTGTTTCGAGCGCGAGGCCGGCAGCAGGCCCGCGGTGCGCGCGACGATCGACTATCTGAAGAAGTTCGTCTTCGCCCGCGCCACCATGCCGTGGTTCGCGGATCGCTTCGTGGTGCCGCAGAAGAGCTGGCGCAAGCTGCTCGACACCTCGCTCGCCAACGCGTCGCTGCCGGATGGCGGCTAACGCGAGGCGCGGGCCAGCTTGGCGTAGACGTCGCCCTGCAGCGCCTGCATCGCGCGCGCGACGGAACCGCGAAGGGCCGCGATTTCGTCGCTGCCCTTGTTGATCCCCGCGCGCCGCAGCACCTCATTGGCTTCGACGAGCTTCACATCCGCGCTGAGCAGCAGTGCAAACCGGTCGATTTTGTTCGCGGCCATGATCGTTCCTCAATGCGGGTTGGTGGCGGGACGTAGCGCCGATTTTTCCAGGATGCCGGGCTCGTCCCATTTGCCTTCGGGGCGGATCAGGACGTGCGGCAGGCTGTGAATGGTGATGGGGTCGTCGTGCGGCGCCAGGTCGCCCGCGACCACGATATATTCATGGTCCGAGAACACGAGCGGATGGTTGGTTTCGAACGGCCGGAAGCCGAAGCGCGTCCAGAAATGCAGCAACCGCTTCTGGATGTGGCCGTACATCCGCCGATAGCCCTTGCGCCGGCAGAAATCGATCCCGGTGTTGACGACCTCCTTCGCGATCAGGGTGCGGCGGAAGCGCGGGAGAACGGCGAGGCGCTCGATCTTCACGAAGTCCGCGAAGTAGCGGATGCGCAATGTCGCCGCCGGCTCGTCGTCCACGTAGCCGACGATGTGGGTCGCGGTGCGGTCGTTGCCGTCGAACTCCTCGTCGTAAGGGCAGTTCTGTTCCATCATGAACACGGCGGCGCGGATTGCGAAGGCGCGCTCGATGTCTTCCGACGTCCGCGCCACCGTCACCCGGAAGCGTGACTTCATCCGGTGCACGCGTTCGGGCTCGACTTTCATTTCGTCGAACTTCGCGAAGACGCAAAGCCCGCCGATCGTGTCGTCCAGCGGCGTCAGGGGGCGAAAGCCCTGCCGGCGCATCAGATTGAGTCCTGCCTGGGTCGCGGCGGAGGCCAGCAGCGGCACACCAGCGCAGGTCTTGCCGAGTTCCCTGATCACGACCGGCGTGGCAACCGCGCGTAGGCCTTTCACGACCATAACCCAGATATACACGCTGAACGGGCGCTCGCCGGGCTTGGCGAGATATTCGGACTGCGGGTCTTTGCGTGCGAGCGTGCGCGTCCGCAGCGCTGCATCACCCTCGCGATTAAGCAGTAAAAACGCATAATAGCCTTCGAGCGCAAATGCGTCGGAATCCCCGTCGCGCCTGCAAAAAACACCCCAAAACGAATCGGGGTTGTGTGATTGCACGCGCCTGATCACAGTCTCGCGTGCGAGAGAGAGTTCGGGGTGCCGCGACGTCAGTTCCAAAATGCGGTCGATCTCGTCCGCCCTGAGCTGGCGGACAAAAATCCGCCCCGCATTTTCTGCCGGAGGATTCACAGGCGAATCTTTCGGACCGGTGCCGCCAATCTGGGCATTTGCGTGTGTATCCAGCATCCTTTTTACGCTCCGCCGTGATTCGGTTGCCTGCCGGCTCTTTTTGTAATCGTTGAACCAGCGCGTTAGGTTGATCCCGTGGCGGACCAAGGAAAAATAGCGAAGTTTTCATTGGGGCATGCGCAAATGGAGGGGCCCCTGAGTCCTCGTTCCCTGGACTGGGACGATTTCCGAGTCTTTACCGCCGTGGCGCGTGAAGGCAGTTACACGCGCGCCGCATCCGAACTTCGCCTGACTCAATCCGCCGTGAGCAGGCGCATCGCGCGTCTCGAACAAGCGCTCGGCGCCAGATTGTTCGATCGCAGTGCGCGCGGCGCAGAACTCACCGGCGAGGGTGTTCGTCTGCTCAACCACGCAAAAGGCGCGGAGTTGATGCTGGCGCGCGCGGTCGGCAGCGTGCGCGAGTCCGTCGAGCGCATCGATGGCGAATGCAAGATCATCATGGGCGATGGCTTGGGCAGCTACTGGATGCCGCCGTTCCTGCAATCGCTGCTCGAACGCAATCCCGCCATCACCTTGCGGCTTTTCACCGGGCAGGAACTCGCCAACAATCAGACGCCGCCGTTTGACGTCCAAATCCATTACACGCATCCCATGGCGGAATCCCGCGTTGCGGTGCGCGTCGCGACCCTGCACTTCATGCTGTTCGCGTCGTCGGAATATGTTTCGAATTTCGGGATGCCCAAGGCGCTGGCGGAACTGCGCCATCACCGGATCGCAGATTCGACGTTCCGCCTGACCGAAAAAGGCTCGCTCGCGTCCTGGGCCGGGCTCGATCATGATGCGGTGATCGCGACCAATTCGAGCGTCGTCCTGTGCGAGGCGATCCGCCGCGGAACCGTGATCGGATTGCTTCCGACCTATCTGCCGGTCGTGGAGCCGAAGCTGATTCCGGTCCTGCCCGACATGCATTTTCACGCGCCGGTTTTCGTCTGCTTCGAGCGCGAGACCGGCGCCAAGCCGGCCGTCCGCGCGACGATCGACTATCTGAAGGAATACGTGTTCGATTCGCGGCGCATGCCGTGGTTCTTCGAACATTTCGTGGCGCCGCAGAAGGAATGGAAGCGTATCTACGAGTCCAGCCTCATGCGCGCCGCCGACCACCATTCGCCACACATAGCCACCGGTAGTTAGTCCATGCCAAAAAAACCCACCACCTGGATCGATGCCCATGTCGGGCGAAGACTCTGCGTCCTTCGAAAATCCTCCGGCGTCAGCCAGCAGAAGCTGGCCGAGCAGCTCGGCGTCACCTATCAGCAGGTGCAGAAATACGAGGGCGGCACCAACCGCGTCTCGACCGCGTTCCTCCTGCGCGTGGCGCAGATGTTCGGCGTGCCGCTCGATTACTTCTTCGAAGGGATCGACGCGCTGTCCGGCCAGCCCATCGATGTCTCCGGCGAGGCCGACGCGGGCAAGATCGCCAGTTTCGTGGCGACCGCCGAGGGCCAGGAACTCGTCCGCGCCTATCTCGCCGTGGGCGAGCCGCGCGTGCGGCGCCGTGTCATGGCCCTCTTGAAGTCCCTCGGCGGCGCGGGCGAAGAATGATACATCTCGGGCGATGAAGCCCGGCAAAGCCCCCGCCTCCGCGCAAGACATGGCTCGCGAATTCGAGCCCGCGCCGCATTACACCGATCACCGCCAGAGGCTGCGCACGCGCTTCCTGGACGGCGGCGCCGATGCGATGCCGGATTACGAGATGATGGAGCTGGTCCTGTTCGCCGCGATCCCGCGCCGCGACGTCAAGCCGCTTGCCAAGGCGTTGCTCGCTCGCTTCGGCGGCTTCGCCGAAGCCATCGCCGCGCCGCGCGAGCGCCTGATGGAAGTGGACGGGATCGGCGAGAGCGTCGTCATCCAGCTCAAGATCGTCGAGGCCGCGGCGCTGCGCCTGTCCAAGACCAGATTGCTGGGCCGGCCGGCGCTGACCTCCTGGGCCGCGCTGGTCGATTACTGCACCGCCGCCATGGCGCGCGCGTCATACGAATCGTTCCGCGTGCTGTTCCTCGACCGCAAGAATTTCCTCATCGCCGATGAAGTGCAGACCCAAGGCACGGTCGATCACACGCCGGTCTATCCGCGCGAGATCGTCAAGCGCGCGTTGGAACTGGGCGCCTCGGCTTTAATCTTGGTTCATAACCATCCTTCTGGTGATCCAACTCCCAGCCGCGCGGACATCGACATGACCCGAGAGGTCACCGAAGCGGCGAAGGCCTTGCGCATCGCCGTCCACGATCACGTCGTGGTCGGCCGCGGCGGCGTCGCCAGCTTCAAGGCGCTGGGCCTGCTGTAAAGCAATGCGGCTTGCACGGGGCTTGCTATGATGGCCGCGGGATGGTGTTGGGATCGGCCCACGCTATGGCCTTGCCGCCAGCCTATCGCCTATCGTTGCGACGGCTACATAGAGAACGGGAGCATATGTCATTGAGTTGGCATTCGGCAACGTTCGTCAGAGCTAGGCGCATTGTCTACGCTATCGTCGGAATTGGTGGTCGTCTGCGCATTGTGACGTGAGCACAGCAGGCTTTGGCCCGGATGGCGGCGGTGGCAGCAGCAGTTCTGGTGGCGGCAGCAGTAGCGACAAGCAAAAGCCGGGGTACTGTTCTTCCCTTATGTTCGAAATCGGTAGCTTCGTTGATAATGACCTCGGCGAAGGAATTCAGGATTTGGGCACAGTCGGTGTCGGTGCAGGATACTCAATAACGGCTGCGTCGTGGTTTACCGGTGTCGGGGCGGAGGCAGGCGCCGACGTGGCAGCGGGCGGGGGCGCCGTCTATGCAGCAGGCACAGCTGTTTCTGAGATGGGAAACCTTGCCGAATTGTTTGGCGGTCAAAGCGGCCTTGTCACCGCGAGTAAGATGCTGTCCCTTCCGACGATGGGTATAAAAAGTCCTGGAGCGCAGATCATTACCCAAAAAATACTGACATATTTCGTAGGAAAATCCGTGAAAGATCCATGCCAATGACTCGGAAGTTTCGGCTCGCCGCCTACAAGCTGCAGCTCATCATATTCAAGCTTACAATCTTGATTGTGTTGGTCTTCGGCGCCGTTTCTCCGGTGTTTCGCCACGATTCTGTGGTAAATTATGTTTGCCTAAGTTCGGTATCGATTCTGGCGGTGCTTGCTGGGTTTTCGTTGTTGAGACAGAACCCGCCGTAAGCACTGGACATATCCCATCGGTGGTTTGGATGAACGGCGGATGCAATAACGCCCGGGCCTAATCGGCAATATCGCCCCGGCGATTGAGATCATGGAGAAGCAAAAGCCTTCTCTTAAACGGGTCACGGAGTTTTGTTGCTATGGACCGCCAGTTTTTTAGAATCCGCGTGGCTGCCGCCATAATAACGTCCTTTGCCGCGGCAGTTTATTTTTTTTGGACCTTCGATGTGGTGCCCGGTGCAGGCTATCTTTTGGCAGGCATGTTGGTCTTGATATTGGCGATATCTCTGATTGAGAGGAGCAAAAAAGCCTGTTTATACATACAAAAAAATGAACTGAAATTTCTGATTGGCGGAATTACGTTGATGCTTGTCGGCATAGCATTATTCGCAGCGACCGCGGTATCGGAATCTCAGACGCCATCTAACAGGGGCGGGCCGCTTCCCTTGGTCCCTCTCGTGGGAAGCATATCGGTTGCTACGCTAGGAATGGTAGTTGCCGTATTGCCCGCCTATCTCACGTTGATCACGCGAATACGCCATCGAGATGCCGCGACTAATCCGAAAAACACCAAAAAACTTTGAATTGTCATTTGGCTGTGCGTGGCATAAGCACCATGTTTCGGATTATCAGTCGCTTATCACGACTGTTTCAAGCAGCGCTAAGCCGTATTGTCCGTCGGAATAGGGTAACGCTATGCAATCATCGAACGTAAAAGCATTGTTGCTGGCCGGTGCGCTTTTTGCGTTGGCTGGGCATGCATCGAACTTGCGCCCGGGATAGCTTTTCATTCCACTATTCAACGTTGGGTATTCGCCGTTGCGCTCGTGGCTGTTGTGCTCATCATATTTCGTTTGGTCCGGTCCGGAGTACGGGTTCTGCCATTTCTTTTCGACAAGGCGTTCATTCGCGTCTGGATGGGTATCGCGATTACCATCTGCTCCATATTGTGGATATTGATTTTTCCTGAGCTTTTCCCCCATCCCGGATCAATCAGTGCAGAGCTATGGATGCTGAGCGTTTTGGTTGGCGTGTTGGTTGGAATGGTGTTGGTGATTGGTTGTTGCCATGGCGCAGTTCGACAACTACACGGATTCGGCAGATTCCTTCGCTGTTACACAAGGTGGTATTGTCCAAGGAATCTCTGATCCAAGCCAATTTGCAGCTGCGCTGCAAAACGCCAGAGAATATGGCATCAACCCTGATGGAACGCCCGTGAAAAGCTTCGTGTCACAAACGGCAAGGACGATTGGTGGTGTGGCAGCAGCTCTGGATTGCTTGGGATAAGGGGCAAATATGAATCTCGAGACGTCCAGGCGCAGCGCTCAATTGTTTCTCTTTTTCGTCGCTGCATTTTTTTGCGCGGAGGCACTTGCGTCCGAAGGAGAACTAAAAATCTCTGTCGAACAGGCGCAGAGTTTTGCGCATGCAGCGCTCGGTAAAAGGGAGGCAGGGGCTCTTCTCGAATACGTGGACAAATCCATTGATCCGAATTTTTATACGTTCGCGGCTGAATCGCCGAACAACACTTCCGGCAGTCCGATAATCGCCTACCTTATGGTCAACCCATTCAATGGCGATGTATGGAACGTGGGGGGCTCAGCATGTTTTCGCCAACAAACACCGGCGCTAAGAACGCTCCAGCTTTCTTTGCAAAGACAAAACCATCTGGATAAAAGGCAATATGCCGCTACCAAAATGATAAAGCCGTCAGTTTGTATCGATTGAATGGGCGCCGCAATGCAACGATGCGATCAGCGCGGATATTGTGTATTCGATCATTATAAGGCGACCTACGACATCCGCGGCAACAAGACCGCGATGACGGACGCGGATCTGGGCAGCTGGTCATTCAGCTACGATGGTCTCTCCGAGCTGACTTCGCAGACCGACGCCAAGTCGCAGAGCACCACCTTCACGCACGACCTTCTGGACCGTCCGGTGCGGCGCACGGAGGCGGACCTGACGAGCCTGTGGACCTATGACGGCGCCGGGGGCGCGGGCAATTACGGCGTGGGCAAGCCGTTCCGCGATTGCAACGCCGGCACCTGCGCGGCCGCGAACTACGAGCGCACCTATGCGATCAACAGTCTCGGCCAGACCACGTCGATGCAGCTGAAGATCGACGGCACGACGACCTACACCTATGCGATGACATATGAGAGCGGCTCGGGGCGGCTCTCGACGCTCACCTATCCGTCGGGCTTCGTCGCGAAGTACGACTACAACGCCTATGGCTACCTCTCCGATATCAAGGACAATGCGACGGGGGCGGCGATCTGGACCGCGAACACGCGCGATGCCGAGCTGCATCTGACCGAGGCGACCTCGGGCCCCTCGACGAAGCCGCTGGTCGGCCATGCCGCGTTCGATGCCTATACCGGGCGGGTCGACAATATCCGCGCCAGCAATGACGGGGTGGACGACGGCAGCGTCGCCAACCTGTCCTATGACTGGGACAGCGTCGGCAACCTCACCGAGCGGGACGACACCATCCAGGGCACGACCGAGAAGTTCTGCTACGACTCGCAGAACCGGCTCAACAACTACGCGATGGGCGCCTCCTGCTCGGCGACCGGCCACATCGCGACCATCTTCAGCCCGGCCGGCAACGTCCAGCGCCGCACCGACATCTGCAACACCTCCGGCTGCATGACCTATGGCTCGGG
>DATATK010000204.1:0-3209 GCA_036268825.1 Rhizomicrobium sp. | reverse complement strand
CGCCTTGCAACGCCTTGAACCAGCCGCGATCGTTGAGGTGAACATTCGGCGCCGCCGCGCGATCCGACAGCACGACGGGCCGGCCCGACATGTCCACGACGGTCAGATAGTCGTGCATCGTCGTCTCGCCGACTTTATCGGCGATGAAAGCATGAAGATCGTCCGGCGAAATTCTGGAAAGGCCGCCCAGTCTCGCAATGTGCTTGCGCACGTCGTCGGACAGAAGTTCGGCGACATCGATCGTGCGGTCGACATAACTCGCAGTGCCAAGCGCCATCGTTGCGGCCTGCAGCTCGGCGGTTTTGACAATGCGGTCGCGTTCGGCGGCCAGCGACTCCGCGCGCCATGCGGCCAGCGCGATCAGCGCGAAGGCGGCGAGCACATAAATCGCCGTCTGCGCCCTGCTGAACCTTAACCAGTCGATCATGCCGTGACGCCGCTTCGGGGCCGCGGGATTGAAGCCGAATTCGCCTCGCGAAACCAGCAAAGATAACGTGTGTTAAGCGTCCGCGAAGAAGTTCCCAAGCAAGGCATTGACCCTGTCCGGCTCGTCCTGCAGCGCCCAATGCGTGGCGTTCTCGAGCCTGACCAATTCGCCGTTGCTGCAAAGTGCCACGCTCTCTTCGACGAGCTTTTCATCGCCATAGACATCCTTGTCGCCCCAGATCACCAGGGTCGGCACAGTGATTCGAATCTGTTTTCGGTTCGGAAAGCGGCGCTTGAGGATCGCGCGGTACCAGTTGAGGCCGCCGGTGATCGCACCCTTCTGCGACCACGCCTCTCGATAGCGCGCGAGTTCCACATCGCTCACCGTTCCCGGGCGCGCCGTCGCGGTGATCGCACCGGCGACGGCTTCGAAGTTCCTGCGGCGCACGATGTATTCCGGAAACCACGGAATGCGGAAGAGGCGCACATTGGTGCTCTTCTGGCGCTGCACCGGATCGCTTTCCATGCGCTCGCGCCACACCGCGGGATGGCCCGCGCTGATCGAGACGAATTTCTCGACGCGGCCGGGATAGTTCTGCGCCAGCCACCAGCCGACGTTGCCGCCCCAGTCGTGCCCTGCCAGCAGGAACTTGCGCGCGCCGAAATGATCGGCGAGCCCGGCAATGTCTTTCGCGAGCTGATCGAGATCGTAGGCCGCCACGCCGCGCGGCTTGTCGCTCAGATTGTAGCCGCGCTGGTCCGGCGCCACGACATGAAAGCCCTTCGCGGCCAGTGGCCCGATCTGGGACCGCCAGCAGAACCAGAACTCCGGAAAGCCATGCAACAATATGACAAGCGGGCCGTCCGGCGGCCCCGCCTCCGCCACGCCCAGGTGGATGCCGTTCGTCGCGATGCGCGAGAATTTCACGTCTTTATCAAGCATCAATTCAATCCCTCCCTGCGTTGCGCTAAGATGACCCGGACGACGGGCTCTATACATGCACGCACCACGCATCACCACCGACACGATTCTGCGCGCCTATGCGGCCGGGGTTTTCCCGATGGCCGAGCGCCGCGACGACCCCAACCTGTTCTGGGTGTCGCCGGAGGCGCGCGGCATTCTTCCGCTGGATGGCTTTCACGTCTCCCACCGCCTGGCGCGCACGGTGCGCAGCGACCGTTTCGAAGTGACGATCGATACCGCTTTCGAAGACGTCATGCGCGCCTGCGCCGAGCCTGCGCCGGACCGCAAGGAAAGCTGGATCAATGACGAGATCCTCAGGCTCTATTGCGAACTGCACGAAATGGGACACGCGCACTCCGTCGAATGCCGGCGCGAGGGCAAGCTGGTCGGCGGACTCTACGGCGTACGGCTGGGCGGGGTGTTTTTCGGCGAAAGCATGTTCAGCCGCGAACGCGACGCGAGCAAAGTGGCGCTGGTGCACCTAGTGGCGCGATTGAGGCGCGGCGGGTTCGCGCTGCTCGATGCGCAATTCATCACCAGCCATCTGGCGCGCTTCGGCGCCATCGAAATCGCGCGCCGCGACTATCTCAAACTGCTTCAGGAGGCGCTGGAGACGACGGCCCGGTTCTACTGGCCGGAACCTTCCGGCAGATCGGGGATCGCTTCCTTGGAACCCGCATCCGGCGACACGGTCTTGACCGCCGCCGTCGACGCCACCACCGGCGCCTGCTGGCCCGGCTGGTTGGTCATGCAGCTGATCACCCAGACATCGTAGAGCGGATGCTGCAACGCGTTGAGCGACGGGCTCGACGCCAGCATCCAGCCAGAAAACACCCGGCGCGGAGGCTGATCGGGCCTGTCGTCGTCGATCTGCAGGAACGCCGTTGTTTCCGGCGGCTCGATCGGCGGCGTGGAATAGCAATAGCGCGCGGTGATCTCGAGCGTCGCGAACTTCACCGGCACGCCCACCGGCGCGTAGATGTTGGTCGGGCGTCCCGTGATCTTGTCGAGGCCGCGCAGCACCAGAAGCCGCTTGATCCCGTCCTTGCTCGCAATCGCGTCGGTGACCTTGGGCTCGCCCGGCGGAGTCTCCGGCACATAATTCGACACGGGAGGCAATAACGGCTTTGCCGTTCGCGTCGATGCGGTCGTGGTTTTTGCGGGCGTGGTGCGCAGCTTGGGTGTCGTGACCGCGGGTTTCACCGGCTTTGACGCGGGTGCCGCATCGGAAGCGGCCGTCGGCGTGGACGGCGGCGTCGCATCCGCCGGCTGATCGGCCGGCTGCGCCAGGGTGGCTGTCGCGCACAGCATCGCGGCCGAAAGCATCACACCGGCGCGGATCATTTGCTGGTGCTCCCACCGCCCATCACGGCGCGGCCGATGAGCCCCATGAGATCCACCGAGCCTTGCGTGTTCGTCAGTTCGCCGCCCGGCTTGATGTTCTTGTCGCTGCCGCCCGGCTGGATCGCCACATAGGAACTGCCCAGCAGTCCCGAGGACGTGATCTTCACTGCCGAGTCGTCGGGAATCTGCACGTCGTTTTTGACCGAGAGATGCGCGATGGCCATGTAGGTCTTGGGATCGAGCGTGATGTCGGCAACCGTTCCGATCTTGATGCCGTGCAGGCGCACGTCCGTGCCGCTTGAGATTCCATCCGCGCTGGAAAACCGCGCGGTGATGTCATAGCCCGACACGCTGCCCGAGCCTGTCGTCGTGTAGGCGAAGAACAGGAACCCCGCCGCGACGGCGACGACGATGGCGCCAATCAATGTTTCGACCGTGTTGTTCTGCATCACTCTGGCTTCCACGCCTGATAATC
>DATATK010000203.1:0-2985 GCA_036268825.1 Rhizomicrobium sp. | reverse complement strand
TTCGGATCGACCGCGTTCGGGAAGACCGCGTTGCCGGTCGCAGCCGGAGCGGGTGCGGGTGCGGCCTCCTTTTTCGCCGCCGTGGTCGGCGCCGGCGCGGCCGGTGCAGCGGCAGCAGGCGCGGCATCCGCACCGCACTGTGCCTTGCGGAAGTCGTTCCACTTTTGCCCGTTCAGCGTTCCGGCCGTCTTGGCCGCTTGATACTTCGCGCTGCATTCCTGCGTGGTCAGCGCCTGGGCCGGCATCGCGGACCCGGCCAGGCCCGCCACCGCAATGGCGCATAACAATCTGGTTTGAAAGCTCATCCTTGATCTCCCTTGAGGGATTGTCTTCGAGGGTCAATATCCTAGCCAAGCGGCCATCCGCGACAAGGCTACGGGCAACCCGCGCCTCGAAAATATAGTGCCCTGCCCTACGGGCCCATTCATCCACGGTTCAGCATCGCAACGCGAGTTTGTCGCTCTTTCCCTCCTCAAAGGTGCTTCCATGATGAATATCTCCTCCCGCCTCGCCGCTGTCGCGATCGCGTCACTGTTCTTTGCCGGCTCCGCACTCGCACAGGGCACGGCTCCGGCGACCGCGCCGGCGGCCGCTCCGGCCAAGAAGGCCGAGAAGCCGCGCTCGCCGGAATCGCTGGCCTGCTCCAAGGAAGCCGACGACAAGAACATCCACGGCAAGGACCGCAAGAAATTCATGAGCCAGTGCAAGAAGGACGCGAAAGCCAAGGGCGGCGCGAGCGACGCGAAGAAGTGATTTTTTACCCTCCCCTGGAGGGGGAGGGTCGCCGCGAATGCAATGAGCGGCGGGGTGGGGTGATCTAATCTTCCACCGCGCACCCCACCCCGTCTCGCATCGCTGTGCGATGCTCGCCGACCCTCCCCCTCCAGGGGAGGGTGAACCACCGCATTGCTGCACCGCATTAGCGCATTGGTATCGGCGCGGCGGATTTGCGATAAAGTCGCGTGAAGCAAATCACCGCATCCTTGGGCCTTGTCTTTCCCACCCGCTCGAAGATTCTCACCGCGCTCGAGACGCTCGGCATCGGCACGGTCGGCGGATTGCTGTTTCTGTGGGCACACCTGCCGGGCGGATTGATCACCGGCGCCATGATGGCGACCGGCATCGCCGCCATCGCGGGGCGGCCGCTCGCGGTGCCGCCGGTCCTGACCCAAGCCGTGCTGGTCGTGCTCGGCATTTCCATCGGTTCGGTGGTCTCGCGCGACCTGGTCCAGCATGTCAGCGCCTATCCCTTCACTATCGCAATGCTGGCGGGCGCCACCTTCTGCGCGACCTTCGGCTCCAGTTACTATCTGCAGCGCGTTCACGGCTGGGACCGCACCTCGGCGTTTCTCGCAGGGTCCCCCGGCGCGATGGGGCAGATCACCATGCTCGCCGTGGAGCGCGGCGCCGACCTTCCGGCGATCGCCGTGGTGCAGACCGTGCGCGTCATCATCCTGACGGCGGCGCTGCCGATGGTGCTGGCGCTGACCGGCGTTGCAGCGGCGGCCTCGCCCGGCCTGACGCTCACCGTCGCCCCGCCCTGGCATCTCGTGGCGCTGGTGTCCGCCTCGCTTGCGGTCTCGCTGCTGCTCAGGCTCATGAAATTTCCGGCGAGCTGGATGTTCGGCGCGATGATCGCCTCCAGCGTGCTGCATGGCACGGGCCTGGTCGACGGCGGCGTGCCACCCTGGGTGCGCAGCGTGGCGCTGGTCGGCATCGGCTCGCTGATCGGCGCGCGGTTCGCGCGCATGAAGGTGCGCGTGCTGGCCGGGCATATCAACGCGGCGCTCGGCTCTTTCGCGGTCGCGATCCTGGTCACCGCAATCTTCGTCGGCGTCATCGCGCTGACCACGCATGTGCGGCTGTCGGACGTGGTCGTCGCCTTCGCGCCCGGTGCGATGGACGCCATGCTGGCGCTGGCGCTGACCCTGCACATCGATCCGATCTTCGTCGGCGCGCATCACCTGTCGCGCTTCGTGTTCGTCACGATTGCGACGCCCGGCATCGTGCACCTGTTCGGACGCACCCAGGACGACGTGGACGATTAGCTCTGCCTCGCGCTCTTCGCGATGCCCCACGCGGCGAGCGCGGCCATCAACAGCGAGATCAGCGCGTTGTAGCCGGCCAGCGAAATGCCGAGGAAGCGCCACTGCACGACGTCGCAGGGCACCACCTTCACCTTGTCCAGCTGATCCAGCAGGCTGCCGCCGCCGAGATTGATCCCCGGCCCGGTGCAGGAGCTCGGGCCGGGCCAGAACTTCCATTCGACGCCGGCGTGAAAGGCGCCGAACACGGCATTGCCGAGCGTCGCGAGCGCAATCAGTGCAAGTCCGAGCAACAACACGCCGCGCGGCGCGTCCGCCTTCGCGGCGATCGCGATCAGCACGGCGAGCGGAATGACGGCGTAATAGGCCCAGCGCTGCTCCAGGCACATCGGACAGGGCACGATGTCCAGCACGAGCTGGAAGAACCAGGCGCCGGCAATCGTCGCCGCCGCGATCAACGCGATCGCGCTTGCCGCGATCAGCGCGGGATTTCGCTGCGCGCCGTGGGAAACGGCTGAGGTCTGCGTGCTCACATCGGTCGTCCCGGCAATCAGGTTCGTGCAACGTCTCCTATCCCGCGTCCATGGGCCTGTCGAGGCGGCGCGAAATCACATCCGCGCGGGTTGACCCTCTTTCGTTGCCCGCTATAGTCCGCCCGCTTCGCCGCCGCCGCGCTTCTGTTAGGGCCGGACCACGCGAATGCCCCTGTGGCGGAACTGGTAGACGCGCTCGACTCAAAATCGAGTTCCGCAAGGAGTGCTGGTTCGATTCCGGCCAGGGGCACCACGCTTCGACGCTGCGCGGCTTCGCTTGGCGGAGCCACGCAAGACCGAAGGGTGAAGCGTGTCCGGCGCAGCCCTTGGCGAAGCCGGACGAGACAATGAGCTTCACTCGCCGAGTGCTTCGCAGCCACACACACCGACGTCAAAGGCGGGGGATC
>DATATK010000202.1:0-2937 GCA_036268825.1 Rhizomicrobium sp. | reverse complement strand
CGACCCTCCCTCAAGGGGAGGGTGTAAAAGAGGGTGCCATGTTTCTTTTGATCAAAGACCTGCTGACCGGCGCCGAGGTGGACCAGATCCGCCAGGCGGCCAGGACCGTGCGCTTCATCGACGGGCGCGCCTCGAACCCGCACAACATCGCCAAGCACAATCTCCAGGCCGACATGACCCAGGCCGAGGCGCAGCGCTGCTCGCAGATCGCGGGCGCGGCCGTCGCGCGCAACGAAGAGCTGCAGAACTTCGCCTTCCCCAAGCGCATCGCCACGCCGCTTCTGTCGCGCTACGAGCCGGGGATGAAATACGGCGTGCACACCGATGCCGCGTTCCTGCCGCTGCCGACCGCGCCGCTGCGCTCCGATGTTTCGGCGACGCTCTTCATCGGCGATCCATCCAGCTACGAAGGCGGCGAACTGGTCATCCACCAGGGCAGCGAGCGCATCGTGGTGAAGGGCGAACCGGGATCGATGATTGTCTACCCCTCGACCACGCTCCACGAAGTGAACCCGGTGACGAAGGGCGAGCGGCTGGGTATGTTCACCTTCATCGAAAGCAATATCCCCGACCAGATGCACCGCGAGCTGCTCTACCAGCTGAACGAAGTGCATGCGCTGGAAGGGCTGACGATGAAATGGGAAAACCGCACGCGGCTGCAATTCGTCGCCGCGAATTTGCAACGCATGTGGAGCCGGTAATGGAACTGATGTTCAAAGACAATCTGCTCAAGGACAAACGCATCCTCGTTACCGGCGGCGGAACGGGGCTGGGCGAAGTGATGGCGCAGGCCTACGCGCAACTCGGCGCCACGGTCTATATCTGCGGCCGGCGCGCCAGTGTGCTGGAGGAGACCGCGAAGAAGATTTCCGATGAGACCGGATCGAACGTGAAGGGCCTGGCCTGCGACATCCGCGTCGCCGAGGCGGTGGACGACATGGTCGGGCAGATCTGGGCCGATGGCGGCGCGCTGACCGGGCTCGTCAACAACGCGGCGGGCAATTTCATCAGCCGCACGAAGGACCTTTCGCCGAAAGGCTTCAACGCCATCGCCGACATCGTGTTCCGCGGCTCGTTCTACGTCACGCTGTCCTGCGGCAAGCGCTGGATCGAAGGCGGCGACAAAGCGAGCGTGATCTCGATCCTCACCACCTGGATCTGGAACGGCGGTCCGTTCACCGTGCCGTCGGCGATGTCGAAGGCGGGGCTGAACATCATGACCAAATCGCTCGCCACCGAATGGGGCCCGAGCGGCATCCGCCTCAACTGCATCGCGCCGGGCCCGTTCCCGACCAAGGGCGCGTGGGAGCGGCTCTCGCCGCAATCCGCCAACCGCGGCGAGCGCACCAATCCGATCCCGATGGGCCGCAACGGCGAGATGCCGGAGCTGGCCAACCTCGCGGTGTTCCTGATGGGCGACGGCTGCGATTATCTCACGGGCCAGACCATCGCCATCGACGGCGCGATGCATTTGGCCTCCGGCGGCAACTTCGCCGCGCTCGCCGGCCTCGGCGACGCCGACTGGGAGCGCATCCGCGGCGAAGTCAAATCAGCCAACGACAAGGACAAGGCGCAGCGGGCGGTATGATGCGGCGTCAGCCCCCGTCCGGTGGCGCCGCGCCATCGCCGTCCGGACAAGGACCTTCGCCGACCTTGCGCGAACCGTCCCACAATTCGAAGCTGTGATACGCGACGTTCTTGATGCGGCTCACGCGCGCGAACGCATCGTCGTCGTTCACGCATTGCGTGAAGTAGAGCAACATCATGCTCCCGTCATCGTTCAAAAATCGGATTTCGTAAGACATCGGCCGCTTGCAGTTATTGGTCGCTTCGCGAGCGATTTTACGCGCCTCAGGAAAAAGCAGCCCGAGAAATTCGGTACGAATTAGTACGGAACGCGCCATCCAGCGCAGAATTCCGTTGCGCGCGCCAAACACCGGTTAAGTTTTGCAGCTCAGCCGATCAGGCGGCGGAATTCGGCTTCGGGCACGCCGTAGAAGCTGCCCGCGATCTTTTCTATCGTCTTGCGATCCAGCATCGTGACGCCGCCACGCCGCGTCTCGATCAGGCCGAGCTTCTTGAAATTGTCCAGCGCCACGGTCACGCTGGCGCGGCGCACGCCCAGCATCACCGACAGGAACTCATGCGTCAGCGGCACGTCGTTGTTCCCCATGCGGTCATGCGCCATCAAGAGCCAGCGCGCCAGACGCTCGCCGAGCTTGGCGCGGCCGTTCGCGACAGCCGTCTGCGCCGTCTGTGTCATGAACACCTGGCCGAAATGCAGCAGCAGTTTGCGCAAGCCGGGGTGCCGTTGCAGCATCTGGCGCAACACATCCGCGTCGATGCGGAGCCCTTCGCCCGCGATCTGCATATAGGTGGAATTCGGCGAGCGATGGTTGCCCATCACCACCGTCACGCCCGACATGCCTTCGCAACCGATCAAGCCGACTTCGATGCGCTCGTCACGGCCGTTGACGGCGACGACGGAGACGACGCCCGCCTCCATGAAGTAGGCCTTTTCAATCGGCTTGTTCGGCGTTTCCAGCACGAAGCGGCGCGGGAGCGGTACACGCTCGAGATGCGGTTCCAGAGCCGCCAAATCGTCGGTAGAAAGCGCCGCCAGCAGACGGTTGCGATGCTTTGTCATCGAAGAAGAAACCGCTCTAACATAAGATGGCAAGGGCCGGATCGGCCCCTTGCGCGCCCGTTTACGCCGAATCCACCACGAACGCTGGGACAATCTATAAACCTTGCACCCCTCATTCTCTATATCTATTCGTGTACGGAAGCGTACGTTATTTTCAGCGTTGTGCGCCCGGAGGCGCCACAGATCGAAGTTCTCCGTCTGGGGAGAAGTATGCCGCTCGCGTCGCGATCATCCGTATACGGATAAATCTGCTTAGCTTATGTGATCGCGGCTCTCATCGATTTGCGCGG
>DATATK010000201.1:0-9798 GCA_036268825.1 Rhizomicrobium sp. | reverse complement strand
TGACCTTCGCGCAGACGCAAGGCACAAGCGACAAGCGCGTCACCAACAATGTCGCGCTGCTGGCCGAGATCGAGGCCGGCCGGGCGCCGCATGCATACGCGCCTGTGCCCGTGAAACCGCAACAGATGGCCGTCGCGCCGGTACGGACGATGACGCCGGTCGCCGTCGCCGCGCTGCCCGCGCCCAGCAAACCGATGATGTCGCAGCACGCCGCGAACGCCGCCACCGGCGCGCCGCACAGCATGGCCGCCGCCACGACATCGCCCGCAAGCAATCCGCGGGTGGTGATGGAAGCCGTGCCGAAAGATCCGCTCGCGGGTCCGGTCAAGCCCCGCGTGACGGTACGGCGCACGCGCGTCGCCAAGGCCCAGAAGAAACCAATGCCCGCCCCGCCCGCCTTGCGCACGGCGGCGGATACGCATTAATCCAAGTCCGCACCTCCCCTTGTGGGGAGGTCGACAAATCCGAAGCGTAGCGAAGGATTTCCCGCCTACGCCAAGGCTTCGGCGGGTCAGGTGCGAACGCTGGTCCGCCGTAGCTTTAGCGTAGGCGGATCGGGTGGGGCCGCTGCATA
The DNA here is from genome assembly GCA_036268825.1 of Rhizomicrobium sp. GTDB lineage: Bacteria > Pseudomonadota > Alphaproteobacteria > Micropepsales > Micropepsaceae > Rhizomicrobium. Next base: position 9,224 of record DATATK010000201.1, on the reverse strand, counting down.
TGTCAGCTCGGCCCCACCCGAAAAATGCTTTGCATTTTTCGACCTCCCCATAAGGGGAGGTGCGAAGCGGTTCAATGATGCATCGTGCTCATGACGCGCATGACCGCGGGGCCAAGGATCACGACGAACAGGCAGGGCAGGAAGAACAGGATCATCGGCACGGTGAGCTTTGCCGGTAGGGCGGCGGCTTTCTTCTCCGCTTCCTGCATGCGCATTTCGCGGTTTTCCTGGGCGGTGACGCGCAAAGCCTGGCCCAGCGGCGTGCCGTATTTCTCGCCCTGGTTCAGCGCGGCGGCGACGGCCTTTACGCCGGAATGGCCGGTGCGCTTGGCGAGATTCTCGAATGCTTGCCGGCGCTCCTGCAGATAGGAAAGCTCGGCGGTGGTCAGGCCGAGCTCCTCGGCGAGCTCCACCGACTGCTGGCCGATCTCGGCGGCGACGCGGGTGAACGCGGACTCGATCGACATGCCGGATTCGACGCAGATCAGCATCAGGTCGAGCGCATCGGGGAACGCGCGCATGATCGATTGCTGGCGCTTCTGGCTGCGGTTGGAGACGAACAGGTCGGGCAGATAGAAGCCGACCAGCCCCGCGCCCAGCGCGACGCCGAATTTCGCCATGTTGCCCCAGGCGAAATGCGTGACCACGAACATATAGAACAGCGCCACCAGGAACACGATGAACGGCATCACGAAGCGGAAGAACATGAACGCGATCAGCGGCGCCTGGCCGCGATAGCCGGCCTGGGCGAGCTTGTCCTTGGTGTCGGGCGATTCCAGCAGGTTGGAAAGCCTGAGCCGGTCCACCGTCTGCTTCATGAAGGTGACGGGCGCGGGACGCAGGGAGCCGCGCGTCTTGAGATTGGCGTGGTGGCGGGCGCGCAATTCCTCGCGCCGTTCGGCCACCGCCTTCATCCGGCTGCCGAGCTGGTTGCGGTCGAGCAGCGGCAGGCCGAGCGTGATGATCGTCGCGAAGACGAGGATCGCCGCCAGCGCGGTGAAATCGAACTGCTTGTCGAACAGGATATTGAGGAAACCGATATCGACGCCGCTCATCCCGCCCTCAATGCTTGAAGTCGATCATCTTCTTCATCACGAAGATGCCGACGCTCATCCAGATCACGCAGCCGAGCAGCATGATGTTGCCCATGCGCTCGGTGAACAGCGAGTCGATATAGGTGGGCGTCGACAGCCAGACCAGCGTCATCACGCCCGGCGGCAGCGAGCCGATAATCATGGCGGACGCCTTGGCCTCAGACGACATCGCCTTGATCTTGCCGATCAGGCGCTTGCGGTCACGCAGCACGCCGGAGAGATTCGACAGCGCCTCGGAAAGATTGCCGCCGGATTTCTGCTGGATGGTCATCACGATGCCGAAGAAGCTGACTTCGGCGGTCGGCATGCTCTCATACATGCGCTTGAGGCCCTGCTCGAGCGTGACGCCGACTTTCAAACCCTCGACCAGCTTGTTGAATTCGCTGCCCACCGGATCGGCCATTTCCTTGGCGATCAGCTTCAGCGCTTCGTTGGTCGGCAGGCCGGATTTCACGCTGCGTACGATGGCGTCGATGGCGTTGGCGAATTCGGTGGTGAAGGCCTTGAGGCGGCGCTTCTTCAGGAAGTTGAGCACCCAGCGCGGCAGGCCCGCGGCGACCGCGATGCCGATGCCGATAGTGGCGAGCGGCGACAGATGGCCCAGCATGCAGCCCGCGACTGCGATGAGGCCGGCGATGGCCGACAGGATCCAGAAGGTGCGCGGCGTGATGGAGAGCCCCGCCTGTTCGAGGCGGCGGCGCAGGGTCGGCCGCTCCTTGCTGGCGGCGCGCTGCTTCTCGACGTCCTTGAGCAGCGACTGGACATTCTTGCGGCGCTGGGCGTTGGCGTCGAGGCCCGTGGACCTGCCGCCCGCGACGGCGGAGATCGCGGAGGAGTTGCGCGAGACTGTGGCCATGCGCTTCTTGGACGCGGGATTGTCGCTGCCGGCGAAGACATAGGCGACGCCGCCGATGGCCAGCATGAAGAGCAACGCGCCGATGAGGAAAGCCGTGCTCATCCCTACTCCTGCAGCGCGTCGAGGGCTTCGGCCAGTTCGCGATCCATGCCGAAATAGCGGGCGCGTTCCCAGAAATTCGGGCGCACGATGCCGGTGCCCAGATGCTTGCCCTTGATGCGGCCGGCTTCGTCTTCGCCTTCCATCTCGTAGGTCATCAGGTCCTGCGTGATCACGACGTCGCCTTCGCTGCCGACCACTTCGGTGATGCGCGTGATGCGGCGCGATCCGTCGCGGATACGCTCGGCCTGGATGATGATATCGATCGAGGCGACGATCATCTCGCGGATGGTCTTCATCGGCAGCGCGAAGCCGCCCATGGTGATCATCGATTCCAGGCGCGACATGGCCTCGCGCGGGGAGTTGGCGTGGAGCGTGCCCATCGAGCCGTCATGGCCGGTATTCATGGCTTGCAGAAGGTCGAATGCCTCGGGTCCGCGCACCTCGCCCACGATGATGCGTTCGGGACGCATACGCAGACAGTTCCTGACGAGATCGCGCATGGTGATCTGGCCCGAGCCTTCGAGGTTCGGCGGCCGGGTTTCGAGACGCACCACGTGAGGCTGTTGCAGCTGCAATTCGGCCGCATCCTCGCACGTGATGACGCGCTCGTCGGTATCGATATAGGCGGTCATGCAGTTGAGCAGCGTGGTCTTGCCCGAACCGGTGCCGCCGGAGATCAGGATGTTACAGCGGCAGCGGCCGATGACACCAAGGACGCGCGCGCCGGCGGGCGAGATCGAACCGAAGCGGACCAGGTCTTCAAGCGTCAGCTTGTCTTTCCGGAACTTGCGGATGGTGAGCGTGGGGCCATCGAGCGCGAGCGGCGGAGCGATCACGTTGACGCGGGAGCCGTCGAGCAGGCGCGCGTCGCAGATCGGCGAGGACTCGTCGACACGACGGCCGACCTGGCTGACGATGCGCTGGCAGATGTTCATCAGCTGCGCATTGTCGCGGAAGCGGATGGGGGTGAGCTGCAGCTTGCCGCCGACTTCGATGAAGACGCGGTTGGCGCCGTTGACCATGATGTCGGCGATGTCGTCGCGGGCGAGCAGGGGTTCGAGCGGGCCGTAGCCGAGCACATCGTTGCAGATGTCCTGGAGCAGATGTTCCTGCTCTGCGATGGACATCACCACCGCCTTGATCGAGATGATCTCGTTGACGATGTCGCGGATTTCCTCGCGCGCCGATTCCGGATCGAGCTGGGCGAGCTGCGCCAGGTCGATCGTGTCGATCAACGCGTTGAAGATCGTCGTCTTGATCGCGTAGTAGTCGTCGGAGCGAACGTCGGGCAGCGCCTTGGGCTGGTTCTTCGCATTCGCCACCGGCGCCTGCGATTTGAGCGCGGGCTTGGGCGCGGCGGCCACGGCGCCGTCAGCCGCTAGCGCGGCCGCCATGGGCGGCGGCGTGGCCGGGGCGCGCGGCGGCGGGGCCGCGGCGGGAGCTTCATTGGCGGAGCGTTTGCCGAACATGGATCAGGCCCGCTTCTTTCCCTTTAGGAACGACAGGAACGGCACGCTTTTCTCGTCGGATTGCGGAACGCGCCCGGTCAGCATCTCCGCCATGCGGACGATCGCCACGGAGACGGCGGCGCGCGGCTGCACTTCAACTAGCATCTGGCCATTGTTGGCGGCGGCGCCGAACAGGCCCGGATCGAACGGCACGATGAACGAAACCGGCAGGCCAACCGTCTCGCCGAAATCCTTCACCGGGATTTCCGGGCGCTTGGGCATGCCGACCTGGTTCAGCACCAGCTTGGGCGGCGTGTCGTTGGGGCGGGCCTGCTTGAGCATGTCGGCGATGCCCTTGGCGTTGCGCAAGGATGCCAGATCGGGGGCCGCGACGATGACGATATCGTCGGCGGCGAGCAGCGTGTTCTTCACCCACGGCGCCCACAGATGCGGCAGGTCGACGACGACGCAGGGCGTCATCTGACGCACCGCATCGATCACCGCTTCATAGGCGCCGGCATCGGCGTCGAAATCGCGGTCGATGGTGGCGGGCGCGGTGAACAGCGACAGATGCTCTCCGCTCTTGAGCAGCAGGCGTTCGAGCAGCACGTCGTCGAGCCGTTCCGGCGCGGAGAGCGCATCGGCGATACCCTGGCCGGGCTCCTCGTTGAAGTTGAGACCGACCGTGCCGAAGGCCAGATCGAGATCGACGATGGCGGTGTTGACGTGGATCTGCTCGGCGATGCACCAGCCGACATTGTGGGCCACCGTGGACGAACCGACGCCGCCACGCGCGCCGACGAACGCCACGACGCGGCCGATGGGGGCCGAATCGGGATTGAGATAAAGGCCCGAGATGACTTCGATCAGGTGCAGCGGATTGAGCGGGGCGACCATGTATTCGCTCACCCCCCGGCGCATCAATTCGCGATAGAGCTCGACATCGTTGACGCGGCCGACGATGACGACCTTGGTGGACGGATCGCAGACTTCGGCGAGGCGATCGATTTCCTCGACCGCGGCCTTGCCCTGCAGCCGCGTCTCCACGATCAGGAGATTCGGCGCGACGCCGCCGGCGTGATGATCGATCGCGGCCTGCAAGCCCCCGAGCTGGACCACGACATGGGCCTTGGCGAGGCGCCGGTCGGACGCCGCGCGCTGCAGCGCCGCGCCCGTGTCCGGGAATTCGCAGAACGCCTGGATCGAGATGCGCGGGACCGGCCGCTCATGCGGCGCGGCGCCAAAGGTCTCGGTATCGGGTGCTTGCAGATTTGTCATGTGCCTGGCCTATCTACCGACATCCGAATCGGCGCCCGACTGCTCGTTCACCTTGTCCGTCTTGTTCTTGTCCGCCTGCGTGATCACGCCCTGCTCGTACTTTCCGTTGACGACGGCGCGGCGCTTGGCATCGGCCGGATCCATGACGCGCGGCGCGAGCAGGTCGCGCGGATCGGCGATCTGGGCGGCGATGTTATGCTGCGTGGCGCAGCCGAAATTGGGCAGCGGCAGGTTCGATGCGGTATCGCCGGCATTCTGGGACCAGTCGCCGCATTCGTCGGTGTGCGCGACATAGGAGATGTAGTTCAGCTCCACGCCGCCGCCGTCGTGCTGGCCGACGAGGATGCGCGAGCGCGGCACGCCCATTTCGGCCAGGTGCTCGCCGAACCAGGTGATGGTGTCCGACGAACCGGGGCCTTCCGGCACCGAAACGCTGATCGCGCCGTTGCCGTGCTCCAGGAAGTCCGCGACGAAGGCTGAGACGCGGCCGTTATCCGCCGGGCTGAGCCCCGCATCGGTGCCGCCGAAGCCGACGGAGAGCTGCTGCGCGGTCGGCTCGACCACGATCGGGTGGTTGGCCGAGCCGTCGGCCATCAGCCCTTCGCCGTGGTTGATCGGCGCCGCGCAGCTTCCCGCCAGCAGCACGGCCGCGAGCGAGGCGAAACGGACAATGTCTTTCGTCGTCATGGCTCTGTTCCCTATTCGACGATGAAGCCGAGATTCTTTTCGCCGCCGGCCGCCGCAACGGCCTTGGGCGCCCGCTTGTAGATGGCGTTCATGTGCCCGAGCAGGATGGTCTCGGCGTCGGCCGCCGGCTGGAAGCCGTCGGTCGGCAAGGCGATCTTCTTCTCGCTCGTCGGATTGACGAGATAGGCGCTGATGACCACCACCAACTCGGTTTCGTCGTTCTGATAGTCGCGGCTGCGGAACAGCGCGCCCAGGACCGGCATGTCGCCGAGGCCGGGGAACTGCTCGAGCACCTGTTTGTTGGTGTGCTGCATCAGTCCGGCGATGGCGAACGCGCCGCCCGAGGGCAATTCGACCGTGGTTTCCGCGCGGCGCACCTGCAGCGCGGGAATGGTCGCGCCGGGAATCGAGACGGTGTTGCCGGAGGAATCCGTCGTCGTGCTGCCGGGCTGCGTGTAGGCGCCGGTGCTCGTCAGCTCGCTGACCTCGGTGGAGACCTGGAGCGAGATCAGGTTTTCCGAAAGCACGACCGGAGTGAAGGACAGGCCGACGCCGAATTGCTTGAACTGGATCGTGACGTTGCCGAACTGGTCGCGCGCGACCGGCACGGGGAATTCGCCGCCGGCGAGGAATTTCGCGGTTTCGCCCGACACGGCGGTGAGGTTGGGTTCGGCCAGGGTGTGGATCAGCCCCATCTGGTCGAGCGCCTGGAGCACGCCCTGAAGATTGTTGGGGCCGGCGCAGGTCGAAGTCTGGGTGGTGGTCGGGACCCCATTCACCACCTGCTTGAACACGTTGGGCAGGATATTGCTCGCGCATGCCGCGCCGATCTGCGTCGAGGATGCGTCCGCCAGCGCCCGTCCGACCAGGCCAAAGCCCGTTCCGGTCTGGCTGATGACCGGCACCCCCGCGATGCTGGCGGCTTCAGAAAGGTTCACACCGAACTGCTTGGCGATCTGGCGCTGCACCTCGGCGACGCGCACGCGCAGCATCACCTGCTCGTGCGCCTGGATCTTGAGCATGTTGACGACCTTCAAGGGATCGCCGGCAAAGCGCGCGGCCAGATCCTGCGCCAGCGACGCGTCCTTCGCGTTCGTGACCGTGCCGGTGAGCACGATGTTGTCGTTGAGCGCGGCGACCTTGACCGAGGAGTCCGCCAAGTCGCTGTGGATCATGGCGGCCAGATCGGTAACATCGCGTTCGACGCGGATATCGACCGACAGGATCTGGCGGCCCTGCGCATCGAAGAAGAAGGCGTTGGTCTGGCCGATCTTCTGCGCGAGCAGGAAGATGCGCCGCGGCGTGCGCACCACGGCATCGACGATCTCCGGATTGGAGACGAGCACGTCGCGCGCATCGGTGTCGAGTTGGACGATGGCGGCCTTGTCGAGCGCCAGCGTGATGCGCTCCGTGACCGGACCGCCGGCGCGCGTGGCGACCGTGATGACGCGCGAATTCTCTTCGCCCGGCATCATGGGCGCCTGATGGCGCGCACTGGCCGGTCCGGCGAGCGCAGCGAGCGCGGCAAACAGGATGATTGCGAGAACGGGCTTTTTCATGTCGCCCTTACTCCTTCTGATCGCCATGGCCGACGCCATAGCGGATCACGGTCACGTCGGGGTCTGCTTGTGTGGACTGCCGGTCGGCCGCGGCCCTGGCATTGCCTTCGACCAGCGGGCGCAGCGACAGCGATAGCGCGCCGGAGGCTTGCGCCTTCGCCACGATCATCGCTTCGCCCGGCGACAGTTCAAGCGTCGCGGTCTTGGCGAGCACGACCTTCTGGTCCTTGTCTTCCTTGGCGGTCTGGTCGACCGCGAGCACGCGCACGTCGCTGAGCACGGTGCGCGCACGGAAATCGTGCTGCGAGCCGTTGATCTGCTGGGTGGCGAGAACATCGACGCGATCGTTCGGCAGGATGAAGCCGCCGGCGCCGCTTTCGGTGGTGATCGAGATCGAGACCGCGCGCATGCCCGGCGCGAGCGTCGCCGCCATGAAGCCCGCCGTATCGGCATGCACGATCTTTGTGTTGGTGAGCGGCTCGCCCGCGACGACGGGGGCGCGCACGACGGCGCCCTGCACCACGTCGTTCAGGTTCGGCGTCTGCTCCTGGGTGATGAAGCTATCGTCCACGTCGGATTTCGGCCACGCCTGCCAGCGCACCGACGCCACCGTGAGCGGCGTGCCGGGCTGCATGGCGTTGGCGGCGACCAGGATTTCGCTGGTGGCGACCTTGGGCGCCGGCAATGCGGCCATCACCTTCGGCGTGCCGCCGCCCAGCATTCCGCGGACGAGAAGGGCTACGACGCAGGCGGCAACGACGGCACCACCGACCACGAGCGCGCGCTGAGTGTTCATGCGATAGGCTCCTTTGGGTCTGATCCGACCACAGAACCCTTTAGAAAGTGCTTAACGAGATGCTGTCCCAATCGAAGAGTTAACCGGACGTTGCCGCGCGGAATAACTCTGTATACGGAAGGATGACCAGCGCGCCCGTGGCCAGCGCCACGCCGTAAGGGATTCCTTCACGATCGTCGTGCAGCCGCATGATCCAGCCCTGATTGGCGAAGCTGCGCGGCATCGGGACCTTGCGCATGACGAGCAGCGACAGGGTAAGGACGCCGCCGAACAGCGAGGCGATTACCGCGTAGTTCATCAGATCGTTCAGCCCGAACATCAATGTCGTGCAGGCGAAGAGCTTGGCGTCGCCGCCGCCGACATAGCCGAGCGCGAACAGCGTGAACCCGGCGATCAGGCCGATGAGGCCCGCCAGCAGGTGCGCGCCGAACACGCCGGCGGTCATGTGCAGCGCGAAGACCAGCAGCGCGAACACCGCGACAAGGCCGATCTGGATGAAATTGGGGATCGTGAAGCTCGCCACGTCCCAGCACGCTGCCGCGACCAGGAGGCCGGGGAGCAGGGCGAGGAGAAGAAACTGCGCGAGCATGGCGATTTCTTGCTTTTGTCTTACACCAACGGGACTTTAGAAGTGCGAACGGCCGCCCTTTGAGGGCGGCCGCCGCGGTGATCCGCTCGAGCAGATCGCAGGCGATGAATTACTTCACCGCGCCTGCAACCGTGCTGAACGTGCCTTTCAGGTTCGTGCCGACGAGCTGAACGGCCGCGATAATCACGACCGCAATGCCCGCCGCGATCAGACCGTATTCGATGGCCGTCGCGCCGGATTCGTCGCGCACAAAACGCGTAACAAGATTCTTCATGGTAACCTCCGCTTGATTGACACCCTAGGACGTCCGGCGCTGCCGTATTTCGTTGCGGCCATTGCGTGGACACATCGCAGAGCTTACGCGCCGACCATTAATGCGCGCTTAAATCGATGGGTGCCCCACCCCGGCATTGTGTGCCGAAGTGAAGCAAAACCGGGGGTTTCGGACGCATTGGATCGTTAAGTTCGCCAGTTTGTTTACCAGGCGCAGCAATTCGCGGATTAGCAATTGATTTGTACGCGGAATTCCGCCGCGCCGCGCCCGCGCATTCCCGCGCGCGGCGGGTGCATCAAACAGGCAGGGCCTTAAAGCTTCCTTTACGGCGCGTGTCCTAGTCTCGAATGTGATCAGCGAAAGGATCGCTTGCATGCGCCGCGCCATCGTCTCCGCTCTGCTGTTGAGCGCTCTTGCCTCGCCCGCCTTCGCGGGCGACGTGGCCGTGCCGATGGACGAAGTGCGCATCGTCGCGTTCAAGGAGCCGGTCGCGACCGTGTTCATGGGCAATTCCACGATCGCCGACGTGAACATGATCGAC
>DATATK010000200.1:0-14031 GCA_036268825.1 Rhizomicrobium sp. | reverse complement strand
CGCTCAACTGGGACGACGAGATCGTCAAGGGCGCGGGGCTGACGCGCGGCGGCGAGATCGTGCATCCCAGCCTTAAAGGATAAAACGATGGAAGCCATCGATCCCTTCGTCTTCCGGCTCTCGATCTTCGTGCTCGCGATCGTCGTGGGCTATTTCGTGGTCTGGTCCGTGACGCCCGCGCTGCACACGCCCTTGATGAGTGTGACCAACGCGATCTCGTCGGTGATCGTGGTTGGCGCGCTGATCGCGGTGTCGGTGGTGGCGCTGGGCAGCGAGGCGTGGACCTCCAAGATCCTCGGCTTCTTCGCGCTCATCCTGGCATCGGTGAACATCTTCGGCGGCTTCCTTGTCACCGCGCGCATGCTTGCGATGTACAAGAAGAAAGAGAAGTAGCCCGATGAAGGCCGATCTCGCCGCGCTGTTCTATCTCGTCTCCGGCGTCCTCTTCATCATGGCGCTGCGCGGGCTATCCTCGCCCGTCACGTCGCGTGCGGGCAATCGCAACGGCATGATCGGCATGGCGCTGGCGGTGGCGACGACCTTGTGGGTCTGCGGCGTCACCGATCCCGTCACTTGGGGCATGATCATCGCCGGTATCGCTATCGGCGGCGGCATCGGCGCCATCACCGCGCGGCGCATCGCGATGACGGACATGCCGCAGCTCGTCGCCGCGTTCCACTCGCTCGTCGGCCTCGCCGCGGTTTTGACGGCGGGCGCCGCGCTCTATTCGCCGAACGCGTTCGGCATCTGCGCGCTTGATCCGGCCGGGGTCTGCGACGGGATCATCAAGACGCAGAGCCTGATCGAGATGTCACTGGGCCTCGCCATCGGCGCGATCACATTCGCCGGCTCGATCATCGCCTTCGCCAAGCTCAACGGGAACATGAGCGGCGCGCCGATCATCCTGCCCGCGCGCCATGCGCTCAACATCCTCATCTTCCTCGCCATCGTCGCCCTCATCGTGCTGTTCGTGATGCACCAGCCGATCTGGGCGTTCTGGGCCATCGCGGGCCTCGCTTTCGTGTTCGGCATCACGCTCATCATCCCCATCGGCGGCGCGGACATGCCGGTCGTGGTCTCGATGCTCAATTCCTATTCGGGCTGGGCGGCCGCCGGCATCGGCTTCACGCTCGAGAACACCGCGCTCATCATCACCGGCGCGCTGGTCGGCTCGTCGGGCGCGATCCTCAGTTACATCATGTGCAAGGGGATGAACCGCAGCTTTGTCTCCGTCATCCTCGGCGGCTTCGGCGGCGAAGTCGGCGGAGCCGCGGGCAAGACCGAGACGCGGCCCGTCAAGCAGGGCTCGGCCGAAGACGCGGCCTTCATCCTGAAGAACGCCGGCAGCGTGATCATCGTGCCGGGCTACGGCATGGCGGTGGCGCAGGCGCAGCACGCCGTGCGCGAGATGGCGGACATCCTGAAGAAGGAAGGCGTGAAGGTCTCCTACGCCATCCATCCCGTCGCCGGCCGCATGCCCGGCCACATGAACGTGCTGCTTGCCGAAGCCAACGTGCCCTATGACGAGGTGTTCGAGTTGGAAGACATCAACTCGCAATTCGCGCAGGCCGATGTGGCTTACGTGATCGGCGCCAACGACGTGACCAATCCCAGCGCCAAGACCGATCCCAAATCGCCCATCTACGGCATGCCGATCCTCGACGTGGAGAAGGCCAAGACGGTGCTCTTCATCAAGCGCGGCATGGGCTCGGGCTACGCCGGCGTCGAGAACGAACTCTTCTTCCGCGACAACACGATGATGCTGTTCGGCGACGCCAAGAAGATGACCGAAGAAATCGTCAAGGCGCTGGGCTAGGCCATGAACCGGTTGCTCTGGCTCGTTTTCGGGGTTCCGGTCAAGGACGAGGACATCGACAAGGTCTATGTGACGATGGTCGGTTCGCGCACGCCGGAAGACACCTTCGATTTCCTGCGTACGAGCGCTTCGCATAACACCGAAAAATCCGGCGCGCTCCTCGGCGCGCAAGGCATCTTCGTCGTGGTCGACATCTTCGCCATCGATCACGGCTGGCCGCGCTCCGCGATCCTGGCGTCCTTGCTCCTCCTGCTGGCCGGATCGCTGGTGGTGATGACCAATCTGCGCAGCACGCTGGGCGCGTATGGCCGCTTGGAGCGGATCGACGCTGCGCGCGGCATCTTCAACATGATCCTGTCGCGCACGGTGCGCTTCAATATCGCGCTCTATCTGACGTTCCTGTCGATCTTGCTGCTGGCCGCGGCGACGTTTAAATTCATTTAGCGTCGCGTCTCTCAACCCTCTCGCGCAATGAAATCGAGCGCCTGGCTGGCATTGCGCAAACCGTTGTGGCGCTTCATCTGAATGGCGAGATAGCGGTTCACGCCCGCGCACATCGTCTCCGTCCAAGGCGCGCTGGGCGCATGTTCCAATTCGCGGCGCAGCGCGAACAGCACTTTGAGGCGATGACATGCGATGATCGGCTCGGGAATACCGTGATCGTAGAGCGTCCCGATCTCGCGGCTCAGGAATTCGTGTGCGTCCGGAACATGCCAGCGCGCCGTGTCGTTGCGCGGGTTCACATATTTGCGGTTGCGGCCCACGAACAGCGCCAGTTGCAGCAGCGCGGTGGGCCACAAACCGGCGTCGTCTTCGCACAATGCGCGACAGGCACCCGCGAAGGTGAGCGCATGGGTGAAATCGAGCCAGCCGATATTGTCGGCGATGGCGTTGTCCGCCGCGTTCATGAACGCGACGTCGAAATGGAGCAGGTTGAACGCCGCCGCACCCAGCAGCGCATCGTAGATCTCCCGCGCCGGCCGCGCGGACGAGGCGAGCGTGCGGGGTAGGATCGCGTCCACCGACAGCCCGATGAAATCCTCCGCGCGTGCCGGCTCCGTGCCGGTCCCGTCCCATGCCGCCAACGCCTTGGCGTATCCGCGGAATTCCGGCAGCCGGTCCTCGCGCGTGGCGCGCACCAGCGAGCGGGTCAGTGCCAGCATCAGCGCCTCGCGCGCCGCGCCGCCGAGCCTGGTGTCGAGCGCGGCGAGATTGACCGTGTAGATCGCGCTGTGTCCGAAGTCCGCGTAATGCGCCAGCGCGGCCTCGGCGAAGACTGGCCGGAGCGAAGCGAGCGAGTGGCCGCCAGCCAGCGCGCCGCGCACCAATGCGACCGCATCGGTCTCGCGCTCGGCTTCAATCGCGTCCAGAAAGTCACGTTCGTTCCATGGGGCCACGCCGTCCGCATAGGCGAATTCCGGCGCGCCCTGTGTGTCCCAGGCCAAATGCTGGATCGGCTCCAGGATCGCGGTGAGGCGGGCCTGCGGCGTCTGCGCCATCCCGGCCAGTGCGAGCCAGTCCGCTGCCGCGCCATGGGCGTGTGTCGCGCCGTCTTCCAGCCGCGCACCCAGAAAGCCCAGCGCGTGGACCAGCGCCTCCTCCGCGTCGAAGCCCGCGCGCTCCAGCCGCGCGGTTTCGCGGGCCATGCGGCTGGCGTCGTTGTCGAGCAGCGCAGCCTCCAAGCCCTTGAGCGCACGCTCGCGCTGCGCCTCGGCGGGCAGATCGGCAAGATCGAGGAAGATTTCGCCATCGCGGAGTGAAACCGGATAGGTGCGCACCGGATCGCGGCCCACCAGCGCCGCGCCGGTCGCCAGATCGAATTTCCAGTTATGCCAGTTGCAGGTGAGCACGCAGCCCGGCCCCTCGGTTCCCTCGCTCAGCGGATAGCCCTCATGCGGGCAGCGATTGGCGATGGCGAAGACGCGGCCCTCGCGCGCGATCAGCAGGATCTGCTTGCCCGCCTTGCGCACCAGCTTGCGGCCCAAAACCTTCAGGCCGGCTTCGGTGATCCCGGTCGCGGTCCACATGGCATTTTCCCTGGTCATCACTCGAGACTGTATGAACCACGTTCCTGCTTTTACAGGACCCAAACCGGCCGCGATACGCAGACCGGCGCGGGGCGCTGCACCTGTCGGGCCGGTTAGCCTTATTTCGGCGGCAATTCGCGCCTAGTCCGCGCCCCTTGTTTGCACTATGCCCTTGCGGACCCTTCGAAGCTGACCATGGCATCCGAGCAGCACAAACAGGCAGCCGCGCCACGCGCGCGCGAAATGTTGCGGCGTCTCGCGGTTTTCGCCGCGGACGTCCGGCGGGATCTGCGGTCCAGCGACTTCGCCCAGATCGGCGCCTGCGCCGTCTCCGGCGCTTTTATCGGCGCGCTTGTCGATCTGCTGCGCCAACTGGTCGAGCGGCTGCATCGCGTCGATTTCGCGCTTCCCAAACACGCGCTGCTCAGCAGCGGCTTGACCATCGACCACACGCGATTTGTCGTGGTCCCGGTCGTTGGCGGGCTCGCCCTCGGCCTGCTGGCGCTCTGGGCGCGGCGCTACCGCAATCACGAGATCGTCGATCCCGTGGAAGCCAACGCGCTTTACGGCGGGCGCATGTCCTTGCTCGACAGCATGCGCCTGATGCTGGCGACGCTGATCTCCAACGCCGCCGGCGCCTCGCTCGGCATGGAGGCTGGCTATAGCCAGCTGGGCGCGGGGATATTCTCCTGGGCCGGCCGCGCATTCGGCCTGCGGCGCGAGGATCTGCGCGTCTTCGTCACGGCCGGCGCGGGCGCCGCCATCGCCGCGGCGTTCAACGCGCCGCTGGCCGGCGCGTTCTACGGCTTCGAACTCATCCTGGCACAATATTCGGTGCGCGCGCTCGCGCCGGTCGCGGTCGCCTGTGTCGCCGCCACCCTGATGCAGGATGCGCTGTCCCATCCCGTCGTTCTGTTTCGTGTCGCGGGCACGGCGCAACTGGATACGCTGAGCTATCTGCTGTTCGCACTCATGGGCGTTCTCGCCGCCGGTCTCGCGATCCTCGCGATGATGGCGGTGACATGGGCCGAGCGCGGCATGCGGCGGCTGACTGTCCCTGAGTGGCTGCGGCCGACGATTGGCGGTGCGCTGCTCGCCGCGATCGCGCTCTATTTTCCACAAGTGATGGGTAGCGGGCATGGCGCGATCCAGTATCACTTCGACGTCCATTGGGCGCTGGCGCCGCTGGCGCTGCTGTTGCTGGCGAAAATTGTCGCGTCCGCGGTGTCCGTCGGCTCCGGCTTTCGCGGCGGCTTGTTCAGCTCGTCGCTGTTCCTGGGCTGCCTGTTCGGCGCCGCCTTCGCCGGCGCGCTCGGCCTGATCGAGCCGGCGATCCTGCAGCAATACGACGCCTTCGTGCTGGTCGGCATGGGATCGGTCGCCGCCGCCATCATCGGCGCGCCGCTGACGATGGTGTTCCTGGTGCTGGAGGCGACCGGAGATTTCCCGCTCACCATCGGCGTGCTGATCGGCGTGGTCACCGCATCGACCATCGTGCGGCTGACCTTCGGCTACTCCTTCGCGACCTGGCGGTTTCATCAGCGCGGTCTCGGCATTCGCGGCGCGCACGACATTGGCTGGATCGCCGACCTCTCGGTGGCGCGGCTGATGCGCTCCGATCCCAAGGTCGTGACCGCCGGCATGAGCATCGCGCTGCTCCGCAAGTCCTATCCCATGGGCAGCGCCAAGCGCATCTTCGTCATCGGCGCGGATGGGCGCTATGCCGGCGTGCTCGAATTGGCCAAGGCGTTCGATGCCGCTTACGACACCGATGCGGATACGCGGCTTGTGGACAGTTTGATGGAAGATGGCGACGCCTACCTTCTGCCCGGCGAGAACGTGCGCACGGCGCTGCGCCGTTTCGAGGAAAGCGAAACCGAAGTCCTGCCGGTGCTGGATGCGCAATCCAGCCGCAAGATCGTCGGCTATATGACAGAGGCCTACGCCTTGCGCCGCTACGCCCAGGAACTCGATCGCCGCCGCAACGCCGAACTGGGCGAGCAGGACCTGTTCTCGATCGGCCCGATGCCGCGCGCCTGAAATAAAATATCGCGGCGGGACATTCCTCGTCATCTCCTTGTCGCAATTGACGAATCCGCGGTCAATATCCGCGTGACGGCCGGCTTTCCGGGGCCGCGTTCATCCCTCTGTCGCAATGCGAGGTTAACCGCTCTGTGGCGCTCGGCGCCAATCCATGAGGGATATCATGTTTCGTGAATTGACAGTGGCGCTGGCCATCTCGGCCGCGCTGATCGTTACGCCCGCCGCGGCGGACAGTTTGAACGGCGCGGGTGGAACCGCGATCTATCCGGTGCTGCAGGTCTGGGCGCAGAAATACCAGGCCAAGACCGGCACGGCGGTGAACTATCAGGCCATCGGCTCCGGCGGCGGCATCAAGGCGATCGAATCCAAGACGGTGGACTTCGCCAATTCCGACAAGCCGCTGAAGCCCGAAGACCTCGACAAGAACGGGCTGGTGCAGTTTCCGCAGGTGATCATCTCGATCGTGCCGGTGGTCAACCTTCCCGGCATCAAGCCCGGCGAACTGGTCGTCGACGGCAAGACGCTGGCCGACATCTTCCTCGGCAAGATCACGAAATGGAACGATCCGGCACTGAAGGCGCTCAATCCCCGCGTCGACCTGCCCGACATGGCGATCACCACCGTGCATCGCGCCGACGGCTCGGGCACGACCTTCAACTTCACCGACTATCTCTCGAAGATGAGCCCGGAGTGGAAGGACAAAGTGGGTTCGGATACGTCCGTGTCGTGGCCCAGCGGTCTTTCGGGCAAGGGCAACGCCGGCGTGGCGGGCCAGGTGCAACAGGTCTCCGGCACGATCGGCTATGTCGAATTCGCCTACGCCATGCAGTCGAACATGACCTACATGGACATGACGAACTCGGAAGGAAAGCGCGTCATGCCGACGATGGGCGCGTTCCAGTCCGCCGCCGCCAACGCCGATTTCTCCAAGGTGCAGGATTTCTACCTGATCCTGACCAACCAGCCCGGCGCGAAGAGCTGGCCGATCACGGCGGCGACCTACATGCTGATGCGCAAGGACTATCCGGCGTCGAAGAACCACGAGGTTCTCCAGTTCCTGGACTGGGCGCTGCGCGACGGCCAGGCCGATTCCCGCAAGCTCGACTACGTCCCCTTTCCAGACGGCGTCGTGAAGCAGATCGAGCGCTCCTGGACGGCGAGCTTCGGGCCCGGCGCCTGGAAGTGATTTCGGCGTTCTCGTGAAGCAAAGGCCGGCGGGGTCGCTCCTGCCGGCCTCTTTTATCTTCCGAAGATGTGAAGCTGCGCATATTGCAGCAGGATGATCGTCTTGGCGTCGCAGATGCGGCCGTCCGCCATCATCGCGGCGGCTTCGTCGAAACCCATCTCCAGCACGTCGATGTCTTCGCCTTCCTCCGCCAGGCCGCCGCCTTTGCCGCTGCGCGCGCCGTGGTCGTATTCGCCCACGAAGAGATACAATTTCTCCGTCACCGCGCCGGGACTCATGAACGTCTCGAACACCTTGGTCACGTTGCGCGGCGCAAAGCCGGTTTCCTCCTGGGTCTCGGCGATGATGCGCGCTGTGGGATCGGCTTCGTCGAGCAACCCGGCCGCCGCTTCGATCAGCATCTGGCGATAGCCGTTGAGGAAGGCCGGCATGCGGAACTGCCGCGTCAGCACCACGCTGCGGCGCGCAGGATCGAACAACAGGATCGCGCAGCCATTGCCGCGATCATAGGCCTCGCGCTTGCTGCGCTGCCATTCTCCGTCGCCGCGCCGCCAGGAGAAGGTGATGTTGCGCAGGATGTAGTGGTTGTCCGAGAGGATCGCGGTGTCCTCGATGCGGACGCGGTCTGAGATGTCGGTCATGGTTCCTCGCTCGCTGAACCATAAACAAAAAGGCCGCCCAAGCGGACGGCCTTTTCGAATTTCTGTCGCGGGCGCCGTTACTTCGGCAGCACGCCCTCGCGCTGCAGGCGCTTGCGCTGAAGCTTGCGGTAGCGGCGGATGGCCTCGGCCCGTTCGCGGGCGCGCTTCTCGCTCGGCTTCTCGTAATGGCCGCGCAGCTTCATCTCGCGGAAGATGCCTTCGCGCTGCATCTTCTTCTTGAGCGCCTTGAGCGCCTGGTCGATGTTGTTGTCGCGGACGATGATCTGCAAGCGAAGCTCCCGGTATCCTTGAGGGCGGGCTAAATAACAGAAGGGTTCCGGGCTGTCCACCGGGGCAGGGCCGGGAACAGGGGTTTTACCCAGATACGGAGCCGAAGCGGCCTTTTTGCCGCGAAATCGGGGAAAAGGCCGCTTTGACCCGCCTGCCGGGGCCTCCCATATTAGGGCCATGGCCATCCTCAAAATCGCCCGCATGGGGCACCCGATCCTGGCGGCCAAGGCCGCGCCCATCGCCAATCCCGGCGCGCCCGAAATCCGCCGCCTCGCCGCCGACATGGTCGAGACCATGATCGATGCCAATGGCGCGGGGCTGGCGGCGCCGCAGGTCCATGTCCCGCTCCGGATCGTGATCTTCCAGGCGCCGGGCGAGCGCAGCGATCCGGGCCTCGCCGAAGCCGAGCGCTTCGACCATACCGCCCCGCTGACCGTGCTGATCAATCCCGAAATCGAGATCCTGGAGCCCGAGACGGAAGCGGGCTGGGAGGGATGCCTGTCCGTGCCCGGCCTGCGCGGGCTGGTCGAGCGTGCCGCTCATATCCACTATCGCGGCTTCGATCTCGACGGCAAGACGGTCGAGCGCACCGCGCGCGGCTTCCACGCCCGCGTCGTGCAGCATGAATGCGACCACCTGGACGGCATCCTCTATCCCCAGCGCATGAGCGATCTGTCGAAGCTCATGTTCGAGTCGGAGATCCGCCATTGGACCTCGGCGGAAGAAGAGGACGAGGCTTGACCGCGCGCAAGAAGAAGCCGGACGAGAAGGCAGCGGTGCTCGCCGCCGCCTTGGAACACGCCGCGTTCGACGGCTTCACGGACAAGTCGCTCGCCCGCGCCGGCGAAGCGGCCGGTGTCGATGACGCGACATTGGCGCGCCTGTTTCCTAACGGTGCGGTCAGCCTGGTCGAAGCCTTCTCCGATTCCATCGATGCGGAGATGGAAGCGCGCCTCGCCAAACGCAAGCTTGCCACACTGAAGATCCGCGAGCGCATCAAGGCGGCCGTGACCGCCCGGATCGATGCCTTGCGTCCGCACAAGGAAGCTGCGCGCCGGGCCGCCGCGTTCCTCACGTTGCCGCCCCACGCCGCGCTGGGCGCCAAGCTGCTCTACCGCACGGTGGACGCCATGTGGCGCGCCGCCGGCGATACATCGACGGACTTCAACTTCTACACCAAGCGCGCGATCCTGGCGGGGGTCTACTCGTCCACGATGCTGCGCTGGTTCAACGACGACAGCGAAGACGAAGCCGTCACCCACGCCTTCCTCGACAACCGGATCGAAAACGTCATGCAGTTCGAGAAGCTGAAGGCGCAGGTGAAAGAGCGGGCGAAGGCGTTGCCGTCGCTGGGCGATGTGCTGGGCGCGCTCAGGCGTTCTTCAACCAGGTGATATGCCCCATCTTGCGGCCTGGGCGGATCTCGGACTTGCCGTAGAGATGCAGCGCGCCGCCTTTGGCCGCGAGAGCCTGCCAGTCTGCCGCTTCCTCGCCGATGACGTTCTCCATCACGGCGTCGGAATGGCGCGCAGGGGACGCGAGCGGCCAGCCGGCGATGGCGCGGATGTGCTGCTCGAACTGGCTGGTCTGGCAGGCTTCGAGCGTCCAGTGCCCGGAATTGTGGACGCGCGGCGCGATCTCGTTGACCAGCAACTCGCCGGTCTTCGTCACGAACAGTTCGACGCAGAGCACGCCGACATGATCCAGCGCCTCGGCGATGCGGCGCGCGATGGCCTTGGCCTCGTCCGCTTGCGCCGCCGACAACCTCCCCGGAATGACGGAGCGGCGCAGGATGTGATGTTCGTGGGTGTTCTCCGGCGGGTCGTAGGCGACGAATTCGCCGTCCGCGCCACGCGCGCCGATGACCGAGGCCTCGAACGCGAAATCCACGAAGCCTTCCATGATGGCCGGTGCGCCCTTGAACGACGTGAAGGCATAGCGTGCTTCGCCCTGCGTGGTGATCTTCGCTTGGCCCTTTCCATCATAGCCGAAACGGCGGGTCTTCAGGATGCATGGCGCGCCCAGCGTTTCCAGCGCCTCGACGGCGCGCTCGGCGGCGTCCACCGCGATGAACGGCGCGGTCTTCAGGCCCAGCGACAAAGCGAGGTTCTTCTCCAGCAAGCGGTCCTGTGTCGTCGACAGCGTGCACGCGCCCGGCGCGACCGGCTTGCGGACGCTGAGGAACGACACCGCTTCGTCGGGGATGTTCTCGAACTCGAAGGTGATCGCATCGCACGTTTCGGCGAAACGCGTCAGCGCGGTCTCGTTGCCGTAACCGGCGCAGGTGTGCGCGTCGCAGACCTGGAACGCCGGCACGTCGTCTTCCGCCGAATAGATATGCGTCTTCAATCCCAGCCGCGCGGCGGCGAGCGCGAGCATGCGGCCCAGTTGGCCGCCGCCGAGAATCCCGATCGTGCCGCCGGGCGCAACCGGCGCGGCAAGGCGTTTGATCTCGCTCATGTGTCGGACGGGGTCTCGGCCACGGATTCGGTCTGGGCCTTGCGCCATGCCGCCAGCCGCCCGGCCAGCGCCGCGTCCGACAGCGCCAGGATCGCCGCGGCATAGAGCGCCGCGTTCTTCGCGCCTGCTTCGCCGATCGCAAAGGTCGCCACCGGAATGCCGCCCGGCATCTGCACGATGGAGAGCAGCGAATCCAGGCCCTTGAGCGCCCTGGATTCGATCGGCACGCCGAGGACGGGCAGGGCGGTCATCGAGGCTGTCATGCCCGGCAGATGCGCCGCGCCGCCGGCGCCCGCGATGATCGCCTTGAGCCCGCGCCCCGCCGCGCCTTTGGCATATTCGTAAAGCCGGTCCGGCGTACGGTGGGCGGAGACGATGCGGGTTTCGTGCGCCACGCCCAGCGTATCCAGGATCGCGGCTGCCGCCTTGAGCGTCGCCCAATCGGACTGGCTGCCCATGATGATGCCGATGACGGGGTTGGACATGCTTCCGGCCTAATGGAGGGGCGAACGCCCGAGGAAGCGGCGCATTATAACCACCGCGCGCCTCTAGGAAAGGTCCCGCCGCGCCTCTGTTAACGTTTTGGTGACGAGATTTGCCCAAACCTTAACGCCTACGTGTCGAATCGGGACTGGGCCATGAAGATCGAACGGACGCAGCGCTCCACGGCGACCCGGCGCGCCGCCGCCACCGGCTATGCGCGGGCGGTCGAGGCCTCGGCGCCTCTCGCCGCGCCGGAGCCGGTCGCGGCGGCCGCCAGCGTGCTCGGCATCCCCGAAGCTGAATTCACCCCGCGCGTGCGCGACGCGATCATGACCCTGATGAGCGAGGTCGACGGCCTCAGGCGCGAACTGCAGCACACCCGCACGCGGCTGCAGGAAGTCGAGGTCGCGGCAGACCAGGACCAGCTCCTGCCGCTGCTCAACCGCCGCGCCTTCGTGCGCGAACTCAACCGCCATCTCAATTTCGCCACGCGCTATGCGACGCCCGCGAGCCTGGTCTATTTCGATCTCGACGATTTCAAATCGATCAACGACACCTACGGCCACGCCGCGGGCGACGCCGTGCTCTCCCATTTCGCCGATACGCTGCTCGCCCATGTGCGTGACAGCGACGTGGTCGGAAGGCTGGGCGGCGACGAGTTCGGCATCATCCTCAGCCATGCCGACCAGACGCAGGCCCATGCCAAGGCCGCCGCGCTTTCTGCAACCCTCAAGGCCAGCCCGCCGATGTGGCGCGGCAAGGCGCTGCAAGCCGTCTTCTCCTACGGCGCCTTCGAACTCACCGGCGGCGACAGCGCCGACGTCGCCATCGCCCGCGCGGACGAAGCGATGTACGCGCACAAAAGGCGCTAGGCGATAATATCCGGCAACAACACGTCCTCGATCCTCGCGATCAAATCCTTCAATTGCAGTTTGCGCTTCTTCAATCGCGTCAGCTGGATTTGATCGGTCACGCCCTGCTCGGCCATGGCGGCGATGGCGGCGTCGAGGTCGCGGTGTTCCTGGCTCAGCTCCGCCAGCTTGGCGCGGAGCGTTTCTTCTTCGGCGTCGCTCATGGCCGTGCGCGCCCCTTGCGGCGGCCTTTGGCAAGGTCTTCGCCCCAGCGTTTGGTGTCCGGCCAGTCGAGACCGAGCAGATCGAGCATGCGGCCCGTCATCTGGTCGACGAGATCGGAAATCGTCTTCGGCTCCGCGTAGAACGCCGGCACCGGCGGCAGGATGATCGCGCCCATCTCGGCAAGCTGCGTCAGCGTGCGCAGATGGCCCAGATGCAACGGCGTCTCGCGCACCATCAGGATCAGCGGGCGGCGCTCCTTGAGCGTCACGTCGGCGGCGCGCGTCAGCAGGCTCGTCGTCACGCCGCTCGCGATCTCCGACCAGCTGCGCACCGAACACGGCGCAACGATCATCCCCATGGTGCGGAACGAACCCGACGCGATGGGCGCGGCGATATCGTCGATCGCGTAGACGTGGTCGGCCTTGGCGGCGACCTGTTTGGGCGTGAGCGCGGTCTCGTAGCCGATGGTCATCTGGCCGGGTTTGCTCACCACCAGATGCGACTCGATCCGAAGGTCCTTCAGGGCTTCGAGCAATCTTATTCCATAGGCGACGCCGGAGGCCCCGGAGATGCCCACGACAAGCCGGGTTTTTCCCGCGTTTCCTGCAGCTTTTGCCATGGAACCCCGTTTACAGTCTTGAAGCCATTCGCGAAAGAGGTGCGTGACAGATGGACGGCTTGGTGTTCTAATTCCCATCCCTTCTTCTGAAAGATGAGGTGCAACATGGCACTACAAGGGCATATCCAGGAGCTCTCCACCAAACATCAGAAACTGGAAGAACTCATCGAAAATGAAATGTCCCATCCCGATTGGGACGATGTCCGGGTCGCGGCGCTAAAAAAAGAAAAACTGCGCATCAAGGACGAACTCGAGCGACTTCGAACAAGCGTACACTGACATTCCCGCCTCCTATTCCGCCGCCGGCGCCGCCGTGAAATGATGCCGCACGCGCGTCAGCGCGAGCGCGGCGATCCCGAGCAGCGCGCCGGCGGCAAGGAAGGCCGCGCCCGGGAAGTAAACGGGCGCCTTGCCGCTGGTGAAATACGAGAACACGTTGGTCAGCATCACCGGCGCGAAGATCGAGGTGATGCCGCCCACGCTGGCCAGCGCGCCCTGCACCTCGCCCTGCTCGTTGCCGGGCACCTGCTTGGAGATGATGCCGTTGATCGATGGCATGGCGAGCCCCATCAGCGACCAGACCAGCATCCACGGATACATCATCCAGCCCGCGCTGGAGAACGCATAGCCCGCGAAGCCGATCGCGCCCGCGATGAGGCCGATATAGGCCGCGCGCTCTTCGCCGATCCTGGGGATCAGGATGCGCGTCAGGAAGCCGAACACGAACGCCATCACGATGCCCAGGAACGCCAGCGCCCAGCCCAGTTGCGCCGTGGTCCAGTGGAATTTGAGATAGACGTAATAGCTCCAGATCACCGGATTGGCGTCGTGCGCCAGCCGCATCAAGACGAAGACGCCGACGAAGCCGAGCACCGCGGGATGGCGCCGGATCGCGATCAGCGAGCCTATCGGGTTGGCGCGCCAGAATTGGAACTTGCGCCGCTTCTCGGGCGGCAGCGATTCCTTCAGCACGAAGAGGCCGAACAGCGCGTTGGCGACTGCGAGACCGCCCGCCACGAAGAAGGGAAGGCGGATTCCATATTGCCCCAGCAAGCCGCCGATGGCCGGCCCGACGACGAAGCCGATGCCGAACGCGGCGCCCGTCAGCCCGAAATTCGCCGCGCGCTTTTCCGGCGGCGAGACGTCGGCGATATAGGCGTTCGCGGTGGTATACGCCGCGCCCGCGATGCCGGAGAGGATGCGCCCCACGAACAGCCAGCCGATGGTCGGCGCCACGCCGGTGATCACGTAATCGACGCCCAGCATCAGCAGCGACAGGATCAGCACCGGCTTGCGCCCGAAGCGGTCCGACAGATTGCCGATCAGCGGCGAGAACAGGAACAGCATCGCGGCGAACGACGTCTGCAACAATCCGCCCCACCACGCGGA
>DATATK010000199.1:0-9108 GCA_036268825.1 Rhizomicrobium sp. | reverse complement strand
GAAAGAGAAATCGGGCGTGACGCTGGAATGGGAGATCAAGCGGGTGGGCGTGGCCCAGAGCGCGGAGCGCTCAATATGAGCAACACCGCATATAAGAGAGTGGCCGTGCTGCTGGGCGGGCTTTCCGCCGAACGCGACGTCAGCCTGAATTCCGGCGCGGGTTGCGCCGCGGCGCTGCGCAGCGAAGGCTTCGACGTGGTCGAGATCGATCCCAAGACCGGCGATCTCTCGGCGCAGATCGTCGCCGCCAAGCCCGACGCCGTGTTCAACGCGCTGCATGGCCGCTGGGGCGAGGATGGCTGCGTGCAGGGCCTGCTCGAACTGCTGCGCATTCCCTACACGCATTCCGGCGTGATGGCGTCGTCGGTCGCCATGCACAAGCAGCGCACCAAGGATATCTATCGCGCCGCCGGTCTGCCGGTCGTGAACTCCATCGTCGTCGATCGCCGCGAAGCCGCGGCGCGGCATCTGATGGAGCCGCCTTATGTGGTGAAGCCGGTGAACGAAGGTTCCTCCGTCGGCGTGTTCATCATCCGCAAGGGCGACAACCGTCCGCCCGAAGCGCTGGGCAGCGACAAATGGAATCTGTCGAACGAGATGATGGTGGAAGAGTTCGTGCCGGGCCGCGAGCTGACCGTCGCGGTGATGGGCGGCAAGGCGCTGGGCGTCACCGAGATCACCACGGGTCTCGAATTCTACGATTACGAAGCGAAATATTCCGACGGCGGCTCGCGCCATGTGCTGCCCGCGAAGGTTCCGGAGTCCGTCACGCGCGAAGCCTTGCAACTCGCTGAACGCGCGCATGTGGCGCTCGGCTGCCGCGGCGTGTCGCGCACCGATCTGCGTTACGACGATACGAGCGGCAAACACCGCCTCATTCTTTTGGAAACAAACACCCAGCCTGGCATGACGAAAACGTCGCTGGTGCCGGAGCAGGCCGCTTATGCCGGCTTCTCTTATGGCGCGCTGTGCCGCTGGATCGTGGAGGACGCATCGTGCGATCGGTGAACACCCGCAAATCCACGCGCGGCAAGGCGAGCAAGCCTGGCCGCCGCAGCGCGCCGTCCGTTTCGCGCGGCACCGGCGAACGCCGCGTGCGCCGCGGCGATGACAGCGACAACGTCATCGTGAGCTTCCTCCGCCGCTTGCGCGACGCGCTGAGCTTCCGCCGGCCTATGATCTGGATGACGGCATCTTTCCTTGCGCTGACGGTCATCGCGGGCCTCCTCGCCGGCGGCTATGTGCAGCGCAGCTTCGCCGCCGTGGGCCGTTCGATCGATAGCGCGGAAGTTGCAGCCGGCTTCGGCATCGACACCATTCAGGTCACGGGAGAGCATCGCACCGCCGCGGCCGACATCCGCAACGCGCTCGGGTTCAAGCCCGGCCAGTCGCTCTTCGCCATCGATGTGGAACAGGCACGCGAGAATCTGCGTCAGCTTCCCTGGGTGCAGGATGCCGTGATCCACAAGCATTTCCCCAGCACGGTGTCGGTGAGCGTCGTCGAGAAAATTCCCTTCGCGCTGTGGCTGTCCGACGATCAGAAGCTCTCCGTCATCGACCGCTCGGGCGCGGTGATCGCGGCGACGGACGGCGCGGAATTCCGCAACCTGCCGCATTTCGTCGGCAATCCGCCGGAAGGCGCCGCCGAACTTGTCGATGCCATCGCGACGCATCGCGCCATCGCCGCGCGCATCCGTGGCATGCAGCGAATTTCCGAACGCCGCTGGAATTTGCTTCTCGATGGCGGCGTGATGGTCGATCTGCCCGAAGAGGGCTGGCGCAAGGAACTTGACGATCTCGAGCATCTGATTGTCGACAAAGGCGTGCTCGAACGCGATATCAAGGAAATCGATTTGCGCGAGCCCGGTAATTACAACTTCATTTTGCGCAACGGTGGCGGGACCGAGCGCGTTGCGAAGGGGACTTCGGCCTGATGGGTGAGACTGTGAAATTGCGCACCGGCACTGCTGAACCGACGGCTTATCGCAGCGGCCTCATCGCCGTGCTCGATGTCGGATCGTCCAAGACGGTCTGCATCATCGGCCGCGCGGATGGCGCCAAGCTGAACGTGCTGGGCGCGGCGTTGCGCGAAAGCCAGGGCATCAAGTCCGGCACGATCACCAGCATTCACCAGGCGGAAGAGTCGATCCGCGAGGCGGTCGCGGCGGCGGAGAACCACGCCGACACGCGCATCCAGAATGTGCTGATCTCGGTGAACTGCGGCCAGCCGATCAGCGTGAACGCGCGCACGGCGCTGGCGCTCGATGGCGAACTGGTCTCCGATCAGCATCTGCACACGCTGCTTGCGGACGCGCGCAGCAAATGCCGCCTCGATGGTCATGACATCATCCAGTGGGCGCCGACATCCTATGTGGTGGACGAAGCGCGCGGCGTGCGCGATCCCAGCGGCATGTTCTGCCAGCGCATCGGCGTCGCCATGCATGCGGTGGCCGTGAAATCCTCGCCGTTGCAGAACCTGAAACTGGCCGTCGAGCGTTGCCATTTGAATGTCGCCGGCTCGCAGTTCGCGTCCTATGCCAGCGGATTGTCCGTGCTGTCCGACGATGAGAAGCAACTCGGCGCCACCGTCATCGACATGGGCGGCGGCGTGACTTCCATCTCCGTGTTCCTCGAAGGCGGATTGGTTTACGCCGATGTCGTGCCGATCGGCGGCAATCGCGTCACGGCCGATCTCGCGCATATGCTGGCCGCTCCGCTTTCCGCTGCCGAGCGCATCAAGGCGCTTTATGGCGCGGCGCTGGGCGATATCGAGACCGGAACCGACGTCGTGGCCGTGCCGCAGATGGGCGAGGAGAGCGATGAATATGCCTATCGCGTGCCGCGCTCCATGCTCACGCGCATCATCCAGCCGCGTCTCGAGGAAATTCTCGGCGAAGCGCAAACGCGCCTGCGCGCCAGCGGCTTCGATGTCGCCGCGGGCCGCCGCGCTGTGCTTACGGGCGGCGCCTGCCAGCTTGCGGGCACGCGCGAACTCGCGCAGCGCGTTCTGAACAAGCAGGTGCGGCTCGGCCGCCCGAAGACATTCCCCGGCTTGCCCGCCGCGTCGGCCGGGCCGGATTACGCAACCGCGCTCGGTCTGTTGATGGCCGGCGCAACGATGCCGCCCGAAACGCTCAATCCGGATGTGACCGTTCTGCCGAACGTCAGGCAGAAGGGACTTTTCGGGCGCGTGACGGAAGCTTTGTTCGGATGAATCGCATGTTTACAGATCGAAAAAAGAAAATGTTGGGTTTGTGCAGGGCCATGGATCGCGTTTACCGCAAGGAGAGCAAAAAATGCCAATCAAACTAGGTGCCCCGGAAATGAAAGAGCTGCGGCCGCGTATCACGGTCCTCGGCGTGGGCGGAGCAGGCGGCAACGCCGTCAACAACATGATCTCGTCGAAGCTGGAAGGCGTCGATTTCGTCGTCGCCAACACCGACGCGCAGGCGCTGGCGCAGTCCAAGGCCGAGCGTCGCATCCAGATCGGCGCGCGCATCACCGAAGGCCTGGGCGCCGGCGCGCGTCCCGATGTCGGGCGTGCTGCCGCGGAAGAATCCCTCGATGAGATTCTGGAACAGCTCACCGGCTCGCACATGGTGTTCATCACCGCGGGTATGGGCGGCGGTTCCGGCACGGGTGCCGCTCCCGTCATCGCCCGCGCGGTGCGCGAGCAGGGCGTGCTCACCGTCGGCGTCGTGACCAAGCCGTTCGCCTTCGAAGGCGACAAGCGCATGCGCACGGCCGAGCGCGGCATCGAAGAGCTGCAGGCCTATGTCGATACGCTCATCATCATCCCGAACCAGAACCTGTTCCGCATCGCCAACGAGCGCACTACGTTCGCGCAGGCCTTTGCGATGGCGGACGACGTTCTGCACTCCGGCGTGCGCGGCGTGACCGATCTGATCGTCATGCCGGGTCTCATCAATCTCGACTTCGCCGACATCAAGACGGTGATGGGCGAGATGGGCAAGGCCATGATGGGCACGGGCGAGGCCGAAGGCGAGGAGCGTGCGTTGCGCGCCGCCGAAGCCGCGATCTCCAATCCGTTGCTCGACGATGTGTCGATGAAGGGCGCCCGCGGCGTGCTCATCAATATCACGGGCGGTCCCGACATGGGCCTGTTCGAAGTCGATCAGGCGGCCAACCGCATCCGCGCGGAAGTCGATCCCGACGCCAGCATCATCTTCGGCGGCACGATCCTGGAGAACATGGAAGGCCGTTTGCGGGTTTCCGTTGTCGCGACCGGCATCGACGCCGAGCAGATGCAGAAGCTTCCGCCGAACGTGCAGAAGCTGCACGACCGCATGAAGCAGCAGGCTGCGTCCACACCGGCGAGGCCCGAACCGAAGCCGGCGGCAACGCTCTCGGCCAATCCCGTTCGCATGCAGGTCGAGACGCTCGCGCAGGAGTTCAACGCGCAACCGCCACAGCCGATGCAAGCCAAAGCGGTGTCGGTCGATGAATCGCTCATCATCGGCACCCTTGAGGAAGAGCCGGTCATCGAAGAAGCACCCATGCCCATCCCGGTTGCAGCCCGTGCGGCGCCGATGATCCGCGCACAGGAGCCCGAACAGCCCAAGCGCCTGTTCGGCATCTTCCGCCGCGATGCAAAGCCGGAACCCCGCGTGGAGCCCGCGCCGCGCATGCAGCAACCGCGCGCGACATCGCAGGTGCTGAATCGCAGCGCCAGCGAGCCGACCCGTGCGGCGGCTGCGCAACAGCAATCGGCGGAGGATCTGTTCCACGGCCAGAAGAGCGACGATCAGTTCGAGATTCCCGCATTTCTGCGGCGTCAGCAGAACTAATTGTCCTGTCACAAGCGTGTGTTTACCCCTTCCCGGAAACGGGGAGGGGTTTTCATTTGTGGTGAAGCACGGCTAGCCTCCGCGACCTTGAACAGGGGAGGGGTCGTCATGCGTGCGATGATTTTCGTTTTTGCTATGGTGGCGGCGATGGGAAGCGCATCCGCAGCACCGTACGACGTCGTCGAAAAGAATATGACGACGCTTCAGTCCGATCTCGCATCGGGCCGTGTTACATCCGAACAACTCGTGAAGGCCTATACCGCGCGCATCGAAAAGATCGATCGCAGCGGCCCTACTTTGCGCAGCGTGCTCGCGCTCAACCCCAACGCATTGGCCGACGCGCGCGCCTCCGACGCACGGCGCAAGGCGAAGCAGACAAAAGGCCCGCTCGACGGACTGCCGATCCTCGTGAAGGACAACATCGAAACCGCCGATCCGGTCGCGACGACGGCCGGATCGCTGGCGCTTGAGCACAATATCACCGGCCGAGATGCGCCCGTGGTTGCGCGTCTGCGCGCGGCGGGCGTGATCATCCTCGGCAAGGCGAATCTGAGCGAATGGGCGAACATCCGCAGTTCGCATTCCGAAAGCGGCTGGTCCGCCGTTGGTGGTCTGGTGAAGAATCCTTATGTGCTGGATCGCAGCGCTTGCGGCTCAAGCTCCGGCAGCGGTGCTGCTGTCGCAGCCAGTCTCGCCGCTGCCGCGTTGGGTACGGAAACAGACGGTTCGCTCGTGTGTCCTGGCTCGCTGAACGGCATCGTCTCGTTCAAGCCGACGGTCGGCTTGCTGTCGCGCACCCATATCGTGCCCATCTCGCATAGTCAGGACACGCCCGGCCCGATGGCACGCACCGTCACCGGCGCGGCGATGCTTCTCACCGCGATGGCGGGCAGCGATCCCGCCGACCCGGCGACGGCAGACGCCGACAAGCACAAGACGGACTACGCCGCCGCGCTTGCGGGTGCATCGCTTCGCGGCAAGCGGCTGGGTTATATCGCGCCCGATCCGGGTGCCGTGCCGACCGAGACCGATCTTGTTTTCGCGCGCGCGGTTGCCGCCATGAAAGCCGCCGGCGCCGAGATCGTGGAGATCAAGGACTTCACGCCGCCACTGCCGGTGCAGGGCACCAATGAGCAGATGGTGCTGGACTACGAACTGAAGAACGATCTGAACGCCTATCTCGCGGGGCTGCCGCATCCGGTGGGCGTGAAGACGCTGGCCGATATCATCGCCTTCAACAGGGCCACGCCGCGCGAGACGGTGTTGTTTGGTCAGGACCTGTTCGAGGCCGCGCAAGCCACCAAGGGCCTGTCCGATCCGGCTTACATCAAGGCCCACGCGGATTTGCGCGCATCCTCGCGCGCCACGCTGGACAAGCTGATCGGCGGCAACAGGCTGGACGCGCTGATCCGCAGCACGGACGATCCCTCGTTCCGTGTCGATATTATCAAAGGCGACAACGACAGCAGCAATTCGTCGTCGCTGCCGGCGACCGCCGGCTATCCGCATCTGACCGTGCCGATGGGTTACATTCACGGGCTGCCGGTGGGCCTCTCCTTCATCGGCACGGCATGGACGGAGAAGACGCTGCTCCAGCTCGGCTACGCCTATGAGCAGATCAGTCACGCGCGGCAGGCGCCGAAGTTCATTCCGTCGCTGGAAAGCACGCCGGAGGTGGAACGCGCCTTCGCGCCGCGCTAGAACGGCGCAATGCGAAGGACGATTGCCAGAGATGTGACCGTTGACGGCGTCGCGCTCCATGCGGGCGTCACTGTGCACATGACGCTGTCTCCGGCCGCGCCGGGAACCGGAATTGTGTTTCGCCGCTCCGATCTGGGCAATCGCGAGATTCCCGCGCTTTACGACAAAGTGGGCGAGACGCGGCTCGGCACGGTTATTGCCGAGGGCGATGCCAGCGTCGGCGTCATCGAGCATCTGATGTCCGCGGTCGCGGGCGCGGAGATCGACGATCTGCTCGTCACGCTGGATGGCCCGGAACCGCCGATCCTCGATGGCGACGCGCTTTCCTATCTGACCGTGCTGGAGCGCGCAGGCTTTCGCGATCAGCAGGGCGCGCGCCGCGCAATCGAGATTTTGAAGCGCGTGGAAGTCGCGCACAAGGATGCGAGCGCCGCGCTGGTTCCCGCCGGACGCTACGCTTTCGATTTCGAGATCGTCTTCCCAAGCGCTGCCATCGGTACCCAGCGCATGGACTGGGCGTTCTCCTCGCTCGCGTTCCGCGACGATATCGCGCCGGCGCGCACGTTCGGTTTCATGCATGAACTCGACGCGCTCAACAAAGCGGGGCTGGGACGCGGCGCATCGCTGGAAAACACCCTCGCCATCGACGGCGACAATGTCGTCAACGCAAAGCTGATGCGCTTCAACGATGAATTTGTGCGTCACAAGATTCTGGACGCCATCGGCGACATGGCGCTGGCCGGTGCGCCGATCGTGGGCAAATTTGAAGGGCGCAAATCCGGCCACGCTCTCAATAACGCATTGCTGCGAAAGCTGTTCGGAGATTCCGCAAATTACGCGCTGGTCTAGCGGGCGGCGCGGCTGGTGTTTGCCTTGAGAGCCTTGAGCAGCGCGGCGATTGCGCTCTTCAGACTTTCGTCCTCGATATCCTGGAAATTGCGCACAAGCTCGATGGCCGTGCGGTTATGACCGCCATGCGGAATCCCGCCGTTGAATTTCCCCTGGGTGAAGCCCTCGAAGAAATAGGCGACGTCGGTCTCAAGCGCGATCGCGATCTCGAACAGCCGCCCGGCGCTGATTCGATTGGCGCCCGTCTCGTATTTCTGAACCTGCTGATAGGAGATGCCGAGGCTGGTGCCGAGTTCTTCCTGGGTCTGCCCAAGTTCCGTTCTGCGTCTGCGGATGCGCTCGCCGAGATGGCGGTCCACGCCATCGCCGTTCGTCTTGGCTCGCTCTGTCGATTCTGTCATGCATCCCCGCGCGCGTACTGGTCTCTCTCTAATACGCGCCCTTGGGCGGGTTGGATCAATGCAGTCAAGGGGCGTCATTTCCGGCCCCGATTAGGGATATTTGATAGATTTCACAATGACTTCGCCCCGATGGCTGGACCAGTCCCAAGCCGGATGGCATAAGGTCCGCCGCTCCGGGCCGGGCTGGCCCCCTGGGCATCAAACGGAAGAACAGATGCATCTGGATTTCTCGCGGTTTCGGGGTCGTATTTCAACGCGGCTGGCGATTGTTGGCGTGCTGGCTCTGGCGACTTTCACCGGCGCGGGATGCTCCCTTTTCAAGGGCGACGAAGACAAGGATGCCAAATATATCGAGCGGCCGGTCGATCAGATCTACGCCGACGCCTGGCGCCAGATCGACGACGACAATTGGGTGCAAGCCGCCAAGCAGTTCGACGAAGTGGAGCGGCAGCATCCCTATTCCATCTGGGCGCGGCGCGCGATGCTGATGAGCGCCTTCTGCTACTATCAGGGCAACAAATATACCGACGCGATCAACGCCGCCGACTCCTTCATCAGCCTCCATCCAGGCAGCAAGGAAGTGGCTTACGCCTTCTATCTGAAGGCCATATCGCTCTACGAACAGATCGTGAGCATCGATCGCGACCAGACAGACACCGAGCAAGCGCTGACCGCGCTGCAGGACGTTGTGCAGCGCTTTCCCAATACCGAGTACGCGCGCGACGCCAGCCTGAAGGTCGATCTCACGCTGGACCATCTGGCCGGCAAGGAGATGGAGGTCGGCCGCTACTACTTGGTGCGCAAGGATTATATCGGCGCGATCAACCGCTTTAAGGTCGTGGTGGAACGCTACCAGCAGACCTCCCAGATCGCTGAAGCGCTGGAGCGTCTGACCGAAGCCTATTACGCGATGGGCCTCTACAACGAGGCCAAGACCGCCGCAGCCGTGCTGGGCGCCAACTATCCCGGCAGCCCCTGGTACAAGGACGCCTACGATCTGTTGACAGAGCACGACATGAAGCCCGCGTTGGACAAAGGCTCGTGGCTTGCGAGGCAGTTCCAGCTATAAAAGCGGGCAATGCTCGCGACTCTCAAAATCCGCGATCTGGTTCTGATTGAGGACGTGGCGCTGGATTTCGCGTCCGGCCTCAACGTGCTCACGGGCGAAACCGGCGCGGGGAAATCCATTCTGCTCGACGCCCTTGGGCTCGCCGCCGGGGCGCGGGCAGGTGGCCGCTCCAGCGTGCGCAAGGACGCGGCGCAGGGCTCTGCGGTCGCGATCTTCGATCTCCCGCCGCGTCATGCCAGCCGCGCCCTGATCGCGGAAAACGGTATCCCCGGCGAGGGTG
>DATATK010000198.1:0-35865 GCA_036268825.1 Rhizomicrobium sp. | reverse complement strand
CCGGCGGCCGAACTTTTTCACGGTCGTGCCAAAGGCTCATGCAACCCTACGCGCTCACGGTAGACAAATTCCTCGACCACGCCGCCAAGTGGTGGGGAAAACGCGAGATCGTCACGGCGGGGACCGGCCGCATCGGCTATGCCGCTCTGAGAGCACGCAGCAACCGTTTGTCGGGCGCGCTGGCGTCGCTGGGTATGGGCTTCGGCGACCGGGTCGCCACGCTGGCGTGGAACACTCAACATCATCTGGAACTCTATTACGGCGCGATGGGCGCGGGCCTGGTGTGCCATACGCTCAACCCGCGCCTGACGGTCGCGCATCTGGCGGCGATGGTGAACGAGGCGGAAGACCGCGTGCTGGCCGTGGGCGCGGGGCTCGCAGGCCTGGCGCAGGAACTGGTGCCGCATTGTCCTTGCATCGAGACCGTGGTGCTGCTGGACCGCGCGCAAAGCGAATTGCGAACCATCGGCGATCGCCCGGCCTTCGCGTTCGAGGCGCTGCTCGCCGAACGCGGCGCGGAAACGCGCTGGGGCGATTTCGGCGAAGATGCGCCGGCGGGGCTTTGCTACACGTCGGGAACGACGGGCTCGCCCAAGGGCGTGCTCTACACCCATCGCTCCAACTACCTTCATACGATGCGCGCCCTGCAGGCCGATGCGTTCGCCTTGACGGCGGCCGATTGCGTTCTCGTCGCGGTGCCGATGTTCCACGCCAACGGCTGGGGCATTCCGTTCGCCGCGCCGGCCGCTGGCGCCAAACTCGTGCTGCCCGGGCGGCAGAACGACGGCGCGCATCTGGCGAAGCTGATCCGCGACGAAGGCGTGACGGTGGCGGCGGGCGTGCAGACGGTATGGCTGGGCCTGCTGGATTATCTCGATGTATCGGGCGGCGAGGTTCCGACGCTGGAGCGCGTGCTGATCGGCGGCTCCGCCTGCCCGGACGCGCTGATCCAGCGGATGGAGGAGCGTCTTCAGGCGCGTGTGCAGACCAGCTGGGGCATGACGGAGCTTTCGCCGCTTGGCACGATCGCGCCGGCGCATGGGCCGGAGCGCGCGGTAGCCTCCGGCCGCCCGCCCGTCGGGCTCGACCTCAAGCTCACCGATGCCGCGGGCCAAACGCTGCCGCAGCAGAGAAATGTCACCGGCCACCTGAAGGCGAAAGGGGTAAGCGTCGTAGACCGATATTTCAAGGCCGACGCGGACGCCGTCGACAGCGAGGGCTATTTCGACACCGGAGACCTCGCCAGCATCGACGATGACGGCAACCTGACGATCTCGGGCCGGTCCAAGGACCTGATCAAGTCAGGGGGCGAGTGGATCAATCCAGCGGAGATCGAGACCATCGTCGGGCGATTGCCGGGCGTGGGGCTCGTCGCCGTCATCGGCCGGGCGGACGCCAAATGGGGCGAGCGCCCGATCCTTGTCGTCGAACCCCAAAAAAGCCATACCATCGACGGCGAAACCTTGCTGCACGCGCTTCGCGGCAATGTCGCCGATTGGTGGATTCCGGACCGGGTGATCCAGGTGGCGCACATGCCACTGGCGGCAACCGGCAAAATTGACAAGAATCGTCTTCGCGCGGAATACGCGGCGGCCTAGACGGGCGGGACGAGCCATCCCGCCACCGGGCGGAACGGGTTCTCCAGCGCACGTTATAAAGGTCGGATCGATGACGCGAACCAGGACGAGACCGCCGAAAACCGCATCCAAAAAGGCGCCCCGGACAAAGGCCGAGCAGCGCGCCGAAACGCTGGAACAGATCATGGATGCGGCCGAGCTGCTGTTCTCCAGACACGGCCTTTATGGCGTGACGTTGCGCGATGTTGCCCAAAAAGTGGGCGTCCACACCTCGCTGATGCACTACTATTTCGAGGACAAGCTGGCGCTGTTCAACGCGGTTTTCGCCCGCCGCGCCAATGTCACTGCCGAGCGCCGCATGAAAGCGCTCGATCAATATGAGAAGGACGCGCGCGGCAAGCCGACCGTCGCGGGCGCGCTGCACGCCTTCCTGGATACGGACTTCGATCTCTACATGAACGGCGGCGACGGCTGGCGGAATTACGGCGCGTTCGGCTCGCAACTGTCCAACACGCCGGAAGGCGCGGCCATGTTCGACCAGTATTTCGATCCCGTGGTGTTGCGCCTGATCGGACTATTGCGGAAGGCTTTGCCAAAAGTGTCCGAGGAAGATGTCTTCTGGGGCTATCACTTCGTGACCGGCAGCTTCATGCATTCGCTTTCCCGCAGCGGCCGTCTCGACCGGCTGTCGGGCGGCCTTTGCAAGTCCGGCGACCTCAACGCCGTGAAGGCGCGCATGGCGGATTTCATGGCCGCGGGTTTTTTGGCGTTGGTGGGCTGACGGTCTACGCGAGGCCGTCCGGCAACTGGAACGTCGCCAGGTGGGGCAGGAGCAGCGTTCCCACATAGGCCGTGTGCCCGCCGAATGCGAGACTGGTCGGCAAGCGCAATGGCCCGCGCTCGGACGCGCAGGCGACCAGATGATCGACCGTTCCGTTGCGCTGTTCGACGCCGGCGGCCAAAGCCTCGACCGCTTGTTCATCCATGTCGCGATAGACGATGTGCATGTCCCCGTGCCGGTCGATCACGAACAGGCCGTTCTGGTTGATGATCGTGACCCAGATATTGCCCATCGCGTCGAAGGCAAAGCCGTCCGGCAACGCACCCCGGCCGAGGCTTTCGGGGCCGACCGTCTCTTTGGCGCCGAGCGAGCCGTCGTGCGCGATCGCGAAGCGCACGATCCGGCATCCCAGCGTCTCGACGGCGTAGAGATGGCGGCCGTCGGGCGACAGCTTGACCTCGTTGGTCAGGTCCAACCCGTCGGCGACAATCTCGCATCGTGTGCCGTCGACACGCAGGATGTAGCCGTCACGTTCCTGAGACGTGAGCGCATCGGACCACTGCGGCTTGCGCGTCATGACCGAAAGCCAGATCCGCTCCGGCCCATCCGCGCAAGCGTAGTTGACCGTGCCAAGCGGCTTGCCGTCGAAGCTGTCCAGCAATTTGCGCGTCTGGCCTCCGGGCGAGATCACGTGCAGCCCGCCATCGCCGATGCCGGCGACGATGAAGCTGCCGTCCGGCCGGCGGCTGAATCCATTGGGATCGGCGATCCCCGACCCCAGCACGTCGGGGTCCGCATCCTTCTTCACGCGGGCAACACCGCCGCGTGCGTCGGACGCCCAGACGCCGTCCCGGTCCACCCACACGCATTCGGGGCGCTGTAATCCCTGGCCGAACGTTCCGAAATCGCCGGCGGCCAATTTGAATTCGGAGAGTCTCATTCCATGCCTCCGTCAGCGATCCGGTTTACGGGCAGCGCTCTTTCTGGCTGGGAAGCGACGGCGAGATGATGCCGACGTTCCAGTTCCACGGCTCGTCCCCGCTGGCGCGGCGGCGGCAAACGGCCTGCTCCTGCAGCGCATACATGCCCGGCAGGAGATGATCCGCCGGGTGCGGGGCGCCGGTGAAATCCATATAGGCGTCGCCCGGCTCGAAGGCTGGCCAGTCCGGCTGGTTCTTGGCCTGCGGGTGGCCGGCGCGCGCGAAACTGGTCCAATAGCCGATCATCGCATCGGACAGCTGGGCCTCGGCCGGCGTCGCCGGGATCTTCGGCCAGAGCGGCCCCGTGCGATCCATCGTGCCGAACACGAAGGGCAATTCGCTCGCGTGGAAACCGTGCAGGTTGGCGTCGTCCGCCGCCGGGTAGCCGTGATCGAAATAATAGAGGAAGGAAGGCTGGCCGATCGCGGCCTGCTTGCGGACGAGGCGTTCGGCGGTCCAGCCGTATAGGGCGTCGCGCGTCGTCGCCAGGATGCTCTCGCGCATGTTGCTGCTGGGATAGAGCCGCAGGAACGGACCGGCGAGATCGCCATAGTGCGAGAAGATCGCCTGCTCATAGGCGGCCCGGCTCGCCGGCGTGGGCGGCGCGAGGATGGTCAGCGAGCGGATCTCCCCGCTGTTGAACCCGGCGAGGATCGGCACCGGCGCCTGTTCGCCCTTGTCGAAGACATCGACGAGCTGGCCGGGCAGGACATGCCCGTCGACCGCGCCGAACGGCGCGAAACCGTGCGCGGCGGCTGACAGGGTGAGCGTCTCGGCGTTCATCGCGCGCAGGGCCGCGATGTTGGGCGCGTGCAGCGCGGCGGCAAGCTGCGAGCCGCTGTCCTCGGCGGAGGGCGTGCCGTTCGCGGCCTCTTTCAGCGCGGGCGTGGAGATCATATAGGCGCTCTCCGCGATGGCCTTCGCGAACAGTCCGCGCGCGCCCGGCGAAGCCATCAGATACATCACGCTGAGGCCGCCCGCGGATTCGCCGGCGATGGTGACGTTGGCGGGATCGCCGCCGAACGCGCCGATATTGGCCTTGACCCACTGCAACGCCGCGATCTGGTCGAGCAGGCCGTAATTGCCGGATATATCGAGCGGCGACTCCGCGCTGAGCTCGGGATGCGCCAGCCAGCCCAGCACGCCCACCCGATAGTTGATCGTGACCACGATGACGCCGCGCTGGGCAAGGCGTGCGCCGTCATAGAGCGGGTCGCGATTCGACCCACCCCACAGCGCGCCGCCATAGATCCAGAAAAAGACCGGCGCGTTGCGCGCGTCGGCGGGCGCCCAGATATTCAGGGTCAGGCAATCCTCGCTCATCGGCGCCGGATCGCTCGCATAGATGCTCGACAGCGCGCCCTTGGGCTGGACGCATTCCGGACCATATGCCGTCGCGGTCTTGACGCCCGCCCAGCGCGGCATCGGCCTCGGTGGTGTCCAGCGCAACGCACCGACCGGCGGCGCCGCATACGGAATGGCCTCGAAGACGCGGATGGCGCCGTCCATTTTGCCTTCCAGCGAACCTGCTGGCGCATCCACTTTCGGCGCCGGCCCGGCCCAGGATGGCGACGACGCGGCGGCACAAACGGCGGCGGCAAGGACCAGATGGCGAAACGGGCTCATGGGAGAGGCGCTCCTGTGGGGGCTTTTTCTCTTCGCAGCACGCGCGCCAGACAGAGGAACAGCGTGATCGCCACGACGTAGAACGGCGTCAGCGTATAGAAGGCGAGCTGCAGGGAATGCGTGGGATCGCTCGCGTGGAAGAAATCGCTGACCGCGCCGACGAACGTAGGCCCCACGCCCATGCCGATCAGATTCATCACCAGCAGCAGCAAGGCGCCCGACAGGACGCGCTGGTCCGGCTGCACTTCCTCCTGCACCAGCGTCACCGACGAGGAGAGGTAGAAATAGTTGAGGAATGTCGGGCCGATCAGGAAGAGCAGGGCCTGCTGCCAATGCGGCGACCACACGAAACCGAGATAGAACGGGAGGGCGAGAAGGAGCGAGACCGCGGGCACCAGCGCATAGGCCTGCTTGGAGCGCCGTGTGAACCGGTCGATCACGCGGCCCGACACGAATATGCCCGCGCTCATCGCGATTCCGGTGACCAGCGCGGAATAGACGGCGACTTCCCGGAGCGTCATCCCCTTTTCGCGCATGAGGAACAGTGTCGAGAAATTCCCCGCGCCATAGGTGACGATCTGCGTCGCCCCGCTGCCGAGCGCGGCCAGCACCAGCGCGGGGTTCGAGAAGAACATCGCGATCGTCTTGCCGAAGCCGGAGACCGCGGTTCCGATGGCGGGCGCCTGGTCGAGGCCGCCGCGGCGTGGCTCGCGCACGATGAAAAGAACCAGCACGGCCGTGAACACGCCAACCGATCCCAGGGCGATGAATGCGTCGCGCCAGCTATAGGCGGCGGCGATGGACGCGCCGAAGGCGATGCCCAGCGCGGCGCCGATGGGCGGGCCGAGATTGTAGATGCCGAGCGCGGTGCCGCGGCGGCCGGGCGGGAAATAGTCGGAGATGATCGCATAGGAAGGCGGCACGCCGCCGGCCTCGCCGACACCGACCGTCATCCGCGAGACGACGAGCTGCGGATAGTTCGCCGCGAAGCCGCACGCCATCGTCGCGGCGCTCCACAGTGCGCAGGCCACGGCGACGACGCGGGACCGGTTGGTCCTGTCGGCGATCCAGCCGACGGGAATCGAGATGAAGCAGTAGAAGAGCGCGAAATAGAGCCCGCCGATCAGGCCCAACTGGCCGTCGGTGATGTGCAACGCGTCCTGGATGGGCTTGGCGAGGATCGACAGCAGCGACCGGTCGAGGAAGTTCAGGACATAGACGAAGCACAGCATGCCGAGCACGACCCAGGCGCGCGCGCCAAGGGCGCCAGCCGGCGTTGAGGGCTTGCGCGCCATCGTTCAGATGGTCCGCCCGCAGCGGAGCGGGACGCGAAGCGACCCGCGGGTGCGCTTCGTCAGAATGACGGTCTTCGTTTTCACCGGCCTCCCCTTCGGCATCGTCGTGGATGCCGATTTTTTTCTTACCATGCAGCCCGGCCCAGGCTTCGTCAACACTCATTATTATGTGAATGAATGTTTCACCAGGCGGCCGCCGCCCCTCGCGCAATCACCCGCTTGCGGTGCGGTATCGTCGCGCCTCTGCTCCCGGCGAGAGCAACACGGCGCCAGCACGAGAAATTTACTCCGGGCAGGTCACGGAAGAGCGCAAAGTGCATCGCCATTTGGGGGTGGAAAAGCCATGACTGCGGAAAAGACGGCGGTGGCTTTCGGCCGGCGCGTCTACGGCCTGGGCGTGATCGCGCTGGCCGCGGTCTGCCTGGCGTGGGGGAGCTTCGACCCGGGGCAGGCCGTGCCCAAGGACTTTCCGGGCCGCATCGCCCTGGCCTATGCCGCCGGCGTGTTCATGCTCGTCGCGGGCGCGGCCATCGAATGGCGCCGGACCGCGGCTTGGGGCGCGGCAGCGCTCACCGCCTACTACGCGCTCATTGTCGTCATCCTGATGGATGGCAGCGCGGTGTTCGCGCATTACGCCGAGTTCGGCACCTACAGCAACATTGCCGAGCAACTCGCGATCGCGGCGGGCGGGCTGATCGTCTATGCCGCCACCGCCGACATCGATGCGGTTCTGGCCGCGCGTCTCACGCGTATCGGCCAGATGGCGTTCGGCGTGTGCGCGGTGCTGTTCGGCGGCGCGCATTTTTTCTATATGAACCTGACCGTCCCGCTGGTCCCCAAGTGGCTGCCGCCGAGCCAGGCGTTCTGGGCCTATGCGACCGGGTTTGGCCACATCGCGGCGGGTATTGCGATCCTGACGGGCGTACAGGCCCGCCTCGCGGCGATCCTGCTGACCGCCATGTACGCGTCCTTCACCCTGTTCGTGCACGCGCCGATGCTCCTGGCCGATCCGTCCAACCATTATATCTGGAGCGAGAACGCCCTGAATATCGCCCTGATCGGCGTCGCCTGGGTCGTGGCGGACTCGCTGGCGCGGACGAAGCGCTAAGCGCGCGCCCGCCGCGCCAGGCGGCTACCGCAGCGAAAACGTGAAATCGTATTCGCTGCCTTTGGCGTCGCGGGCGTGCAGGGCCATCTGGCCGCGCGCGCCCGCGTATTTGCCGGTGCCGCCGGTGATGGCGAGGGTGGAATCGCCGGCGTCGAGGAACGGGCCTTCGACGGTGATCTGGCCGCCGGCGAGCGATGTCGTCCACATACATTCGAACGCCTTGCCGACCGCCGTGCGGACGCAGAAGCCGTTGTCGCTGCCGACCTTGGTTTTGTTGGCGGCGTCGAACACGCCGTTGGTGAAGGTGAGGACGTCGCCGCGATTGTCCGGTTTGGGGCCGACATGGGCGGTCGAGTCCGATGTGGCGTGTTCGACCACATGGATCGGCGCAGCGGCGAAGGCGGATGCGGGCAGCGCGAGCGCGCAGGCGAGAAGCAGCGGTTTTATCATGTCGGTCTCCATCAGCGTTGAAGTCTCATCGCGTCGCCGGCCGGTGCGTCGCCGTGGTCGTAGGGGCGGGCGAGCAGCATATAGAGCGCGCCCAACCCGATGATCGCGAGCCAGGTCAGGCTCATCGCGTAGTTCATATACCACGGGCTCGCGGGCGTGCGTGGCCACGCCATGTCGAGGATGGCGCCGATGCCGTAGACCAGCGCCACGATATTGATCGGCAGGCCCAAAGCGCCGAGCTGGAACTGCCCCGTGGGCCTCCAGCCGCGCAACCGTGCCGCCAGCGCACCCAGCACGATCATCTGGAACGCGGCATAGATGCCGATGATGGCGGAGTTGACGATGGTGGCGATGGCGTTCTGGAAGAACAGGCCGAGGCAGATGATGACCGCCGCGACGATGCCCGATAGCACCAGCGCGCGCACCGGCACATGGGCGTGCGGCGAGATCGCGGAGAGATAGTCGCTGCCCACGATCATCCTGTCGCGCGCATAAGCGAAGACGAGGCGGCTGGTCGCTGCCTGCAGCGACAGGATGCACGACATGAACGACACCATCACCACCGCGACGACCAGCCGGGCGCCGATGGGGCCGAACACGGTGAGCAGAAGCGTCTCCACCGGCGTGGTGTTCTTGCCGCTGACGACAGCAGCGATATCGGGCTGCGCCAGGATCAGCGCGAGGCAGACGAACGCGGCCGCCGCCATGCCGACATAGATCGTCATGCGCATGGCGCGCGGAATGGAAAGGCCGGGATTGGGCGTCTCCTCCGCCACGTCGCCGCAAGCTTCGAAGCCATAGCAGGTGAAGAGACCGGCGACCGCGGCGGCGAGGAAGGCGGGCCAGTATGAGCCCGGCGCACCGATGGCGAACGTGTTGAACACGATGCTGAAAGGCTGGTGTCGCTCGAACAGCAGCAGATAGCCGCCGATGACGATGGCGCCGATGATCTCGCAGATAAATCCGAACATCGCGACGCGCGCGAGCAGCTTGGTCCCTGCCAGATTCACCAGCGTGGAGAACAAGACCAGCGCCAGAGCGACGGCGGTCGTGACCAGCGGTGTCGCGGTGAAGCCGAGCAGCGCGGCGAGGAACGGCCCCGCGCCGACCGCGACCGCGGCGATGGTGGTGAACAGCGCCCAGCCATAAATCCAGCCCGCCATCCACGCCCAGCGCTTTTCCACCAGACGCCGCGCCCAGGGGTAGAGGCCGCCGGAGATGGGAAATTGCGAGACCACTTCGCTGAAGATGAGGCAGACGAGGAATTGCCCGGCGCCCGCGAGGAAATAGGACCAGAACATCGGCGGCCCGCCGGTGGAAAGCCCCAGGTCGAACACCGAATAGACGCCGACGACCGGCGACAGATAGGTGAAGCCCAGCGCGAAATTCTGCCACGGGCTCATCGAGCGGTCGAATTTGGCGGTATAGCCCAGCGCGGCCAATTGCTGCGCGTCGGCATCGTTCGTGTTCGCGGCCATGCCATCCCCCCGGCTCGAATGCTATTTCTGGACCCGCGCGCGCAAATCCGTCAACAATCCCGCGTCGGATGACGGCTGGAGACTCGCATGGACATCGCCCTTCGCATCGGTTCGCGATTCGAGATTGGGCAGGGCGCGCCCGAGACCATCCTCAATCCGCGCACCGGCGCCGTGGTCGCGCATATTCCCGAAGCGTCGGAGGCGCAGGTCGACGCGGCGGTGATGGCGGCCTCGGGTGCGTTCGGCTCGTGGTCGCGCACCACGCCGGCGGAGCGCTCGGCGCTGCTGCTCAAACTGGCCGATCTGATCGAGCGCGATGCGGAGACCTATGCCGATCTGGAGGCGCTCAGTTGCGGCAAGCCGCGCCATCTGGTGCTGGCGGACGAGATGCCGGCCATCGTCGATTGCTTCCGCTTCTTCGCCGGTGCGGTGCGCACGATGACGGGGCCGGTGGCGGGCGAATATCTCGCGGGGCACACCTCGATGATCCGGCGCGATGCGGTGGGCGTCGTCGCCTCCATCGCGCCGTGGAATTATCCGCTGATGATGGCGGCATGGAAACTTGCCCCCGCGCTCGCCGCCGGCAACACGGTGGTGCTGAAGCCGAGCGAGCAGACGCCGCTGACGGCGCTAAAGCTCGCCAAGCATCTCGCCGAAGTTTTTCCCGAAGGCGTGGTCAATATCATCTGCGGGCGCGGCGAAACGGTGGGCCAGCGGCTGATCGCCCATCCGCGCGTGGCGATGATCTCGCTGACCGGCGATGCCGGCACCGGCCGCAAGGTGATGGCGGCGGCGCAGGCGACGCTCAAGCGCACGCATCTTGAACTGGGCGGCAAGGCGCCGGTGATCGTGTATGACGATGCCGATCTCGATGCGGTGGTTTCGGGCCTCAGGACATTCGGTTTCTACAATGCCGGGCAGGATTGCACGGCCGCGTGCCGCGTCTATGCCGGGCCCAAGATATACGACAATTTGGTGGCCGATCTGTCCGGCGCCGCGTCGTCGCTGCGGTTCAATGCGGGCGACGATGCGCTGAACGAGATGGGGCCGCTAATCTCCGACCGCCAGCGCGTACGCGTCGCCGGTTTCGTCGAGCGCGCGGCCAAAGAAAAGCACATCACCATCGCGGCCGGCGGTGTGCAGCCGAGCGGGTCGGGCTTCTATTTTCCACCCACCGTCGTCGCCGGTGCGCTGCAGGATGACGAGATCGTGCGGCGCGAGGTGTTCGGGCCGGTGATTTCCGTGACGCGATTTTCGGATGTCGATGAGGCGGTGGGCTGGGCCAACGATTCCGATTATGGCCTCGCTTCCTCCGTGTGGACGCGGGATATCGCGCGCGGCATGCAGACGGCGGCGCGGTTGCGTTACGGCTGCACCTGGTCAACTGTCCCTTCCTGCTGACCCGTGAAATGCCCCATGGCGGGTTCAAGCAATCGGGCTATGGCAAGGATCTCAGCCTGTATGCGCTGGAAGACTACTCCGTGGCGCGGCACATCATGATCGCTATGGGGGCCTGAGACGTGGCGAAGAAAAAGACCCGCGGTTGTCCGCTCGGTATGGATCGCACAATCGACCGGCGCGATTTCCTGAACGGCATGGCGATGAGCGCCGCCGCCGTGGCCGCCTCGCTCGCGCCGGCGGAAGCGCAGGTCACGCCCGGTACGCAGGATACACCCGGCTATTATCCGCCGCTGAGCCACGGCTTGCGCGGCAGCCATCCCGGTTCGTTCGAGACGGCGCATGCGGTGCGCGACGGCACGTTCTGGAAAACCGCAAAGAAGCCGGAGGACACGCACGCGGTCTACGATCTCGTGGTGGTCGGCGCGGGGATCAGCGGCTTGTCGGCGGCGCATTTCTTCCGCGCCGCCAAGCCGAACGCGAAAATCCTCATCCTCGACAATCACGACGATTTCGGCGGCCACGCCAAGCGCAACGAATATGAGCTGAACGGCAAGCTCGCGCTGATGAACGGCGGCACGATGCTGATCGACAGTCCGCATCCCTACAGCCCCGTCGCGGCGGGGCTGCTCAAATATCTCGGCATCGATCCCGTCGCGCTCGCCGCGAAATGCAACCACCGCGAAATCTACAAAGGCCTCGCGCCGGCGACCTTCTTCGACAAGGAGACCTTCGGCGCCGACCGCCTCGTCGTCGGTCGCGAGCGCACCGACGAGGGGGATGGCACGGTTCCGTGGAAGGATTTCCTCGCCAAAGCGCCGCTGGACGCGAAGACGCAGGCCGACATATTGCGCGTGCAGGAAGGCGGGCCCGATCCGATGCCGGGGCTCACCAGCGCGCAGAAGAAAGACAGGCTCAGCCGTATCTCCTATCTCGTCTATCTGCGCGACTATTTGAAATGCGGGCCCAAGGCGCTCGCCTTCTACCAGACGATTACCCATGACGAATGGGGCACCGGGATCGATGCGGAGCCCGCGCTCGATTGCTGGGGCTTCGGCCTGCCGGGCTTCAAGGGATTGAAGCTCGACAAAGGCGCCATCGAGCGCATGGGCTATACGGCGGCGGGCTATGAA
This sequence comes from Rhizomicrobium sp., assembly GCA_036268825.1. Lineage (GTDB taxonomy): Bacteria > Pseudomonadota > Alphaproteobacteria > Micropepsales > Micropepsaceae > Rhizomicrobium. The sequence goes on along the minus strand of DATATK010000198.1, from coordinate 24,039 downwards.
GACGACCCCGATCTGCCGACTTTCCATTTCCCCGACGGCAACGCGACCATCGCGCGGCTGCTGGTTCGCAGCCTTATTCCCGACGCGATGCCGGGAAACAGCGTGGACGATGTGGTGACGGCCCGCGCGAATTACGCGGCGCTCAACCGCGCGGGGGCGAAGATCGCGATCCGGCTTTCCAGCACGGTCGTCGGCGTGAAGAATATTGGCGACCCGGCGAAGGGCGTGGAAGTCGCCTATGCGCGGGGCGGCAACGTCTATCGCGTCAAGGCGGCGAGCTGCGTGCTCGCGGGCTGGAACATGATGATCCCTTATCTGTGCCCCGAACTGCCGGAAGCGCAGAAAGCGGCGCTGCACGAGCTGGTGAAGATCCCGCTGGTCTATACCAGTGTCGCGATCCGCAACTGGCAGGCGTTCCACAAGCTCGGTATTGCGGGCATCTCCTCGCCGGGCAGCTATTGGAGCGGCACGCGCCTCAACTGGCCGGTCGATGTCGGCGCTTACAAAAGCGCGCGCGCGCCGGACGAGCCGATGCTGCTCTTCATGCTGCGCACGCCCGTCTCGCCCGGCCTGCCCGAGCGCGACCAGCATCGCGCGGGGCGCTACGAACTGCTTTCGACGCCGTTCGAAACCTTCGAGCACAACATCCGCGACCAGCTTGGCCGCATGCTTGCCGGCACCGGTTTCGATCCGGCGAAGGATATCACGGCGATCACTGTCAACCGCTGGCCGCACGGTTACGCTTATGAGTTCAATCCGCTGTTCGACGATTTCTCCATCCCGCCCGAAAAGCGGGCCAATGTGATCGGGCGGCAACGTTTCGGCCGCATCGCGATCGCCAATTCCGATTCGGGCGCCGCCGCCTATACCGACTCGGCCATCGACCAGGCGCACCGCGCGGTGAGCGAACTTTTGACCACCTAATAGGCAGGTCGCGCCACGATATCAGGCAGCGATGTTGCGAAACCGTCATTGACGCTTTCGCGCCGAACCCCCAACATGGCGCGTCCGAGGGGGATCTCAGATGCGCGCAGTTCTGGCAGGGTTGTCGGCGGCCTTCGTGGTGCTCGGCGGGGCCGTTCCGGCTTTGGCACAGCAGACCACATCGCAGCCGGTGGTGGGCGAGGAGGTTGTCGTCACCGCGCAGCGTCGCGAGGAAAAGCTGAGCAAGGTGCCGGAAAGCATCAGCGCCTTCACCAACGTGAAGATGGATCAGCTCGACGTGAAGAATATCAGCGACCTGGTGCGCTTCACCCCCGGCGTGACCTTCGATCCGGAAAGCAAGGACATCTCGATCCGCGGCGTGAATTCGACCGCGGGCGACGCGACCACCGGCATCTATATCGACGACACGCCCATCCAGATCCGCGCGCTCGGCTTCGGCTCCGACAACACGCTGCCCGCCGTGTTCGACCTGCAGCGCGTCGAGGTGCTGCGCGGGCCGCAAGGCACGCTGTTCGGCGCGGGCTCCGAAGGCGGCACGGTACGCTACATCACCCCGGCGCCGAGCCTGGACGAGTTCAGCGAATACGCGAAGGCCGAGCTATCGACCACGAAAGACGGCGCGCCGAGCTACGAACTGGGCGGCGCCATGGGCGGGCCGATCGAAGACGGCAAGCTCGGCTTCCGCATCAGCGCCTGGGGGCGGCGCGACGGCGGCTGGATCGACAAGGTGGACTACACCACCGGCGCGACCTTGCAGTCGAACACCAACAGCGTGGACACCTACGTGATCCGCGGCGCTATGCTGTGGCAGCCGACGACGGCGTTTTCCGTCACGCCCAGCATTTTTTATCAGAACCGCAACCAGAACAATATCGACGACTATTGGGTCGGCCTCTCCGATCCGTCGCACGGCGACTACAAGACCGGCACGCCGGAGAACATGGGCGACAAGGACCATTTCGTCCTGCCGGCCCTGAAAATCGACGACGATCTGGGCGGCGTGGAGCTGATCTCCAACACCTCCTATTTCAATCGCCACGAAGTGGTGCAGGACTATAGCGGCACGCTCTACGATCTTTCCTATTTCCAGCAAGGCATGACGCAGCTGGATCCCACGCAACGCGACCCGCTCGCGGCCCACCATCCCTATGGCGCCTACACCGACCCGGGCGGAGTGCCGTGCAGGGGCGGCATCTGCGGCCAGAACAACATCGACCAGTATACGGTGCCGGGTTTCACGCCGGCACAACTCCTGCTGCCCGCCGGGATCAATCTGCCCGGTTTCGGTCCTTATGAGGCGATCAACTACGTCACCAACAACCAGGAGAATTTCACCCAGGAAGTCCGCCTGCAGTCGAACGACCCCGATGCGCGATTCACCTGGATCGTGGGCGCGTTCTTCACCCGCCAGAGCCAGCTCAGCGTCGAGGAGATCAACGATCCGCAGCTGCCCGCGCTGACGCAATATCTGTGGGGCGAAACGATGCAGCAATTGTGGGGCGAGGATCTGCTTCCGAACGGCGACGACTACATCAACCACACCGAGGGCCACGAGCGCCAGAGCGCCCTGTTCGCCAACGCGACCTATGACATCACGCCCGCGTTGAAGCTCCAGGCCGGCGCGCGCATCGCCAAAACGCATTTCGACTTCACCAATTTCTCCGACGGGGCGCAGAATTTCGGACCGCTGGGCCCCAGTTCCGGCAAGCAGGACGGAACGCCGTTCACGCCGATGGTCGACCTCACCTATCAGATCAATCCGGACGACATGCTCTATGCGACCGTCGCCAAGGGCTATCGCATCGGCGGCGCCAATCCGCTGTTCCCGGTCTCGGCCTGTTCGGAAATCACGACGGAGCCGCAGTCGTACAATTCGGACACCGTGGTCAGCTACGAAGCCGGCACCAAGGACCGGTTCTTCGATGGCCGCCTGCAGGCTTCGGGCAGCGTCTATTACCTGCAATGGAACAACATCCAGCAGTCGGTCACCCTGCCGTCCTGCGGGTTCCGCTACACGGTCAACCAGGGCGCGGCGGAGAGCAAAGGCTTCGACGTGCAGGGATCGTGGCTGCTGACCGACAATCTCGATCTCGATTTCAGCCTCGGCTACACCGATTCCACCTATACCAGCGTCGCCGGTTCGGCCGGGCTCATCCTGGCGGACAAGGGCAACAAGCTGCCGGGCTCGCCGTGGACCGCGTCGTTCGGCGCGCAATACAGCACCCAGCTGCTGGCGCGGGATTCGTATTTCCGTGTGGATTACGAATTCTCCAGCCGCGAGACCGGCCTCACGCCGGAGCGCGACGCCGGCACCTCGCTGTACGACATGGCGCTTCAGCCCGAACCGGAGATCAACAACCTGACCTTGCGCGCCGGCATGACCTTCGGCGACACGGATATCTCGGTCTTCGCCGACAACGTGCTCGATGCGCATCCTGAACTCGACCTGAACCACCAGGACAGCAACACCGAGCTCTTCGAGGCCTCGACCTTGCGGCCGCGCACCATCGGGATCACGGCGACCTATCGCAACTGAGATCGGCATGACCACCGCGCTCAAGGCCGGTTCGCTTTCGTTCATCGAATCGCTGGTGATGGGCGTCGCCGGCAGCGCGCCCGGCTACACCATCGCCGTCACCACCGCCGTGCTGCTCGGCGTCGCCGGCACGCTCTCGCCCGGCGCGCTGCTGATCTTTGCGGTGCCGATGCTGGGCATCGCGGTCGCCTACAAGGCGCTCAACAAACAGCACGTCCATGCTGGCGCCGCGTTCCAGTGGACGAGCGCGGCGTTCGGCAAGTTCCTGGGCTTCTTCTCCGGCTGGGCGCTGCTGCTCGCCTCCATGGTGTTCATGGTCACAGGCAGCCTGCCGCTCGCGAGCTCGACGCTGGATTTCATCGACCCCGCGCTCGCCAACAACGTCGTGCTCAGCGCCGCCGTGGCGAGCGTTTGGTTCCTGGTCATCGCCGCGGTGCTGATCGTCGGCATCGAGGTCACGAGCCGCGTGCAGATGGTGATGACGACCGTCGAGCTCGTCATCCTCACCGCCGTGGCCATCGGCGCCTTCGTGCATGCCGCGCGCTTCGGATCGGTCAACCCGTTCCACTGGTCGTGGTTCGGCTTCGCCTATACGCCGGCCTCGTTTGCCGCCAGCGCGCTGGTCGTCGTGTTCTTCTATTGGGGCTGGGACGTGACGGCCAACCTGGGGGAGGAAACCGCCAACGCCGAGGAGAATGCCGGCAATGGCGGTTTTCTCAGCATCTTCGTCACCATCGTCTATTATGTTGGCTTCGTGCTCGCCGCTTTGTTCCTGTTCAGCATCAAGGACGCGCAGGGCTTCAATGCCAACATCATCTACAACATCGCGGTCAGCGCCGGCTTCGGGCGCACCGGCGGGCTGCTTGCCTCCGGCGCCGTCATCCTCTCCAGCATCGCCACACTGGAGACGACGATGCTGCAATTCTCCCGCACGCTGTTCGCGATGGGGCGGGACGGGGCGATGCCGAAAGGCTTCGGCGCGGTCGATGCGCGCACCCGTACGCCGGTGCGCGCCATGCTGGTGCTGATCGGGGTGGGATTGCTCCTGCTCTGGGGCTCCAGCGTGATGCCGACGGTGCACGCCATCATCGTCGACTCGGTCAACGCGGTGGGCGTGCTGGTGGCGTACTACTATGGCGTCGCTGGGTTGGTGGCGGCCACGGTGTTCCGCGCCGCGTGGCGGCAATCGGCGGCGCGCTGGCTTGGGCTCTGCGCGTTCCCGGCGCTGAGCGGCATCGTGCTGCTCGTGCTGGGCCTTTACGCGATCACGACTTTCGACCCCGTCACCAAGATCGTGGGCATCGGTGGGCTCGTGGCTGGCATCGTGTTCTTCCGGCCGCGCCGCTTCGTCGTGACGCCCGCTCCGTCGGAATAGCGCGGCCGTTAAGGCGGTGCGCTCTGGTCCGGTGTCTCGGGCGGGCGGCCTTTGAAGCGGCTGCGCACGACTTCGTAGAACAGCGGCACGAAGAAGATCGCCAGCGCCGTGGCCGACAGCATGCCGCCGATCACGCCGGTGCCGATGTCGTTCTGGCTGGCCGCGCCCGCGCCGTTGGAGATCGCCAGCGGCATGACGCCGGCGATGAAGGCGAGCGAGGTCATCAGGATCGGACGCAGCCGCAACCGCGCGCCTTCCAGCGCCGCGTCGCGAACCGATTCGCCGCGCTTCTGCGCATCCACCGCGAACTCCACGATCAGGATCGCGTTCTTGGCAGCGAGGCCCATGGTGGTGAGCAGGCCGACCTGGAAATAGATGTCGTTGTAGAGGCCGCGCAAAGTGGCGGCGAGGATGGCGCCGACGATGCCGAGCGGAATGACCAGCAGCACGGTGAGCGGGATCGACCAGCTCTCATAGAGCGCGGCGAGCAGCAGGAAGACGACGAGGATGGAGATGCCGTATAGCGCATAGGCCTGCGAACCGGCCTGCTGCTCCTGGTAGGAAAGCCCCGTCCATTCCAGGCCGATGCCCTTGGGCAGTTTCTGGAACAGCTTCTCGACTTCGGTGATCGCGGTGCCTGAGCTTTGCCCCGGCGCGGGCTCGCCCTGGATCTCCATCGAGCCAACGCCGTTGTAACGCTCCAGCTTGGCGGGGCCGAGGAGCCAGCGCGAGGTGGCGAAGGAGGAGAACGGCGCCATCTCGCCGGATGAGCTGCGCACATACCAGCGATTGAGATCGTCCGGCGCCATGCGATAGGGCGCATCGGCCTGCATCAGGACCTGCTTGACGCGGTCGCGGTCGATGAAGTCGTTGATGAAGAGCCCGCCCCAGGCCGCGCTCAGCGTGTTGTTGATATCGGCGAGCGACAGGCCGAGCGCGGTGGCTTTTTCCTGGTCGATGTCGATGTGCAGTTGTGGCGTGTCGTCCAGCCCGTTCGGCCGCACGCCCTGGAGAAGCGGATCGCGGTTCGCCAGGCCGAGGAACCGGTTGCGCGCCTGCATCAGCGCGTCATGCCCCAGGCCGCCGCGATCCTCCATCTCGACGTCGAAGCCGGAGGAGTTGCCGAGCTCCTGCACCGCGGGTGGCACCAGCGCGAAGACCTGCGCGTCGCGGATCTTGGAAAAGGCCTTCATAGCGCGCTGGGCGATGGCGGCGGCGTGATTGGCCGTGCCGGAACGGTCGCTCCAGTTCTTCAGGTGGACGAAGGAGAGGCCCGCGTTCTGTCCCGCGCCCGCGAAGCTGAAGCCGGCGACGACGAAAACAAAATCGACGTTCTTCTTCTCGTCGACCATGTAGTGATGCTCGACCTGTTTGGCGACGGCGAGCGTGCGCGATTGCGTGGCGCCGACGGGCAGCGTGAACTGCGTCAGCACCGAGCCCTGGTCTTCCTCGGGCAGGAACGCCGTCGGCAGGCGCAGGAAGAGCACGATCAGCAGCACGACGATACCGGCATAGATCAGCAGCGCGGGGCGGACCCAGCCGAGGAACCGCTCCAGCGCTTGGCGATAGCGGTTCATGCCGTATTCGAAGGTCTCGTTGAACCAGGTGAAGAAGCGGCCGTGCAGCTTGCCGCCGTCCTGCGGGACGGGCTTGAGCAGCGTCGCGCACAGAGCGGGCGTCAACACCAGCGCCACCGTCACCGACAGCACCATGGCCGACACGATGGTGACGGAGAACTGGCGATAGATCACACCGGTCGAGCCGCCGAAGAACGCCATCGGCAGGAACACGGCGGAGAGCACCAGTGCGATGCCGATCAGTGCGCCGGTGATCTCCCGCATGGATTTGCGCGTCGCGTCGCGCGGCGAAAGGCCTTCCTCGCGCATCAGCCGCTCGACATTCTCCACCACGACGATGGCGTCATCGACCAGAAGGCCGATGGCGAGGACGAGGGCGAACATGGTGAGCGTGTTGATCGAATAGCCCGCCGCCGCCAGCACGCCGAACGTGCCGAGCAGCACGACCGGTACGGCGATGGCGGGGATCAGCGTGGTGCGCCAGTGCTGCAGGAACACGAACATCACGATGACGACGAGGAATGTCGCCTCCACCAGCGTCTTGATCACGTCGTTGATGGAGAGGCGGATGAAGGTGGTGTTGTCCACCGGAAAGGCGAGCTTCACGCCAGGCGGGAAGGAGGCGGCCAGCGAGATCGCCTTGGCCTTTACGGCATCGGCCGTGGTGAGCGCGTTGGCGCCGGGCGCGAGTTGGATGGCGATGCCCGCCGCGGGCTTGCCGTTCATCCGGCTGACCACCGCGTAGCTCTGCGCGCCCAATTCGACACGCGCCACGTCGCTCAGCCGCACCACCGCGCCGCCGGTGCTGCTCTTGAGCACGATGTTGCGGAACTGTGCCGGCGTTTGCAGGCGCGATTGCGCGGTGACGGTGGCATCGAGCTGCTGGCCCGGCACGGCGGGCTGCGCGCCGATCTCGCCGGCGGAGATCTGGTCGTTCTGCGCCAGCACCGCGTTCTGCACGTCGGTCGGCGTCAGGCTGTAGCTGGCGAGCTTGAACGGATCGAGCCAGATGCGCATCGCATATTGCGAGCCGAAGACCTGCGCCTGGCCGACGCCGGAGATGCGCGACAAAGGATCCTGCAGTTTGCTCGCCATGAAGTCTGAGATGTCGACATTGGTGTAGCGCCCGCTGTCGTCATAGAGCGCGACGATCAGGAGGAAGCTGCTCTGCGACTTGGTGACGACGACGCCCTGCTGCTGCACTTCCTGCGGCAGAAGCGGCGTCGCCTGCTGCACCTTGTTCTGCACCTGGACCTGCGCGATGTCCGGATTGGTGCCGGGCGCGAAGGTCGCCGTGATCGCGACCTGGCCGGAGGAGCTGCTGGACGAAGAGAAATAGAGAAGATTGTCCACGCCCGTCAGCTGCTGCTCGATCACCTGGGTGACGGAATTCTGCACCGTCTCCGCCGAAGCGCCGGGATAGGTCGCGCTGATCGTCACTGCGGGCGGCGCGATGGTCGGATATTGCGTGATCGGCAAGGTCTCGATGCCGAGGACGCCCGCCAGCGCGATCACGATGGCGATCACCCAGGCGAAAACCGGCCGGTCGATGAAGAAAAAGGAAATGCCCATCAGGTCTTGCCCGGCTGGCCAGCGGGAACGGCGTGCACCGGCGTGTCGGGCATCACCTTCTGCAGGCCTTCCACGATGAGCCTGTCGCCAGGCTTCAGCCCGCCGGTGACCAGCCATTTGTCGCCGATGGCGCGCGGCGCTTTCAGTTGGCGCAGCCGCGCGATGCCGTTGGCGTCCACGATATAGGCGATGGGATCACCCTTCTCGTTGCGGCTGACGGCCTGTTGCGGCGCGAGGATCGCGTTCAGCTGCGTGCCTTCCACGATGGTGGCGCGCACGAACATGCCGGGCAACAGGTCACCGCGCGGATTGGGGAAGATCGCGCGCAAGGTGACTGCGCCGGTCGTCTGATCGACGGTGACTTCGCTGAACTGCAGCGTGCCGGTCTCGCGGTAGACCGTGCCGTTGTCGAGCGTCAGTTTCACATGGGCTTCGTTCGGCGCGTTGCTCGTCAGATGGCCGGCCTGCATGGCGAGCTTCAGGTTGAGCAACTCCGAACTCGATTGCGTGATGTCGACATAGATGGGATCGAGCGTCTGGATCGTCGCCAGCGCCGTCGTCTGGTCGGTGGAGACGAGCGCACCCTGCGTGAAGGCCGAACGGCCGATGCGGCCGGCGATGGGCGCCCGGATCGTCGTGTAGCCCAGATTGATGCGCGCGGTTTCCGCGTTGGCGGCGGCCTGCTTGTAGGCGGCCAGCGCGTCGTCATAGTCCTGCGGCGCGATCGCGTTCAGCTTGACCAGCGCGGCATAGCGCGACGCCTTCGCCTTGGCCGTGGCGAGCGCGGCCAGCGCGTTGTCGTAGGCCGCGCGATAGAGGGCAGGGTCGATCTGGTATAGCGGCTGGCCGGCGGTGACGTTGCTGCCTTCCTGGAACAGGCGCGCCTTCAGGATGCCGTTCACCTGCGGGCGGATGTCGGAGATCGCGTAGGGATCGGTGCGGCCGGGCAGGACGGTGGTGAGCTCCACCGGCTGGGTGCGGATGACCACCACGCCGACATCCGGCGCCGGGCGAGGCGGCGGCTGGCTCGGCCCGCAACCGGCGGCCAGCAGACTCCCCAGTAAGGCCACGCCGAGGGACAGTCTTCTTGTGCTTGGATGCATGGTGGCTGCTCGGGTGCGGATGGGAAATGGTTACGGGCGACTGCGTACCCTTCGCAACTGCAATAATCTAGGGCGGGAAACGCCGATTTAAATGGGTACGCTTCGCCCGGGAGAAAGAATATGGGGGCGGCGAAATTATCTTTCGCCGGAATCGCGATTTCGAAGGGACGGGTCGTGCCCCGCCCGATCCCGTTCAGATCAGCGCAAAGAGCTGATCGACAGCCACTTTCAAGCAAGGAACCGCCGCCGCGATGATCCCGAAAACGACCAGAACAAGGCCGACAAGGGCCAAATCGTGCGACCGGTCCGGATGATGGACCAGTGACATAATCTTCCTCCCGAGGTTGATTCTTACGATCAACTCTGGGGGAGTATGCGCCCGCCAGCTGCGAGAAACCATACCCGTTGCGTGGCGATCGCGCTGACGCTTTTACTCCGCCTTCCGCGCGGTGATCAGCACGGCGATCTCGTCGGGGCGGGCGTTGATGAAATCCAGGCGGACGCGGCCATCCGCCGTCGTGGTGATCTGCGCGGGAATGGTGGAGTTGGTGAGCATCCAGCCTTGCGGCAGCACCACGGCATTGGCGGGGCGGCCAAAGCTGCGGTCGAAGACCAGTTCGTCGCCCACCAGCGTGTAGCGGCCGGGATCGGTATAGGTTTCGGACATGCGCAGGCGGATGGACTGGCCGGGCTTCAGCGGCTTGAAGTTGAACACCACCACTTCGCTGTCCGGCGTGATCGTTGGCAGGTCGGGATCTGAGATGCCGGCCTTGGTGATCGCGTCGCCTTTGAGGATCTGCGCGGGCAGGATTTCCCCGGTGTCCAGATTGCGCGCCGACGGGTTCGACGCGGCGCTGCCGGGGCGCACCACGTTGACATAGCGGCTCGTGCCGGGGCGCTCCTCGGTATAGTCGTGATAGAGATCGAAGGTGTGCGTGGCCGGCTCGCGCAGGAAATAGACGATGTCGCGCGTCTGCGCGGCGCGCTCGCCGAGCCGGTCGTGCACGCTGGACGTCGCGGCGGACAGTTTCATCGGGCGCGCGGTCAGCTTGAGCGGCGCTTCGGCCGGCGTGTTGTTGATGAAGCTGACCTTGATGCGGCCGTCCGCTTCCTGCTCGACCTGGACGGGATAGTTGCAATCGACGAGCCCGTAGCCCTGCGGCAGCACCACGGCGTCGCGGGTGATGCCGAGGCTGCGGTCGAAGATGATGGTGTCGCCGTCCTGATAATAGCTCTTCGAATCCTCATAGGTCTTCTCGATGCGGATCCGGCCTTCACCGTCCTGCGGCACCGGCCGCGCCAGTTGCACGCGGATGTAATCGTAAGTCGGATCGGCATCCGGCAGGCCGCTGGTCTTCGCCGCGTCTCCGGAGACCACCTTGAACTTGAGCGGTTTGCCCGTCGCACGGTCCGTGACGGTTTCGTCCGAGGCGACGCTGCCTTTGCGGATGGGGTTGAAGAAGGCGGTCGCGCCCGGCCGGATGGCAGTGATGTCGTAGACGATGCGGAATTTGCCCGAGCCCGGCGCCAGCAATTCGTAGCGCGTGTAGCCGTTGGCCTCTTGTGGGCCGGGTGTGGCGGCCGGGCCGGCGAGGGCGCCACACGCGCCGAGCAGCGCCAAAACCAGGCCGAAACCGCCGAATTTGAACCGTCGCATGGTCCCTCCGTTGCCAATGGTGCTACGATACGTAGCATTACCCCGATGTCACGGGAACTTTGAACGGGATCGCCCCATTTGTAGGGTGGGTTGGAACGGGGCATGTCTCGCCTGTCGTGAAATCTACGGAGTGCCTGGTGGCCAAGTTCAAATTCAATCGCGATACCGTGATCCAGACGGCGTTGCGCATCCTGCCGGCGTTCGACCGGTTGCTGATGCGCTCCAGCAAGGTGCTGGAGACGCCGGTTGTCCCCAACGAACTCTTTGCGTGGACCGCCTATCTGGAAGCCAACTGGCAGCCCATCGCCGCCGAGGCGCGCGCGATGGTGCAGGACCGGATGTCGGTGCCGTCCATCCGCGAGATCTCTCCCGACCACGACAAGATCGCGCTCGACGGCAAATGGCGCTCGCTGTTCCTCTGGGCCTATGGCGTGCGCATCGCGCAGAATTGCGCGCGCTGTCCCCAGACCGCACGCATCCTCGAAAACGTTCCGGGGCTGCTCAGCGCGTTCTATTCGGTGATGCTCGCCGGCGCGCATGTGCCGCGCCACACGGGCCCGACCAAGGCCATCCTCACCGCGCATCTGGGTCTGATCGTGCCGCTCAAGCGCGAGGACTGTCACATGCAGGTCGCCGACCGCAACGTGGTCTGGGAAGAAGGCCGCATCGTGATCTTCGACGATATGTTCCCCCACGAAGTGTGGAACGACACGGACGAGGACCGCATCATCCTCTTGCTGCACGTCAAGCGCCCGCTGCGCGTTCCCGGCTCGATGTTCCGCGACCTGTTCTTCTCCGCGCTGCGCATCAGCCCGTTCGTGCGCGACGGTCTGCGCAACCTCGACAACTGGGAAAAGAAAGAGGCGGTGCGCCAGCTCACGCTGCCCGACAAGATCGAACAGGACAACGCGCCGCCGAGCCCGCAGGCGCGGCTGTAATCACGCCGCGCGTATCACCGCCAGAAACGTTTCCGCGAAATCCTTCAGTTTGGCGGCGCCGACGCCGTGGACTTCGGCGAATTCGTCCTGGGTTTGCGGGCGGCGTTGGGCCATGTCGATGAGGGATTTGTCGGAGAAGATGACGTAAGGCGGCACGCGGCGCTGCTTGGCGAGCTTCATGCGCACGGATTTGAGGCTTGCGATCAGGGACTGGTCCGCCTCGGGCTGCTCGGCGATGCGTTCGGCGCGGGCCGCGCGTTTGGTGGAGGCTTCGCGCGGCTTGACGGCGCGGCATTCGAAGATGCCTTCGCCGCGCAGCAACGCGCGGCCTTTCTCCGTCATCTCCAATCCGCCGTAGCCTTGCAGATCGTGGCGCAGCAGGCCCGAGCCTGCCATCTGGCGGATCAGCGATTGCCATTCGTCTTTCTTGCGCGCCGCTCCGGCGCCGAACACGGCGAGGCCGCAATGCGCTTCGCCCATCCGGTCGGTGCGGTTGCCGAGCAGCACGTCGACGATGTGCGCGGCGCCGTAACGCTCGCCCGTGCCGCGCACGGCGGCAAGGATCTTGCGCGCGTCCCCGGTGGCGTCGATGAGGCCGGAAGGATCGCGGCAGATATCGCAATTGCCGCAAGGATCGGAGGCTTCGCCGAAATAGTGCAGCAGGATCGCGCGGCGGCATTGCGAGGCCTCGCAATAGCCCAGCAGCATGTTGAGCCGCGCGTGCTCGCGGCGCTTGCGTTCATCGCCTGCATCCTCCTGGTCGATGAAGACGCGGCGCATGCGGATGTCTTCCATGCCGAACAGCATGTGCGCTTCGGCGGGCGCGCCGTCGCGGCCGGCGCGGCCGATCTCCTGGTAATAGGCTTCCAGGCTGCCCGGCATGTCGGTGTGGAAGACGAAGCGGACGTCGGATTTGTCGATGCCCATGCCGAAGGCGATGGTCGCGACCATCACGATGGCGGGCTCGGTCATGAATGTGTTCTGGTTGGCCTCGCGCTGCTCCTTCTCCATGCCGGCGTGATAGGCGAGCGCCTTGACGCCATGCTCGGTGAGGAAGGCGGCGGTCTTCTCGGTCTTCTTGCGCGAGAGGCAATAGACGATGCCGCTCTTGTTCCTGTGCCGCGCCATGAAGTCGAGCAGCTGGCGGTTGGAGTTGCGCTTGCTCTCCACTGTCAGCGTGATGTTCGGCCGGTCGAAGCCTTGCACCATCGTCTCGACGCGATTGCCGAAGAGCTGCAGCGCGATATCGGCGCGGGTCACTTCATCCGCTGTCGCGGTCAGTGCGATGAGCGGCACCTTGGGGAACAGATCGGCGAGTTTGGAGAGCGCGCTATATTCGGGGCGGAACGCCGGTCCCCATTGCGAAACACAATGTGCCTCGTCGATCGCGATCAGGCTGATGTCGAGGCGGGCGAGGGCATCCAGCATCCGGTCCGTCATCAGCCGTTCGGGCGCGAGGTACAGAAGCCGCGATTGGCCGGACGCGATGCGCCGCCACGCCGCCACGTTCTCGTCGCGGCTACGCGAGGAATTGATCGTCTCCGCCGCGACGCCCGCAAGGCGCAGCGCCGCCACCTGGTCCTGCATCAGCGCGACCAGCGGCGACACCACCAGCGTCACGCCGCCGAGCACCAGCGCGGGCACCTGATAGCAGAGCGACTTGCCCGATCCCGTCGGCATCACGGCCAGCACGTTGCGCCCGGCGAGCAGCGCGTCGATGGCCTCTTGCTGGCCGGGGCGGAAGAAGTCGAAGCCGAACACGTCCTTCAGGACGTCGGCCTTGGCGTCAGGTTTACGCAGGGGCAGGCCCATGGGGTCCATATTGTCGGGGAACGCAACGGGCACTAACCTGCCATAGCCGTCGCCGCAGAGCGACGGAAAAGGGGAGCAGTCCATGAACGCCCGTGTCGCCGGCCTCGTCGAGGCCGCAATTGTCGCCGCTTTGCTGATCGTTCCGGCGGTTGCGGCAAAACCGCCTGTCGCCACGCCCGTTGTCACGAGCGTTACGGCGCCGCCCGGCGCAAGCGTCGATGGCGCGAAAATCGCCAGTGCCGATTCGGACCCGGGCGAATGGCTCTCCCACGGGCGCACCTATTCGGAGCAGCGCTTCTCGCCGCTCACCGCGATCAACACCGCGAACGTGAAGAACCTCGGCGTCGCGTGGGCGTATCGCACCTATAGCGTGCGCGGGCTCGAAGCGACGCCCATCGTGTCCGATGGCGTGATGTTCATCACCTTGCCGTGGTCGAAGGTGATCGCGCTGGACGCCGCGACCGGCAAGGAGATATGGCAGTACGATCCCAAGGTTCCCGGCGCGACGGGGCGCTATGCCTGCTGCGACGTCGTCAATCGCGGCGTGGCGCTGTGGAAGGGCGCCGTGTTCGTCGGCACGCTGGACGGGCGGCTGATCAAGCTGGACACCCGGACCGGCAAGGTGCTGTGGAGCATCGACACGGTCGAGAACCATGCCCACACCTACACCATCACCGGCGCGCCGCGCGTGATGGATGGGCTCGTGATGATCGGCAATGGCGGCGCGGAATATGATTCTCGCGGTTATGTCTCCGCCTTCGATGCGGGCACGGGCAAGCTTGTCTGGCGCTTCCACGTCGTGCCCGGCGATCCGTCCAAGCCGCAGGAGAACGCGGCGCTGACGGCGGCGTTGAAGACCTGGGACACGACAGGCAAATACAAATTCTGGGACATCGGCGGCGGCGGCGCGCCATGGAATTCCATGGCCTATGATCCGAAGCTCGATCTGCTCTATTTCGGAACCGGCAACGGCAATCCGTGGAATCGCAACCTGCGCTCGCCCAAGGGCGGCGACAATCTCTATCTCTCGTCCGTCGTCGCGCTGCACGCCAGGACGGGCGCGTTCGCCTGGGCCTATCAGACGACGCCGGGCGACACCTGGGACTTCGACTCCACGGCCGATGTCGTGCTCGCCGATCTCACCATCGATGGCAAATTGCGCCACGTCCTGATGCACGCGCCGAAGAACGGCTTTTTCTATGTGATCGACCGGGAGACCGGCAAACTGATCAGCGCGCAGAAATTCGCGACGGTGACATGGGCCAAAAGCATCGATCCGAAAACCGGCAAACCGATCGAAAATCCCGGGGCCCGCTATACCAAGCAGATGGCGGTGGTCTATCCGGCCGAAACCGGCGCGCACAACTGGCAGCCGATGTCGTTCGATCCGCAGACTGGCCTTGTCTACATTCCGGCGATGGACGGCGCGGGCATCTTCGTCGGCGAGAAGACGCTCGACTACAAGCACGGCTCGTGGAATCTCGGCGTCGATTTCGCCGCGGTGTCCGATGTGGTGCTGAAGCTGATCAAGTCCGGCAAGCCGCCGGCGGCGAGCGTGGGTTATATCAAGGCGTGGGATCCCGTCGCGCAGAAGGAAGTGTGGCAGGTCGCGATGGGCGGCGCGTGGAACAGCGGACTGCTCACCACGGGCGGCGGCTTGCTGTTCGGCGGCGATGCCTATGGCGATTTCAGCGCCTACGACGCCAGGACCGGCGCCAAGCTTTGGTCCATCGATCTGAAGACCGGCATCCTCGCGCCCGCGATGACCTATTCCATCGGCGGCGTGCAATATGTGGCGCTGCTGGCGGGCTGGGGCGGGGCAGGCGGATTGTCCGCGTTCAAGGATCCCGCGACCGCGCTCTCCAAATACCAGACCGACCAGGGCCGCCTGTTCGTCTTCAAGCTGGGCGGCGCCAAAGCGGTCGCGGCGCTCTCGCCCGAGGGCACGCCGCCCACCGAGCCGCCGCCGCAAACCGCGAACGCGGCCACCATCGCCAGGGGCTTCACGCTCTATCATCGCAACTGCCTCGTCTGCCACGGCTTCTACGCGCAGTCCGAAGGCGAGGTGCCGGATTTGCGGCTAGTCGATAGCGGCGTCTGGAACCAGTTCGACGATATCGTGCGCGGCGGCATCCTGCAGGGCGGCGGCATGGCCTCGTTCAAGGACGTGCTGAGCCGGGATGATGTGGCCGCGATCAAGGCCTATATCCTGCAGCAATCGCACCTGGCCTGGGACCAGGGGCATCCGCTGCCGGGCGTGAAACCAGCGCATTAAAGGGCGTAGCTCTTGCCGCCGCGCCGATCCGCGTCTAAGGAGTTGCCCCACTATGAGCGACCCGGCCCATGCCCACGGACAAGCAAATCCGCCCCAAGGCGCGGCTTCCGCGCGGCTTCCGTGATCGCACGGCCGCGGAGATCGCTGCCGAGCGCGCCGTTCTGGACACCATCCGCAAGGTCTACGAGTCCTACGGCTTCGAGCCGCTGGAGACGCCGGCCTTCGAATATACCGACGCGCTGGGCAAGTTCCTGCCCGATGTCGACCGCCCGAACGAGGGCGTGTTCTCCCTCCAGGACGACGACAAGCAGTGGATGAGCCTGCGCTACGACCTCACCGCCCCGCTCGCCCGCTACGTCGCCGAAAACTTCCAGCACCTGCCCAAGCCGTTTCGGCGGTACCAGATGGGGCCGGTGTGGCGGAATGAGAAGCCGGGACCGGGGCGTTATCGCGAGTTCACCCAGTTCGACGCGGACACGGTGGGCAGCAATTCGCCGTCAGCGGATGCCGAACTGCTGATGATGGTGTGCGATGTGTTGGATGAGTTGCAGTTGAAAAGCCAGTACGTCGTTAAAATCAACAGTAGAAAATTCCTCAACGGCATTCTTGCCTTAGCGGGCGTTGATCCTCAGAAAAGCGGCGCGGTGTTGCGCGCGCTCGATAAGTACGACCGCCTGAGCGAATCCGGTGTGCGAGCTTTGCTAGGCGAAGGGCGCAAAGATGACTCAGGCGACTTTACGAATGGTGTTGGCCTGAGCCCCGCTCAGATTGAAAACCTGATGCGATTGTTTACCGACGATTTGGATGACCTCACCCAGGTAGCGGGTTTCGAGGACCTCCAGACGATCAGAGGGATTCTCAAAGATTCCGGTTATGGTGCGGATCGAATTGCAGTCGATTTGAGCGTTGTGCGCGGTCTCGATTACTACACTGGTCCCGTCTTCGAGGCGCAACTCACTTTCCCCGTAAAAAACGAAGCAGGCGAAGAAGTCGTGTTCGGCTCCGTCGCGGGCGGCGGGCGGTATGACGATCTCGTCGCGCGGTTCACGGGGCAGCAGGTTCCGGCGACGGGGATTTCGATTGGCGTCAGCCGGTTGCTCTCCGCGCTGAAGGGCAGGAGCGAGGCGGCGTTGTCGCCGCTGGTTGTCGTGCTGGCGCTGGACGATCCGCAGGCGAGCTTCAAGATGGCAAGCGAACTTCGCGCCGCCGGTATCCGCGCCGAGACCTATGTCGGCAACAAGAAGTTCGGCGACCAGCTCAAATATGCCGACAAGCGCGGCGCGGCGGTCGCGATCATCGAGGGCGGCGACGAGCGCGCAAACAAAAAAGTTACGTTGAAAGACCTTGCGCTCGGCGCCGAACTTTCCAAATCCGTCGAGAGCCGGGCCGAATGGGTACTGAATCGGTCAGCGCAAATCACAGTTGATCGTGACCACCTGGTCGCCGAAGTGCGCGAAATGCTGGAGCGCGGAAAGTGACCGGGCTTGGCACACTTTCATACCCTCCCCTTGAGGGAGGGTCGAAAAATGCAAAGCATTTTTCGGGAAGGGGCTCATTCAACGGCAGAGACGATGAGTTTCCTCGACAGAACCGGAGAGCAAGTGGAGTGAGCCCCTTCCCGAAAACGCAAGGGCGTTTTCGACCCTCCCTCAAGGGGAGGGTATAGGAACCATGCCCCCCTTTCCCACATACGATGCCAAACGGATCGCGGCGCTCGATGCGAGCGCAAGCGCGATTCTCGGCGTGTTCGCGGCGAAGGGTTATGCGCGCTGCGAGCCGAGCATCTTGCAGCCGGCCGAGATATTCCTGGATCGTTCGGGCGAGGAGATCCGCCGCCGCACCTTCACGCTCGACGGGCCGTCGGGCGGTGAGCTGGTGCTGCGGCCTGACCTGACCATTCCGGTCTGCAAATCCTATCTCGACGCGCGCGGCAAATTCCCGGCGCGGCTTTGCTATCACGGGCTCGCCTTCCGCCATCAGCACGCCGAGCCGGAGCGGCCGACGCAGTTCTACCAGGCGGGCGCGGAATTGCTCGGCGAAGGCAACGCCAAAGCTGCCGAGACCGAGATCCTCGGTCTGACGGTGGAAGCGGTGCACGCCGCGGGGCTGAAGGATTTCAGCGTGAAGCTCGGCGACCTGTCGCTGTTCTCCGCTTTCGTCGACGCGCTCGACATTCCGCCGCCATGGCGCGGGCGATTGAAGCGGCATTTCTGGCGCACGGGATATTTCGAGGCGCTGCTGGCGCGGCTCTCGGGCGGCGCGTCGTCGGGCGCGCAACGGCTGCTCGCGCATCTGGGCACGCTGGACGAGACAGACGCGCGGCCCGCCTTCGAAGGGCTGATGGACATGATCGGCGAGGCGCCGCAAGGCGGGCGCACGCGCGAGGAGATCGTGGACCGGCTGATCGAGCAGGCGGCGGATGCGGCGGCGCTGCGCCTCGATCCCAAGATCGCCAAATCGATCGACGGGCTGCTCGCGATTTCCGGCTCGGCCGCGCAAGCGGTGGAGAAAATCCGCAAGCTCACCAAATCCGCTGGCGTCTCGCTCGACGGGTCGCTCAAGGCGATGGAAGCGCGGCTCGCCACGCTCAAATCGCTCGGCATCGATCCGGCGCGCATCAGCTTCGCGGCGCGGTTCGGCCGCAACATGGAATATTACACCGGCTTCGTGTTTGAGCTGTGGTCGCGCGACGCCGAAGGCCCGGTGCAGATCGCGGGCGGCGGGCGCTACGACACGCTGATGGAACAGCTCGGCGCGAAGAAACACATCCCCGCCATCGGCTGCGCCATCCGCACCGAGCGCGTGATGGCGGCGAAGGCGGCGCAGCGATGAGCGGCAAGCTGATCCTCGCCGTGCCGTCCAAGGGCCGTTTGCAGGAGCAGGCGCAGGCCTATTTCGCGGACGCGGGCCTCGCGATGAGCAAGGCCGCCGGCGCGCGCGGTTATCGCGCCACGCTGGCCGGCATGCCGGATATCGACGTGATGCTGGTGTCGGCCGGCGAGATCGCCGATGCGCTGCTCGCGGGCGACGCGCATCTGGGCATCACGGGCGAAGACCTGCTGCGCGAATCCACGCCGTCGCTGGACGGGCGCATCGCGCTGGTGAAGCCGCTGGGCTTCGGTTACGCCGACGTCGTGGTCGCGGTGCCGCAGGCATGGATCGATGTCTCCGGCATGGCCGATCTGGACGACGTCTGCGCCGCGTTCTACCAGCGCCACCGCCGCCGCCTGCGCATCGCGACCAAATATGTGAACCTGACGCGGGCGCATTTCGCCAAGGCCGGCATCTGGGATTACCGCATCGTAGAAAGCGCCGGCGCCACCGAAGGCGCGCCCGCCGCCGGGATCGCGGAAGCCATTGTCGACATCACCACGACGGGCGCCACGCTCGCCGCGAACAATCTGAAGATCCTGGACGACGGCGTGCTCCTCAAAAGCCGTGCGCAACTGGCCGCCAGCCTCACCGCGAAATGGGACGCGCGCGCCGCCTCCGCAGCGAAGACCTTGCTCGCCCGTCTCGCCGCGCGCGAACGCGCCCGCGCCGCGCTGGTCTTGCGCGCCCGTCTCGGGGCCGCACCGGATGGCGCGCTGGCGGCGGTGGAGAAGATCGGTGTCAGCGTGCTGTCGCGCCCGTCGCGGGGCAATGCGGGCGGCGAATA
Source organism: Rhizomicrobium sp. (assembly GCA_036268825.1). Classification (GTDB taxonomy): domain Bacteria; phylum Pseudomonadota; class Alphaproteobacteria; order Micropepsales; family Micropepsaceae; genus Rhizomicrobium. The sequence goes on along the minus strand of DATATK010000198.1, from coordinate 4,591 downwards.
TTCGCTGCTCTGCCCGCGGGAGAAATTGAGCGAAGCCATCACCATCCTGCGCCGCCGCGGCGCCGGCGGGGCGGTCACGGCGCAGACGGTGGACTACGTCTTCGAGACCGAAGACCCGCTGGTCGCGGCGTTCGAGGCGATGCTGCCTTAATTGCTTTCCCCCACCCGAAAAATCCTTCGGATTTTTCGACCTCCCCGCAAGGGGGCGGTGCACTAAGTGCGTAACGCCTTCGCCAAACGCATCGCATCCTCCGGCGTGTGATAGATGCCGAAGCCTATGCGCAGCCGGTCGGCGCGGTGGTCGACGAGGATGTTTTGGGTGGCGAGGTTGGATGTGATCGCGGCGGCGTCCGGTGCGCGGAAGCAGAGGAAGCGGCCGCGGCGGGATTCATCGGGCACCAGCAATTGTGACGGATCGAGCGGGCCTCCGGTGAGGCCGGCGAGGAAGGCGCGTTCGATGCCGCGCACCTGCTCGAGCATCTCGGCGATGGAGCGGTTCGCGAGCCAGTCCTGCACGGCGTTGAAGCGGTAGAGCGCCGTGGCGTCGAAGGTCGCGCCGAGGAAGCGGCTGCCGTCCGCCGCATAGGGAACGTCCGTGCCGCCGCTTTCGAGCGCCCCGAAACCGGCATACCAGCCGGTGTCGCGCGGGCGCGCGCCGTAGCCTGGCGGGCAATGCAGGAAGCAGGCGCCTTCGCCCGCCATCGCATATTTGTAGCCGCCGGCGAGATAGAAGGCGCGGCTTGCGCGCGCGGCGAAATCGGCCGGCACCGCCATGAAGCCGTGATAGCCGTCGATCACGACGAAGGTTTCGGGATCGGGCACGGCATCCACGATCTTCGCCAGATCGCGCACCGCGTAACCGGAATCGAAGAACACCTGGCTGAGGAAAACCAGATCGTGTCCGCCTTGCGCGGCGGCGGCGGCGAACCTGATTTCAAACGTATCGAACGGTTCGGTGGGCACGCGCGTGACGATCACGGCGCCGTCTTCTTCCAGCCGCGCGATCTGGCGCGAGGCGCTGAGGAATTCGGACGAGGTGGTGAGGATGCGGGCGGGTGTGTTCAGGCAGGAAAGGATACGCAGGACGAAGCCATGCGTGTTGGGACCGAACGTGACGGTCGCAGGATCTGGGAGATTGAGGCGCCGCGCGATATGCGCCTGCGCCGCCGGGATCACCGTGCCGAAGATGTGCTCCCATTTGCGGTCGAGCAGGCGCGCGGCGTCGCGCCAGGCGTCCTGCTGCGCGGTGAAGGTGACGTCGGGCCAGGGGTGGTGGCTGTGGGCCGCTGCGTGGAGCGGCGCATCCGGCTGCCCCACGCTCAGCGAAAACCCGTTCATTGCGGCGAAACCGGGCCCGCCTTGATGTCCGGATCGTTGATGTGCTCGGCCTTCCAGCGCATCACCGTCCAGATGCGGGTACGGCCTGAGGGATGATCGTAGAAGATGAATTCTTCCCACGGGCTGGGATCGAGCTTGCGGTATTCGCTGAGCTGCAGTGCCGCCTGGGCAAAGCCGTCCGGCTCGCGCGCGGCATTGATGCCGAACATGTCGGCTTGCTGTTCGATGGTGCGGGTGATGGTGTTCGTTACCGGCGTGGCGAACAGGAAGAAGATCGCGGCGAGGCCCATCAGCACCGGCAGCCCCGCGGGATCGTCGATCGCGCGCACGTCCCAATTGCCCCCGAACACATTGGTGAGCCGGCGAAAGCCCCAGGCGGCAAACGCGAAGCCGACGAGGAACACCAGGCCGTCCCACGTTGCGCCGATCATGTTGTGGTCGAGGACGTAATGCCCCATCTCGTGCCCGAGCACAGCTTTGACCTCGCGGCCATTGCTGCGGTTGATGAGATTGTCCGTCAGCGAGATGCGCGTGGTGCCGAAGGCGCCCGAGACATTGGCGGAGATGCGCTTGGACTGCTTGGAGGCGTTGTATTCGTAGACATTGGTGACGGGAATGCCTTCGGAGCGCGCCAGCGAGAGAATTTGCTGTTTCAGCGGGCTGTCGGGCAGCGGATAGTAAGTGTTGAAGAGCGGCGCGATGAACACCGGATAGACCACATTGGCGACAAGCAGGAACCCCACTGTGGCGATGCTGGCCCAGAGCCACCACATGTCCTTGACGCGGCGGATGATGGCGTAGATCACGGTGCCCACGATCATGAAGGCCGCGAGGTTGACGCCGAAACCGATGGCGAAATCGCCGAACCATTGCACAAAGTTCTGGTTGGACAGGCCGTAGGCGTGCTCGCGGATGAAATCTTCGTAGACCGTGAGCGGGAACGTGACCAGCGTCGTGAGCACGACATAGGCGAGGATATAGATCGGGACCTGCCAGAAGCGCGAGCGCGTCATGCCCACGGCATAATCGCGGATGCGCGCGGAGATGCGCAGCCAGAGCAGCAGGGCCGCGACGATGAGGGCATAGATCGTGTCCACCACCGGCAGCCATTCGGCGCTGCCCTCGAAATAGGCGTCCGACTTGGCGCGGGCCTTGCCGCTGACCTGGGCAAGATAGGCGTTGGTCGCCTTGACCGGATCGAAGGCCGGCGTTGGCAGAGGCGTCACGCTCGCCAGCGGCTGCACGGTCACGGCGTGGGTGGGCGCGGCCGACGGCGTGGTTTGTGCCGCGGCGGCGAGCGAGAAGAAAACCGACAGAAGAGCCGCAAGCGCGGCTGTCCAGGCAAGGCGCATCGTTCAACCCTCCGAAGTCGGCGGGAGACTACCAGACGGCGGCGGCTACGCCACTCTCCGGGCGGAGATCAATTTGCGATAGAGGGCGATGGTGTCGGCGCACATCCGCTCCAGGCTGTAGCGCTCCACGATATGGGCGCGGCCCGCCGAACCCATGTGGGACAGCGTTGCTGCGTCCATCGCGGCGAGGCGGGCGATGGCATCGGCCAGCGCTAGCGCGTCGCCCGGCGCGGTGAGCAGGCCCGATATGCCCTCCACGACGGTCTCGCGCGCACCGCCATGATCGGTGGCGATGACCGGCCTTCCCATCGCACCCGCCTCCGCCGCCACGCGGCCGAAGGCTTCGGGATCGGTGGAGGCCGAGACCACGACGTCGGCGGCGAGATAGGCGAGCGGCATGCCATCCGTATGGCCGGCGATGCGGACCTTGCCGCCGAGATCGGCCGCGGAGATCGCGTTGCGCAGCTCGGCCTCATACGCCGCGCGGCCCTGCGCGTCGCCGATCAGCACCGCGCGGATATTGGCGAGCCTGTTGTCATGCGCGAGTTTCGCAAGCGCGTCGATGAGGACGCGTTGTCCTTTCCAGCGCGTCAGCCGCCCGGGCAGCAGCGCGACGAAGTCGTCCGGCGCCGCGCCCCATTCGGCGCGCAACTCCGCGACGCGGTCGGGCGATGCACCCGCCGGATCGAAGCGGCCGAGATCGACGCCGCGCGGGATGACGGTGAGTTTCGCCGGATCGATCTTGTGCTCGGCAAGGACATGCGCCGCGGTCCATTGCGAGTTCGCGATCACGGCGTCGGCGCGCGTCATCACCGAATTATAGAAGCGCTTGAGAGGATTGGATGCATTGTAGATCCCATGATAGGTCGTCACGAACGGCACGCCCGCCATCCGCGCCGCCATCAACCCGCTCCAGGCGGGCGCGCGCGAGCGGGCATGGATCAATTTCACGCCGCGTTCCCGCGCGACCCGCGCCAGCGCGAAGGCGTTGGCCACGATCGTGTGCGGCGCCTTGCTGGCCGCCTGAAGGGAAATTAATTCTCCGCCCGCCTCGGCCAGCGAAGGCTCCATCCGGCCACCTTCGCTGACCACGAAGGCCGCGAAACCCGCCTGGGTCAGGGCCTGCGCGATGTCGATCGTGGTGCGTTCCACGCCGCCGGCGTCGAGCGCCGGAACGATCTGCAATATGGCAGGCAGGGAGGACATGCTTGCTTTCGAGGGCGTGGCCGGGCTCTCATATCGCAATGCGCAAGCTCCTGTCATTCCTCCTCGTGGCTTCGTGGTTGACGGCCCCGGCTTTGGCGGCCAATCCGTCGGCGCTCGACGATCCATCGCTCGCGGGAAAAGACCGCTATGCGCGCTGCCTGTCACTGGTCCACAGCAATGCGCGGGAAGCCTTCGAGACGGCGACCGCCTGGCAGAACGAGGACGGCGGCGGCGGCCCGGTCCATTGCCAGGCGCTCGCGCTGGTGGCGCTGCACCGCTATTCCGAGGCCGCCGCCAAGCTCGACCATCTGGGCCGCGATCCGGCGGTGGGCGACAATGCGGAGCGCGCAGAGCTTTACGACCAGGCCGGCAATGCCTGGCTTCTGGCGGACCAGCCGGGCAACGCGGATGCGTCGTTCACCAACGCGTTGTCGCTGGCGCCGGGCGACCGCGACGTGCTCGCCGACCGGGCGCGGGCGCGCGGCGCGCGCAAGGATTGGGCGGGTGCGGAGAAAGACTTGAGCACCGTGCTCGCCGGCGATCCGCAGCGCGCGGACATTTTGGTGCTGCGCGCCAGCGCCCGCCACGCACAGGGCCGCAAGCGGGACGCGCGCGCCGATATCGACCAGGCCCTCGCGCTCTATCACGACTATCCCGATGCGCTGGTCGAGCGCGGCGAGATGAAAGCCGAAGAC
>DATATK010000197.1:0-1924 GCA_036268825.1 Rhizomicrobium sp. | reverse complement strand
CCGCGGGGCTCAGGCCCAGCGTGCCCGCGGCAACCGCAACCAGATCGCCCTGCTGGATGCGCGATTGCACGATCTCGACATGGCCGCCCGCTGCCTGGATTTCGCGAAAGCGCACTGGCCATGGTTTTGGCGAGAGATCCTTCAAGCCGCTCACCAGCGCGCGCATGTCGGCGTCGAAGGGATCGGCGAGTAGCGGATGCAGACCGTGGATGGCACCCTTGTTGATCTGAAGCACGGTTTCGATCACGGGCGCGTCCTTCGGCGATCCCTCGGCGAGCCGTCCGTGCAACTCGACATGGCCGGCTTCGGCGAGCGGCACCTGCATCGATCCGTCGACGCGCGCCAGCGCAGGCGCATCGAACACGACGGACGCGCGCTGCGGCACGCCGGGCAGGCCGAACACGCTGGCGCGGCCGAGCTTCCAGCTGGCGGAAAAACTCTGCCCGCTCTGATCGGTGATGGCGGCCGGCGGCGCGAATTCAGCGATGACGTGTTTGGGGTCATAGATCTGCGCAACGACAAGGATCTGGTCGAGCTTCGCCGTGAACTGGTTCGCCGGCTGCGCCGTCTGCGAGGCCAATGTCACGCTCGGACTGTCGCAGGAGATCTCGAGACGGAACGGAAAGCCCCCGACCGAGCGCTTCGCGCAATCATAGATGCGGCCGCTCTTGGCTTCATGGGCGCGCCAGGCATCGGCCTGCACATCCACTTGCGAGGCGGCAAAGAACCAGAACGCGCTCCACGCAATCGCGGCGATCAGGAGCAGGACGGGGGCGGCAAACAGCCCCCAACGCGAACGCCGTTTTGGCGTAGTCATAGCCATGGTCATCCCCGCCCCTTTGATCACCAATTTGGGCAATAAAGCGGTCATCGCCATCCCGATCAAGTTAACGCATGTTCATGGAACGGCGATTCTGTTAGCGATGCTGTCGCAATGGCGGCATTGACCCTGTCCGAAGACGAATTTTCCAAAGGCGACCTCTGGGTGTTCGGCTACGGCTCGCTGATGTGGCGGCCGGGCTTCGACTTCATCGAGCGCGTGCCGGCGCGGCTGATCGGCGAGCACCGCGCGCTGTGCGTCTATTCCTTCGTGCATCGCGGCACGCCGGAGAAGCCGGGGCTGGTGCTCGGACTCGACCGCGGCGGCGCCTGCCGCGGCGTCGCATTCCGCGTGGCCGCGGAGAAGCGCGGCGCCACAGTGGCCTATTTGCGCGCGCGCGAACAAGTCACCTCGGTCTATCGTGAGGTGATGCGCTCGGTATGGCTGGAGGACGACGCGCGGCAACGCGTCAGCGCGCTCGCTTACGTGGTCGACCGCGGCCATGTGCAATATGCCGGCCGGCTGTCGCTTGCCGAGCAGCTTCGCCACGTGCTGCAGGGCCACGGCCAATCCGGCAACAACCGCGACTACGTGCTCTCCACCGTGAAGGCGATCGAGGCCGCCGGTTTTCGCGACGCGCCACTGCATCGGTTGGCGTTGATGCTGCACGACGCGCATCCGCAGCACGCGGTGGTGTAGACCCAATCTCCGTCGTCGTCCCCGCGACCCGGCTACGCCAAGGCTTCGCCGGGCTTGCGGTGTAAGGCCGCCGAAGCTTTTAGCGAAGGCGGCAAGCGGGGACCAATAACCACAGCCATCAGTTATGCGACGACGCGGGGTTTGAACTTTGCACACGACATCGCTCTGTGGTTATGGGTCCCGGGTCGGGCGGAGCCTGTCATCGGGCGCGCATTCGCGCGACCCGTTGGCTTGCCCGGGACGACAGTGGAAAACATGACTCCGCATTCCCGCGGCGCGATTTGCGTCCGGGTGATGCATCAAACCGTCGCTCCCTCGAACAGAGGGCGCAGGGAATGCCGGGTGCTGGCCGCACCCGCAGGCTTGTGTGCTGAAAGGGGTAGAGTGCACACAAGATAGACAGGT
>DATATK010000196.1:0-27833 GCA_036268825.1 Rhizomicrobium sp. | reverse complement strand
TGAATGAGCCCCTTCCCGAAAAATGCTTTGCATTTTTCGACCCTCCCTCAAGGGGAGGGTATAAGTAAAAAAAACGGAGTTCCTCTCATGCCCCTCATCCCCTTCGCTGATATCGCCAGCCTGCCCGATAGTGCGCGGGAGGCGTTCGAGAAGTTGCCGCGCAAGCTCAACATCTTCCGCATGTGGGCGAACGCGCCGGCGTGTTTCACCTCGGGCCTGCGCTTCGGCGGCAATATCCTGGCGCGGCAGAAACTGGGCGCGGATTTGCGCGAACTCGTCATCCTCACCGTCGCGCGGGTCGAGGGCGGGACCTATGAGTGGGCGCAGCATGTGCCCATCGCCGAGGGCGTCGGCTGCCGCAAGGACCAGATCGCGGCGCTCGAAGCGGGACGCTTCGACGACGCGGCGTTCGACGCGAAGGAGAAAGCGCTGCTCGCGCTCGCCGTCGACGTGATCCGGAACGTGAAGGCGAGCGAGGCGAACGTGAAAGCCGCGCAAAGCCATTTCGACACGCAGGAAATCGTGGAGATCATCCTGACCTGCGGCTTCTACATGACCATGGCCCGCCTCACCGAGACCACCCGCGTCGACATCGACGCGCCGGGCGGGATGGCGATCGTCGAGGAGCTGGGTCGGTTATCGTGAACGGAACACGAGCCGCTTCGACAGTGTGAAGTTGAACACCAATCCCGCGATGGTGCCGAAGGCGAGTGCGAGGTAGGGGTTGTTCAGCGGGGCGGGCGCGAAGGTGATGCAGGCAGCGTAGACGCCGTAGTTCACGGCGAAACCGATGCCGTTCGCCAGAACGAATTTGGCCCATTCCAGGAAGATCGCGCTTGCCCCGCTCGCCGCCTGTTCGCGGAAGGTGAGCACGCGGTTGCCCCACCAGGTGAAGGTGACAGCGCAAAGGAACGCGAAGATGCCGGCGGCGTATTTGCCCAGGCCGATGAGATTGAGCGCTACGTAGAGCGCCGCCTCGTTCACCACGAAGCCGGCCGCGCCGACGATGGCGAAGCGCAGGAAGCGCGATGTTTCCAGCGTCTGGCGCAGGCTCACGACAGCGTCAGATCGTGCGGGCCGGGGATGGCGAGGTAGCGCATGCGCTTGGTCTCCCAGCGGCCGCGCGTCACCGTGTCCAGGATAAGCCCACTCGCCAGCGCGAGGAACGCGACCAGCATCAGGACAGCGGAGAGCACGGCGGTCGGCAGACGCGGCACGTCATGGAAGCGCCAGAAATGCAGCAGCACCGGCGCACCCAGCAGAAGCGAGGCCAGCGCGAAGAGCGCGAACAGCGCGCCGAAGAAGATCAGCGGGCGTTCCTCGCGCACCAAAGCGGCGATGGTGAACAGGATCTTGAAGCCGTCGCGATAGGTGTTGAGCTTGCTGACGGAGCCGGCGGGGCGCTCCTTGTAATGCGTGTCGATCTCCGCCATCGGCATCAGCATGCGCACCGAATGCACCGTCATCTCGGTCTCGATGCCGAAGCCTTCGGCGGTGAACGGAAAGGATTTGACGAAGCGCCGCGACATGATGCGGTATCCGCTCAGCATGTCGCGCAATTTCACCCGGAACATCAGCGCGGTGAGGCCGGTGAGCAGTTTGTTGCCCAGCACATGCCCGGCGCGATACGCATCGGCCTGGGTGTGCACGCGCCGGCCGGTCACGATGTCGAGCCCGTCGTCCACCAGCATCTTGACGAGGCCCGGCGCGGCGGTCGCGTCGTACGTGTCGTCGCCGTCGACCAGCACATAGATGTCCGCCTCGATGTCGGCGAACATGCGGCGCACGACATTGCCTTTGCCCTGGCGCGGCTCGATCCGCACGATGGCGCCGGCCTCGCGGGCGCGGGCGCTCGTCTGATCCCTGGAGTTGTTGTCGTAGACGTAGAGATCGGCGCGCGGGAACGCGGCGCGGAAATCGCGCACCGTCTGCCCGATGGCGGCTTCTTCGTTGTAGCAGGGGATCAGCACGGCGATGCGCGCGTCGCTCATGGTGTGGCTTTCCGCGTCAACGGGCAGATGCGGTAGTCGCCCGTCAGGTTGGTTTCGATATCCCCGCACGCAGCCATGTCTATGGCGAGATTGTAGTCGGCCAAAGCGTCGATGCTGCGGGCGAGTTCGTAGGTGTCGAAGATCACATAAAGGTCGCCCTTGAACGCGTCCACCCGCCGGCGGGCCAGGGCGGTCAGTTTGGAGCCGTCCTTGGGCTGGATCATCCAGCCGTCGATCCGGATGATCGGGATCTGGTGGGGCAGAGAGGGCGCGAGGAAGCCCATCGGCGCGTTGCCCGTCATCAGCAACATCGTGTGGTCGGGGTCCAGGATCGGCGGCATGGTCGCCTGCACGTAGGGATCGCCCAGGGGCGCACGGGTGAGGATGCCGGTGCGCATGGCGAGCGCGCAGAGCAGCAGGAGCAAGCCCGCGGTCACCAGCCCCGCCCGCGCCGAGATGGGCCACAGCGCGACGCAGCCCGCGATCAGGATGGGCCCCAATATTTCGAGCAGCACGATGTAGCGGTAGATCGCGAAGATCGAGATCCAGGCGATGTAAGAGACGATCGCGAAGCCGAACAGGGCCGCAAGCGCATCCGTCGCCATCAGCGGCTCGCGCGATTGGCGCCGGATCAGCCACAGCGGCAAAGTGACGATGACGAGCACATAGGCCATGCCGACGCGGATGTCCTGAAAGGGAAGATCGTCCGCGATCTGCCAGTTGATCGAGAACAGCAGCGGGAAGATCAGCGCGTGATAGAGGTCGTGGGGCAGGAAGCGCACGTCGCGATAGGACGCGGTGAGCGCGAGCGGCGAATGGAAATACTGGTTGAAATAGGGGAACAGCGGGTTGCCGGTGACGTGATACATGTTCACGTACCAGTAGCCCGCGAACAGCAGCACGCCGATCACGCCGCCGACGCCGGCCGCGATCACACGCGATCCGCGATGTTTCCAGTCGCCGGGGAGGAGCAGCAGCGCCGCCGCCAAACCCAATGCGAACGGGGCTTCGGGGAGTTTCAAGCCGACCGGGATTCCGACCAGCAACCCGGCGATGGCGGAAAGGATCATGCCGCGCAGGATCGTGCCGTCACGCAAGGTCTCGCGTGTCAGCAGCACGAGCGCGAGCGCGGTGAGGATGAACACGCTCATGATCGGGTCGTAGTATGTCGTGCCCGAGAGCGAGACGGTAAGCCCCCCGGTCATGCACAACACGGTGAGGATCGCGGCGGCGAGGCGCTTCTGCTCCACCCGCACTATCGATCGCGACATCAGATAGAGCGGCACGGCATTGGCGCCTTGCGCCATGCCGAGCACGCCCAGCGCGAACCAGGACGGAAAATGCGTCGCCAGTTCGTAGAACGGAATGTCGAGGAACGGATTGTAGAACGTCGCCTGGTGCGCAACCGAGATGTCGATCGCCGCGCGGCCGTTCATGAAGGCGTAGGGAATGTACCAGTGGTAGTTCCGGAAATCCCACGACATGTCCTTGCCGAGGCAGATCACGAACAGGCCCCAACCCAGAATCATCCCCGCCAGGAACAGAATTTCCTGGGGCGCGAGCCGGATGGGTTCGTGTCGGGCGTTCATTTCTGTCCGGGCGAGGCAAAGGCGCGGGAACCTATCACGGCCAGCCGTGGGCGCTAGACACGAGGCGGCCCCGCGCGGCAGGTTCGCCCCGGCAGACGGGGACCAGAGCACCATGAAGGCATACCGGGCACACAGGCTGGCAGGGTTGGAGATGCTGGCGGTGGAAGAGGCCGCGGCGCCCACCCCGCCGGCGGGAGCCGTGAGCATCACGGTCAAGGCCGCCGGCATCCATCTGGCCGATTTCGCGGCGCTGACGGGCGACCGCGCGCCCCGGCCGGACCTGCCCTTCACGCCCGGCCTGGAAGTGGCCGGCACCGTCGCCGCCATCGGCGCGGGCGTCAAAGGCCTCAAGAAGGGCCAGCGCGTGGCGGCCTTCGTGCCCTGGGGTGGCCTTGCCGAGCAGGCGCTGACCCCGGCGGAGCTGTGCGTCGCGATCCCCGAGGGAGTCTCCGATGCCCAGGCGGCCAGCCTGCCGGTCGCCTATGCCGGTGCCATCCTGGCGCTGCGGGAGAAGGCGCGGCTGGCGGAAGGCGAGACCGTGCTGGTGCTCGGCGCCGGCGGGTTCATCGGGCTGGCGGCGGTCGAGGCGGCCAAACAATTGGGCGCGCCGGTGATCGCCTCGGCCGGGGGCGAGGACCGCGTCTCTCTGGCGGGCGGCCAGGGCGCCGACCATCTGATCGATACCCAGACCGAAGTCTTGGCCGACCGTGTGAAGGAATTCACCGGCGGCAAGGGCGTCAACGTCGTGTTCGATCCCGTTGGCGGCGATGCGTTCGAGGCGGCGGCGGCAACGGCGGCCAATGGGGCGCGGCTGATCTGTGCCGGTTTCGCCGGCGGGCGCGTGCCGCGCGCCAATGTCGGCGTGCTCTATGCGCGCGACCTGACGCTCTTCGCCGCCAACCTGCCCTTGACGGTGCAGTCGCATCCGGCGCTGGCGCGTGCCGCCTTGATCGACGCGGTGAAGTGGGCGGCGGAGGGCAAGATCCATCCGCGCATCGCGGTGCAGTTTCCGTTTGCCGACGCGCGGCACGCGTTCGACTATGCCAAGTCGCGGCGCGGCAACGGCGCGATCGTCGTCACGTTCGATTAGCGATTCCCGAATCCACCGTCACCGACTTCACGATAGCGAAGAGTTTCATCTCCGGCGCGATGCCGAGCCGGTCCAGCGAAGCGCGCGTGATCCGCGCGACGAGCTTCACGTTTCCCACGGCCAGTTGAACATCCGCATCCGCGTCGCGCGGATCGATGGCGCGCACCGTCGCCGGCAAGATATTGTTGGCGCTGATGGCGCGCGGCTCTTCGAGCGCAAGCATGATGTCCTCCGCGCGCAATCGCACGCGCAGTTGCGATCCGGGCGCGCGGTCCAGACGCGCGACAACGAGTTCGCCACCGTCGAATTCCAGGACCGTGAGGCCATCCGCGCGCGGGCCCTTTACGCGCGCCGCGAACACCGCGCCGGGAGATGGCGCCTGCATCGCAGTCGCGAATTCCAGATCGGAGAGAAGATCGAAGGCGCGGCCTTGCGCCACCACGCGGCCCTCGCGCAGCAGGATGAGATGATCGGCGAGCCGCATCACTTCCTCCAGGGAATGCGTCACATAGATCATCGGCAGCTTGGCTTCGTCGCGCAGGCGTTCGAGATAGGGCAGGATCTCGGCCTTGCGCGCGGCGTCGAGCGCGGCGAGCGGCTCGTCGAGCAGCAGCAATTGCGGAGAAGCCATCAGCGCACGGCCCAGCGCCACGCGGCTTTTCTCGCCGCCGGAAAGCCTGGCGGGCCGCCGCGGCAGCAGCGGTTCGAGGCCCAGCATATCGAGGATGTGGATGAACTCCCGCTCGCTCGCCTTCTGCGCCGCGCGCCGCCAGCCGAAGCGCAGATTGTTCTCCACGCTCATATGGGGGAACAGCCGTGCGTCCTGGAACACCATGCCCATGCGGCGCTCGCGCGGTGGAACGAACGTTCCGGACGCCGTGTCGAGCAGCACGCGATCGCCGATGACGATGCGCCCGGCGCGCGGCCGCAAGATGCCGGCAATGGCGTTGACCAGCGTCGTCTTGCCCGCGCCCGAAGGCCCGAACAACGCAGTGATGCCGGGGCGCTCGACCTGGAACGCTGCGTCGAGCGTGAAGCCCTTGAACAGTTGGCGGACGCAAACGTCGATCATCGCCCCACCAGCCTGCGCACGCGCCGGTCCGCGAATTCGGCGAGGGTGACACCGATCAGAGCGAGCGCAATGGAGAGCATCGAGAGCCGCGCCGCTTCCATCTCGCCGCCGGGCGACTGGATGGCGCTATAGATCGCGAGCGGAAGGGTGCGCGTCTCGCCGGGGATGTTGGAGACGAAAGTGATGATCGCGCCGAATTCGCCCAGGCTCGCCGCGAACGCCGTGATCGCGCCGGCGACGATGCCGGGAAGCGCCAGCGGCAGTGTGAGATTGACGAAGCGGTCGAAGGCGCCGGCGCCCAATGTCTCCGCCGCCTGGCCGAGCCCGCCATCGATCGCTTCGAGCGCGAGGCGGATCGCGCGCAATTGAAATGGAAAGGTGATGAGGCCAGAGGCGAGCGCCGCACCCTTCCACGAGAACACGAACTGGATGCCGAGATGCGCGCTCAGCCAGCCGCCCACGGGCGCGCGGGTGCCCAGCACCACCAGCAGCAGATAGCCGATCACGACGGGCGGCAGCACGAGCGGCAGGTGCAGCGCGCCATCGATCAGCGGCTTGCCGGGGAAACTGCGCCGCGCCAGGAGCAGCGCCGCGGCCAGCGCGAAGGGCAGCGCGAACGCCACCGCGGTCAGCGAGACCTTGAGGCTGAGCAGCAGCGCCTGGAGTTCTTCGGGGGTCAACATTTCATGGCAATGATAGGTGAAACGTGACGCCCGGGCGACACCGCTTGGTTAAGCGCGGCGATGCAACCCGCGCGCCTTGACCACCCTGCCCCAAAGTCTACCGTTCGGTGACAGGGGGATGATATGCGGCTTGCGGTTCTTACGGTCTTTGCCGTGCTGTGGGCCCTGCCCGCTGCGGCGCAGGCACCGCTGCCGCCCAAGCCTCTGGCGGCCGCGCCGGTGCCGGTCGCGCCGGCCGCGATCACGTCCAATCCCAACGACCTCTATGTCGTCCGTTACGACCACTGGACCGACGCGGACGAGCGCGAGTTCGGCGAGTTCATCACCGCCATCGGCGAGTCCGGCTGCCATCGGGTGAACGACTGCCTGCACAGCACTGCCAATCCGTTCCGCGCCTCCGATCCTGAAGGCATCGTGTTCCATTCGGACTGCGCCGACCTGCCTTACGTTTTGCGAGCCTATTATGCGTGGAAGCGCGGCCTGCCCTTTTCCTATGAGAGCGCGGTCGAGCCGCGCGGCCACACGCGCGACATCCGCTACACGCCCAACGGCAATGCCGTCACCGAGCGCAAGGACGTGCTGACCGGATCGATCTCGGGCTACGAACTGCTCGACGAAGTGCGCGACGCGGTTTCGTCCGCCAGCTACCGGATCGATCCGGATCTCGACGCGCCGCTGGCGCCGGACCTCTATTCGCCCGCGATCAACGCCAAATCGATCCATCCCGGCAGCATGGTCTACGATCCCAACGGCCACGTCGCGACGATCTACAGGATCGATCCCGACGGCCGTGCCGAATATATCGACGCCCATCCCGACAATTCGGTGACGCGCGGCTTCTACGACGAACGCTTCGTGCGCTCGCGGCCCGGCATGGGCGCGGGCTTCAAGAACTGGCGGCCGATGCGCCTCGCCGGCGCGACGCGCCGCGCGGACGGCGTCTATGTCGGCGGCCATGTCGTCGTCGCCACCAACAAGGAGATCGCCGATTTCTCCGCCGAGCAGTTCTACGGCAACGGCAAGCGCCCCGACGAAGCGCGCGACTGGGCGAACGGCAGCTTCACGCTGAACGGCGAATTCCTGGACTATTACGACTGGGTGCGCGCGAAGCTCGCGGGCGGCAAGCTCGAATTCGATCCGCTCAAGGAAGTCCACGACATGGTGGATTCCAACTGCAACGACCTGCATTACCGCTACGACGCGGTGGTGCTCGCGCTGGAGGCGGGCTTGCAGAACCAGCCCGAGCCGGAGCGCCTGCCGGCCAACATCTACGGCACCGAGGGCGACTGGGAGACCTATTCCACGCCCTCGCGCGACGCGCGGCTCAAGACCGCGTTCAAGGAATTGCGCGACCAGACAGAGCGTTTCGTGAAGATGTACCAGACGGGCGATTCCAAGCTCGTTTACAAAGGCCGCGACCTCATCGGAGACCTGATCGCGATCTACATGCGCGAGGCGGGCGCGTGCCGCATCGTCTACCAGCGCACCGACAATTCGCCCGTCACGCTTTCGTATGACGAGGCGCGCCGGCGCCTGTTCCTGATGTCGTTCGATCCCTATCAATGCGTCGAGCGCCGCTGGGGCGCGACAACGCCCGCCGAACTTGCCACCTGCCGCGACGGCGCGGTGAAGCAGGACTGGTATGCCGCCGCACAGAACCTGCGCAACCAGCTCGACCGCGCCTATGACGCGAAAATGGATTACACGCGCGAAGAGCTGCGCACGCCGGGGCCCGGCAAGGGCGTCGCCGCCCCACCGGATATCGACGTGCTCGCCTATCTCATGGCAATGCGCGGCGCCCAGCCGAGGACGGCGAAGTAGATTACACGCGGAGCCATCTGTTTTCCTCCGCCGCTTTGCGGGGGAGGAAAACTACAAACAAAAAGGCCGCCGGTTGCGCGGCGGCCTTGGTGTTCGCTGCGTGAAACGTTTAGTGGCTGGTGGTGGCGTAGAGCGACCAGAGACGGGCGATCACCGGCCAGTCGCCATCGTCCTTGCCGACCTTGTTGAAGGCGTTGATCGCGGCCTGCTTCTGGCCGGCGGCAAGATAGGCCTGGCCGAGGGTGATTTGGGCGTTGCCCGGATCCGTCGTGCCTTTCTTGATGCCGGCCTGCACGGCGCTGACGGCGTCGGAGCCCTTGCCGAAGCCCCAATATTCCTGGCCGAGCCGGATGTCGGCGTCGCCCGTCGGCGCCGCGTCGGCTGCCTTCTGCATGGCGGGGAAGTTGGCGCTGTCCTTGGCGGCGTTGGCCTTGGCGAGATTGAGCAGTCGCGTCGCGCGATCGCCCGAAACCACCTTCGCGTCCATGCCCTTCTGCACGATGTTCACCGCTTCCTGCGGCGAGCCGACTTGGAGCGCGAGTTCGGCCCCCAGCGTGTAATCGTCCTGGGTGCGCATGTTGCCGGTGAGGAAGCGCAGGCGATAGATATCCAGCGTCTGCGCGTCCTTCAGGCCCTTGGTGTTTTCCGTCGCGGTGAGCAGGTTGCTCCAATATTGCGATTTGCCGTCACGAATCAGCTGTTCGAGAAGATCGCGCTGGGTGCCCGAGTCACCGGATTTGAACGCCGCAGAGAGTTCGAGCTGCGCTGCCTCGGGGCCGCCGGCGGCGCGCGCCGCGCGGATCGCGCCGGCGTAATCGCCCGAAAGATAATAGGCCTGCGCCACGACGAGCTGGTCGGTGCCCGACAATCCGCCGCCCTTGCGCAGGCAATCGGAGTCGGCGATCGCGTCGCGATAGCGCCCGGCATTGTAGTCGTTGGTGAACTTGGCGCGGCAGGCGGCGGCGCCGCCGCCCTGGCCGGTCTTTGCCGCGATATATTCCTTGGTCTGCGAGATCATCTGCTGCTCGGACGGCGTGAGGCTGCCCACGCTTTCGGCCTGGTGCACCTTGGCGAGCGCTTCGGAGCCATGGCCGGAGCTTGCCAGCGAGACGGCTTCCTTGAGGGCGTTGCCGACCGCCGGGCGCGCGCCGGCGGCTTGCGCCATTTGCGGGAACGCGAGCGCGGTGACGGCGACACCGGCGCCACCGATAACGATCGCCGCCGCGGCCGCGCGCAAAAACTTGGTCTTCATGGGAGTCAAATCCTCATTCCACGGTTGCCGCGAAACGAGACGCATGCCCCCGCATGAACCCCGTGCCGCGGTCGCCCCTCACCTACTGAACATAAGTCTCGGTGCCGACGATGCCAATCTTGGTCACGCCACGGCGCTGCGCGTCGGCCATCACTTTCGCGACAGTGTCGTACTTCGCCAGCCGGTTGGCCGAGATATGGAATTCCGGCTGGTCGGACGGCGTCTGCTGGCCGGCGTTGTAGAAGTAGCTGTCCAGCGTCGCGAAATCGATCGGCGCGTTGTTCCATAGGATGGTGCCGTCGAAATCGACCTCGATATTCGTCACCGTCGGCTGGATGAGCGGCGGCGGGGCCTTCGCGTTCGGCATATCCAGCTTCACGGCGTGGGTCTGGATCGGAATGGTGATGATGAGCATTACGAGGAGGACGAGCATGACGTCGATCAACGGCGTCGTGTTCATCTCCACCATGACTTCATTCTCACCGTTCGGCTTTCCGACATTCATGGCCATGGCGAAATACTTCCGTTGTTACTGGATAGACTCGTTACGGGGCTCGAGCAGGAAGCCCACCTTCTGGATGCTGGCGCGCTGGCAGTCGTAGACCAGCCTGCCGACCGCTTCGAAGCGCACGTCGCGGTCGGCGCGGATATGGACTTCGGGCTGCGGCACGAGCACGGCCTTCTGTTCCAGACGCTTGATCAACTCGTTGTTGTCGGTGATCAGCACGTTGTTCCAGTAGACGTTCTCATCCTTGTCGACGGCCAGCACGACGTTCTCGGGCTTGGTCATCGTCGGGATGTTGCGCGCGTTGGGCAGGTCCACGGGCACCTGCTTCAGCACCACCGGAACGGTGATGAGGAAGATGATCAGAAGCACCAGCATCACGTCCACCAGCGGGGTGGTGTTGATGGTGGTGTTCAGTTCCGCCTCGTCACTGTCCGGATTGGAGATATTCATGGACATGAAGAATTACTCCGCGCGATACCGCTCGCTTATTTGCCCTTGGTGACAAGGTAGGTCTGCAGGTCGCTGGCGAAACTGCGCAGCTTCTCGCTGATGACCTTATTGCGGCGGACGAGCACGTTGTAGAGCAGCACGGCCGGCACGGCGACCAGAAGGCCGAGCGCGGTCATGATGAGCGCTTCACCCACCGGGCCGGCGACCTTGTCGATCGAGGCCTGGCCGGCGACGCCGATGGCGATCAGCGCGTTCAGGATGCCCCAGACGGTGCCGAACAGACCGACGAACGGAGCGGTCGAACCGACCGACGCCAGGAAGGCGATGCCGCCCTGGAGCTTCGCGTTGATCTCTTCGAGCTGGCGGTTGAGCGCCATCGCGATCCAGTCGTTCAGGTTGACGATGCCCGAGCCCTGGCCGGAGGAGGCGCGCACGCCGCTTTCGGCGACGGTGCGGAACACGCTGTTCTTGGACAGCTTGTCGATGCCCTCGTTGAGGTTGTTCGAGGCCCAGAAGCGCTTCTCGACGGCACTGGCCTGGCCGAGGACGCGGGACTGTTCGAAGAACTTCATGACGAAGATGTACCAGGTGCCGATCGACATGACGCCGAGCACGATCATGACCATGCGCGCCACCCAGTCGGGCTTGCCGTTCTGGCCGGCCCAGAGCTGGGCAAGACCGTAGGGGTTCGGCTTGTCCGTACCGGCGGCGGCGGCGGCCGAGGCGGCCGACGGCGACGGTGTGGTGGCGGCAGCCGGAGCCGGCGTGGCGGCGGCCGGGGCAGCGCCCGGTGCACCACCAGGCGAGACCATGGCCGGAGCCGGCGGCGTCGTGGTTCCGCCCTGCTGGGCGAGAGCCTGCCCGGCGCCAAAGCCGGACAGAACGATAACGGCGACCGCAATCGCCAAGCGCTTCGAGATCATGTGATCCATTCTCCGTATTTTATACCCAAACATGCTGCCCGTCCCCTGGGTCAGCCTCCATTCAACTTCCACTGAACAGTCGTCTTCCAAGGAACTGCCACGGGCGCACCGTTCTGTATCGCCGGCTTGTAGGTCCAACTGCTCGCGCAGGCGACAGCCGCCTGATCGAGTTCGTCGTGACCGCTCGAACTGGACACGGAAACGTTGCTGACGCTGCCGTTGGTATTGATCGTGAAGTTCAGGCCGACATTGCCCTCGTGATCGAGGCGCACGGCGAGCGCAGGATATTGCGCGCGCCCGCAGCTATGCGGACGGCCGATGGCGGCCGGCGAACTGATCTGCGGCTTGGGCTCGACATGCTGCGTTGTCGCCACGATCGTGTTCGTGCTCGGCGCTTCCGTGGTCACGACGATATCCGGCGGCGGGACGAAGGGCGGCGGCGGCTTCACCAGTTCCGGCGGCGGCGGCGGCGGCACCTTGTTCTGCTGCGGCGCCTTTTCCTTGATCACCTCGGTGGTGATGTCCTCAAGCTGCTTGTGCATGAAGTTCGAGGCGAGGCCCGTGGCCAGCGCCCAGATGAGCACCAAATGAATTCCACCGACGACGATGACGCTCATGAAGCGTCGCGGCGTCGCCTGTGCGGCCTGGAAAGGCCTGATATCGTGTTCTGGCTGCTGCATGGCTTATTGGCACCAAACGTAACGAGACCCGGCGCATTCGCTCCGGGCCCGGATGACATCTACCGGGCTCACGCGTCCCCCTTCCCCCACACCGCAGGCGCGGTGCGTACGCAACGTCGCATTTCCATACATCGTACTCACCGTTCTAAGCGCGGTCCAGCTTTTCAAATGGTAAACGCGAAACCGTATCCCTGAAAAGCGTCCGGTCCTCCCTACACACGGTATTGTGCACACATTCCACGCTTTGTGCGGCGCGAAAGACCGCCTATGCCATTGAAGACACGAATGCTTCCGCGTCAATCGCTATTGCCGCCGCGGATCGCCGATACGCGAATGCAGCGGTTTTGGAAAGCGGCAAATGCGGCGATTCGCGCAACCTCGTTCTCCTCGTTCGTCTCCCGGCGACACAATTTTACACGCAGCCGTGGCGAAAAAACGGCGAATCGTGGGGTGCCCGGGTCTTTCGCCCATCATTCGCATTGACCGCGATCCCGCTTCATAGTTAGCGTTCAAACAAGCGTGAGGTTCCCGCAAGGGATTTAGGGAACGCGGTTTGAAGCCGCGGCTGCCCCCGCAACTGTGACCGGTGAGCGGTCATCCGAATGCCACTGAGGCGATGAGCCTTGGGAAGGCGGATGACAGCGATGACCCGGGAGCCAGGAAACCTGCCTCGCGCTGTCGTCCTGTTCCCGGCCGGGGTGCGCTGGGGGCTGCGGGGGAAACCGTCGCGGCGACATGGGAGTCGTCGCGGGGCCATGTTCAAAATGATAATCCGTCATTCGCTGTGCGCCGCGCGCGGCTCCTGGAACCTCGAACCAGGAGAACCTCATGCGCAAACTGCTTCTTTCCACAACTTTTCTGATCTCAGGTCTCATCGCGGGCGCCGCCCGCGCCGATGACCAGGAAATCGTCGTCGTCACCGCGACGCGGATTCCGACGCCCCAGTCGCAAATCGCGAGCAGCATCACCGTCGTCACGGCGGACCAGATCGCGGCCCGGCAGGAACAGACCCTGCCGGACGTGCTGAAGGACGTGCCCGGCCTCAATGTCGTGCAGACCGGCGGCCCGGGCGGACAGACCTCGGTCTTCCTGCGCGGCGCCAACTCCAACCATGTGAAGGTGCTGATCGACGGCATCGACGTCAGCGATCCCAGCAGCACCGTCGGCGCATTCGATTTCGGCCAGGTGCTGACGCCTGACATCCAGCGGGTCGAAGTGCTGCGCGGCCCGCAGAGCGGCGTCTACGGCTCGGACGCGATCGGCGGCGTCATCAACATCATCACCAAAAGCGGCTCCGGCCCCGCGCAGTTCACCGCCGCCGTCGAAGGCGGGTCGTTCGACACGTTCAACCAGTCGGCCGGCGTCAGCGGATCCACGGGCGGCTTCCACTACGCGGCGAATGTCGAGCACTTCTATTCCGGCGCCACGCCGGTGACGCCGCTCGACCTGCTTCTGCCCGGCGAGGTGCGGCATGACGACAAATACGACAACCTCACCGCCTCGACGAAACTGGGCTACGACGTCACCGGCGATTTCGATCTCGGGCTGGTGGCGCGCTACACCAATTCGCAGCTGCATCTGACGGGTACGGACTTCAACCTGTTCCCGTCGCCGCCGGACGCGACGCAGAGCGAAGGCAACACGCTGCAATATTACACGCGCGGCACGGCGCATCTTGTCTCATTCGGCGGCGTGCTCGATGAGACGCTGGGCCTGGCGTACAGCAGCACGCGCTCCAACGACTACAGCCCCGACGGGCCACCCAGCCCGTCATCCGGCAGCCGGGTGAAACTCGACTGGCAGGGCAATGTACGGCTGTCGGGCGATGAGACGCTCGTCCTCGGCGCAGAGCACGAGCGCGACGAAGTCGACGTGCCGGTGGCGGCCAATACCAGCATCAATTCGCTCTATGCCGAGATTCAATCGAATTTCGGCGGCGGCTTCTACAACGCCGCCAACATCCGTTATGACGACAACGACCGGTTCGGAAGCAAGGTCACCTATCGCATCGCGCCGACTTACACGATCGCGGCGACGGGGACGCAGTTGAAGGCCAGCCTCGGCACCGGCTTCAAGGCGCCGACGCTGGAGGAGATGTTCGAGAACTTCCCGCCCTTCGGTTTCTTCGGAAATCCCAACCTCAAGCCCGAGACGAGCACCGGCTACGATGCCGGGTTCGAGCAGCCGCTGTTCGGCGACACGGCGCAGTTCGGCGCGACGTATTTCCGCAACAACATCCGCAACCTGATCGACGACAATGCGACCTTCACCTCCTACGCCAATGTCGGACGCGCCGAGACCGACGGCGTGGAAAGCTTCATCGCCTACCAGCCGCTCGACACGCTCACTTTGCGGGCGGACTACACCTACACCGAGGCCAATGACGAGATCACGCATCAGGAATTGCTGCGCCGTCCCAAGCACAAGGTGAACTTCGACGCCAACTGGCAGGCGACGGGCGCGCTGTCGTTCAACGCCAACGTCCTCTATGTCAGCTCCTGGACCGACGGCAACCGCGACTTCTCGATCCCGCGGCTGCGCGCGCCCAGCTACACGACCACGAACGTCGCCGCCAATTACGACATCACCGGCAGCCTGGCGGTCTTTGGCCGGATCGACAACCTGTTCGACGCGCACTACCAAAACCCCGTCGGCTTCCTGCAGCCCAGCCGCGGCTTCTTCGCGGGAATCAAGGCGAAGATCTGAATGTGATGCCCGGCCCTTCCGGAAACGGGAGGGCCGGCCGCACACAAAAAGAAAAATTGGCACGCGGAGACGCGGAGACGCGAAGGAGAAGTGCAGGTGATTGACCTCTTCTCGCTCCCACACATTCCCGAACCTCCAAAATTCGTCATGGCCGGCCAAGTGCCGGCCACGCGTACCCGCGGTCTATGACCGCACTGTCGAGACCGCGGTTATGGGTCCTCCGGACTTGCCCGGGAATGACGTGTTGGGAGTGGAGAACGATTTGGAGAGAGCGGAGTGCGTGAAGAGAAGGTACAGTAGCGATCGCCGGCATTCCTCCGCGTCTCCGCGGCTCCGCGTGCCAAATTTTCTTCTGCTATGCCCGCACGGCCTTGCGTTCGGTCTGGATGAAACGCGGCACATACACGCCGCGCTCCGAATCCGCGATCCAGGCAGGGCCAGCGCTTTCCTTTGCACCGAGAACGATCATGCCGTCCGGCGCCAGGGTCCCGGCCATCTTGGTAAGGACGGCGGCTTTGGTGTGGGTGTCGAAATACATCAGCACGTTGCGGCAGAAGACAAGATCGATCTCGCCCAGCCAGCCATAGTGATCGAGCAGGTTGAAGCCGCGGAACGTCACCATGCGGCGCAGGCGCTCGGCGATGCGCCAGTTGGCGCCGTCCTGCGTGAAGTTGCGATCCAGCATCTGCAGCGACAATCCGCGCTGCACTTCGTATTGCGAATAGACGCCTTCGCGGGCCCGCGATAACGCCGCGGCGCTGAGATCGGTCGCGACAAGATCAATCTTCCAGCCGTCATTCGCCAGGCCCATCTCGTCGAGCAGCATCGCGAGCGAATAGGCTTCCTGGCCGGTCGCCGCCGCCGCGCACCAGATGCGCAGGCGCCTCTTCGAGGCACGCGCGGCGCACAGCACGGGCACGATGCGGTCGCGAAAATCGTCGAACGGAGCGCGGTCTCGGAAGAAGGAGGATTCGTTCGTCGTCATCGCTTCGGTGATCGCTTCGGCGAGTTCCTCCGGCGGATGGGGCAGTTCGGCGAGCATCGCGTCGCAGCTTCTAAAGCCGAAGCGTTCGGCGATGGGCGCGAGCTTGCTTTCGATCAGCCGCGCCTTGTCCGCCCCGATGGCAAGACCGGAGCGGCGATGGAGCAGATCCGCGAGGTGGGCGAGATGGGCAGGCGTCACGAACGTGCCCTTCTCAGGCGAGCCCGATTTGCGCGAGCTTGGCTTGCAGGATCTCGCGGTCGTAGGGCTTGACCATGTATTCGTTGGCGCCGGCGCTCATCGCTTCGCTGATATGGCCGACGTCGTTCTCGGTGGTGCAGAACACCACGAGCGGACGCGTGCCGCCTTGCTCGCGGCGCAAATTGCGGATGAATTCGACGCCGCTCATGTTGGGCATCTGCCAGTCGAGCAGGATCAGTTCGGGCATGCGCGCGCGGCAGGAGTCGAGCGCCTGGATGCCGTCCTCGGCCTCGTCGGTTTCGAAATCGAACGATTCCAGAATCTTGCACGCGACCTTGCGGATCACGCGGCTGTCGTCGACGACCAGGCAGTGTTTCACGGGAGCGCCTCAGCAAAGAGAGAATCCAATCCCCCCATGCTAGCCCCCGTTGGTAAACGCAATCTGAAGATGCGAAACGTGCGCTTAACCCGCCGCGAACTCGACCTGGTTCTCGCCCGGCGTGATGGTAAGCCCAGCATTCACCCCGCGCGCCAGCCTGTGCGTGAGATAGGCCTGGACGCTGCGCCCATCGAGTGCGGCGCTGGGCTCGCCGCGCGCGGCATGCTCCACTTCCTCCAGCACGCGCGCGTTCTGGCCGGTCGCCTTGATCTTGAAGCTGGGCGGCGCGCCGTCCACCGCCGTCTGCACGATCACCGCGCCGCCGCGGGGCAGGCTGTCGCTCGCCAGCAGCGTCACGTTCATCAGGAGCTTCGCCCAATCCTTGGGCCAGTTCACATGGGCGGCCTGCCAGTCGATCTGCACCTTGCTGCCAAGCGCCAGCCCCACCACGATCCGGCCGACCTCGTTGAGATCGAGTTCCGCACCGGCCGAACCCGCCGCGCCGAACGCGATGCGCGCGAATTGCAACCTGGCCGCCGCCTGATCGGCGCTGGATGCGACCAGCTTCAGCGCATCGGCCCGCATGGTGGCGTCGCGCTCGTCTTCGAGCACTTCCAGCCCATTGACCACCGCGCCCACCGGGCTGACGAGGTCATGGCAGACGCGTGAGACCAGCAGGGCCGCGAAATCGAGATCGTTCATGGGAAAGTCCATATGGTTTCCTGAGTGTTACGTGCCTTGGGCCCGATTAAGGAATGCTTAAGGCGGGCCCATCTGGTTCTCAATGGGCGGCGCGCCAGTATCGATGGCGAGGCCGGGATTGTTCCCGTAATAGCGCTGCAACAGGACAAATCCCGCCGCCACGCCGAAGAGCGAAATGAGGACACAGACGTAAAGCGGGAAACCCAGCCAGACCAGCAACGCCGAGACCGAGAGGCCGGTCGCGCCGCCCAGATCCCAGCCCGCCTCGGCGGCGATGTGGAAGCGCAAGGTGCAGGGCGCGCGCTTGGCCTGGTTGTAGATCGCCGTCATCATCGTGGGCACGTAGAGACAGCCGCCCAGCGCGCCCAGCGCATTGGCGACCACCGCCAGCACGGGATTCTTCAGCGCCAGCGCGCGGATCACGATGATGAGCGCGATGACGCCATAGGCGACGAACACCGCGCGCCTGCCGTGGCCCGCATCGATGTGGCGGCCGAGCACCATGCCGCTCACCGCGCCGACCACGGCGGCGACAGCGAGCGCGCCGCCGAAAGCGAGGAAGTTTTCGCCCAGCGAGAGGAACAGGGCGACTTGCCAGACGAAGACGTAACCCGCCGCCACCCAGCCATCGGTCATGAACAGCAGCACGCCCGGGATCGCGGCGCGGAAGGCGCCGGGCGCGCGGGCGGGGAACGACATGTCGACGACGCCGACCAGCGGCAGTGCCGCGAGCGCGACGACGCAAGCCGTCAGGTAGAACGCCACCGGCGCGCCGTAACGCACCAGCAGCCAGCCTGTCACCAGCGGACTGATGACGCCGATGATCGCCGCGATCGCCTCGCGCGCGCCGATCTGCTGGCCGCGCTGCTCGTGATCGCCGACGAAAGCGAAATAGGCGTGATAGGTCGGCCAATAGAGCGTGTCGGCCAGCGAGGACATCAGGCAGAGCGCGAACAGCGCCGCGCCCAGCCCGTGCACCTGCACGAGCAGCGTGTATTGGACCGAGCTCAGCAACGTGCCCGCGACGACGAGCCGCCGCACGCCCCAGCGCGCCGCGAGCAGGATCAGTATCGGGCGGATCGCGAAGCGGCCCGCCAGGATGATGGCGAAGGTGAACAAGGTCCACGGCAGCGAGAGCCCGGCCTTGAGCAAATAGGCGGAGAAGAACGCGCCGCCGCCGGTGAGCGCGATGGCATGGATGCCGTAATGCAGATTGAGCCGGTTGACGGCGCTGTTCGTGAAGAAGGCCATGGGGATATCGTCCATCGAAAGATGGTGGGACCGAAACGTTAGGCTCGCGCGGTGGCGCGATTATCGAACCCGGATAACCAGCATGGCGTGACAAACGACTCCGCTTTGGACGGCGCCAACCTAACCAAGGCCGCGCGCCCGATCAACGCCGCCCGCTTCTCCCGGCCCCCATTTTCGTCTAAAGCCGTGGCCGACATGCCGCGCCCGGAACACCCGATGCTCTCGCCCTTCGCGCAATCCTTGGCCCTCGCCGCCTGGCGTGCGGGCGGCATCATCATGCGCCACTACGCCGCCGAAAGCGTCGATACGCGCCGGAAGGCCGACCACTCGCCCGTCACCGCTGCCGACGAAGAGGCGGAGCTCTTTATTCTGGGCGAACTCGCCAGGCTCGCGCCGGGCGTGCCGATCATCGCGGAAGAAGAAGTCGCTGCCGGCCGCGTGCAGACCATCGGCGCGCACTTCTTCCTGGTCGATCCGCTCGACGGCACCAAGGAGTTCATCAACCGCAACGGCGAATTCACCGTCAACATCGCCGAGATAAAAGACGGCATTCCGGTTTGCGGCGTCGTCTACGCGCCGGCCAAAGAGCGCCTGTTCCTCGGCGAGACGCCCGGCGGCGCCATTGAGATCGCCGCCACCGTCGATGCCGAACCCGACTTCGGCAAAGCGCAAGCGATCCATGTCCGCACCGCGCCGGCCGACGGCATGATCGCCGTGGCCAGCCGCAGCCATCGCGACACCAAGACCGACGAATATCTCGCGCATTACCGCATCAAGGATTTCGTCAGCGCCGGATCGTCCCTGAAATTCTGCCTGGTCGCGGCGGGCGAAGCCGACATCTATCCCCGCCACGGCCGCACCATGGAATGGGACACCGCCGCCGGCCACGCCGTGCTCATGGCCGCGGGCGGCACGATGACGACGCTGGACGGCAAGCCCTTCCTATACGGCAAGACCGCCGACAAATACGCCAACCCGTTCTTCGTCGCCAAGGGCGCCTGATGTTCTGGTTTGTCGCGCGATCTGGCGCGAACCGGTTTCCACTTCGCGGGATCGCGCTCTAATTCGAATCGGGGATCGCGATCGGGTTGCAGTCGTGCCGGCCTTCCAGCACGCATTTCTGCAGCTGGAGATTTTCGTAGAGCGCGTGTGCGAGCCAGACGCCGAGCCCCGCGATCACCACGAACGCAATCGCCGCGACCCAGGTGGTGCGGCTGCGGGTGTCATCGTCATCATGATCGTCTTCGGGCGTCATCGGTCGTAATCGTGGCGGCTGGAATAGAAGACCAGCGCCATCAGGCCGCCGCCGATGAGAATGGTGAACACCGCGCCCAGGATCATGAACGCCCAGCCGGCGGGCGAGACCGTCGTGTTGAACGAATTCCAGGCGTGCACGGCGTAGATGACGGCGGAGATCAAAAAGCCCGCCAGCACGACGAGAGCGAACCAGCCCCACGGGCCGAGGCGGGTTGTAACGTTCGTGACGGGCGGCTTGTCGCTCATCGTTGCGCCTATGCCGCTTTCACCGTCAGCGTGGTGCCGTCGCTGCCGATCACCTGAAGGGCTTCGTCCTTCTTCGGCGAGGTGCCGTCCAAGGTCGTCGCGTTCCAGCGGCTGTCGTCGACGCGGACGGCGCCGCGCGGGCCGTGGAAATCGTCGAGCGCGGTGACGCGGCGGCCGACATATTGGGCGCTGCGTTCGTTGAGATCGAGATGCGTGGTGCGTTCGGCGCGGCCGAGGCGCGAGCGTTTCCACAAGACCGTCGCGCCCACCGCGATCACGGCGAACAGGAACACCGCGAGGCGGCCATCGAGCGAGGGATCGATGAATTTGAGCACGCCGACCAGCAGCGCGGCGATGCCGGGCCACAGAAGATATTGCGTGGTCGAGGCGATCTCGAACGCGAGCAGCACCGCGCCCAGCGCCCACCAGTGCCAGGCGGCCTGTCCGTTCAGGAATGTCGTCAGAGTTTGCATGGCGTTATGTCCCTGCCGGCCGGCCCGGGCCCGCGGGCGGCACCGCCGTGCCGGCGGCGGCGCGCGCGGCGGTGGGGGCCGCGACGCGCGCGGGCTGCTGGCCGGTGACGGCTTCGCGCGTCATCTCCGCGATGCCGGCGATGGAGCCGAGCAGGCCCGCCGACTCCATCGGCAGGATGACGAATTTCTGGTTCGGGCCGCTCGCGAGCTGCGCAAACGCGTCGATATATTTCTGGCCGAGGAAGTAGTTCAGCGCATTGGTGCTGCCGGCTTCCACCGCATCGGACACCATCTGCGTCGCTTTCGCTTCGGCCTGGGCCAGCCGCTCGCGCGCTTCGGCGTCGCGGAAGGCGGCTTCCTTGCGGCCCTCGGCCTGGAGGATCGCCGACTGCTTGGCGCCCTCGGCGCGCAGGATCGCGCCCTGCTTCTCGCCATCGGCCTGCGTGACTTCCGCACGGCGATACCGTTCGGCCTTCATCTGGCGCGCCATCGCTTCGGTGATGTCCACCGGCGGCGACAGATCCTTGATCTCGATGCGCGTGACCTTCACGCCCCACGGGCCCGTCGCGGCATCGACCACGCTCAAGAGGCGCTGGTTGATCTCGTCGCGCTTGGAGAGCACCTCGTCCAGATCCATCGCGCCGATCACGGTGCGCGCGTTGGTCAGGCACAGATTGGTGATGCCGGCCTGCAGGTTGGCCACTTCGTATGCCGCCTTGGCGGTGTCGACCACCTGGTAGAAGGCGATGGCGTCCGCGGTGACGGTGGCGTTGTCGCGGGTGATCACCACCTGGCTGGGGATCGGCAGCACCTCTTCCATCACCGAAAGCTTGCGGCCGACGCGGTCGAAGAACGGCACGATCAGCGCGAGACCAGGCTTGAGCACGCGGGTGAAGCGGCCGAAGCGCTCCACCGTCCATTCGCGGCCCTGCGGCACGGCCTTGACGCCGGCGAAGACCGTGACGAGCGCAAGAAACGCGATCGCCAAAACGGCGACCATGGTGGCATCCATCATAAACCCTCCCAGGCTCCGCCCCGATTCGACGGCGGGGCGACATTGTGCCCAAAAAATAGGAAGGCCAAGGCGCGGCGTCACCCCTTGAACGAAGAAATAGCCAGTTCGCCCGGTTGGAACTTTATTGCGCGCGCGTCATTGGGAAACAGGGATTAACCGCGTTAGACTCGAAGCCCATCCGGAGCACCGCCCATGAAATCCCTTCTGCCGCTTCTCGCGCTCTCGCTGTCTTTCGCCGCCGCGCCCAGCCTGGCGCAGGACGATCCGCCGCCTCCCCCGCCGCCGGCGCAGCAAGGCGGCGATCAGGATATGTTCCAGACCTTCTCGCAGAACGAGGTGGTGCAGGCGGCGTCCGGCTTCTTCGGCACGACGACGGAGGCCGTGGCCAAAGCGGTGCAGAAAGTGTTCTCCGACGAAGGCCTGCCCGACGCCTATATCAAGGGCGACGAAGGCTCGGGCGCGGTGGTCGTGGGGCTGCGCTACGGCTCGGGCTGGCTGATCCGCAAGGGCTATCCGCCCTTGCGCGTCTACTGGCAGGGGCCGTCGGTCGGGTTCGACCTGGGCGGCAATGCGTCCAAATTCTTCGCGCTGATCTACAACCTGCGCAACGACGACCGCCTATTCCAAAAGTTCCCCGGCGTGGAAGGCAGCTATTATTTCATCGCCGGCATCGGCATCAACTATATGCGCGCCAGCCACATCACCATCGCGCCGATGCGCACCGGCATCGGCCTGCGCGCCGGCGTGAGCGCAGGCTACCTCACCTTCACGCGGGACGAAACGATCAATCCGTTCTAAGTGAGCGAGTAGCGAGTAGCGAGTAGAAGAAATAGCGAACTATTCGCTATTCGCTATTCGCTTCTTCAAGCCGTCTTCTCTTCCACGACGCCCCTGTTGCCGCCGCCGACCGGGGGCAGGTAGAGCAGCAGCGCGGCTGCGACATAGGTGGAGGAGAACGTACCGACCAGGATGCCGAACAGGATGGCGGCGGAGAAGTCGAAAAGCGCCGGGCCGCCATAGATGAAGAGCGGAATGATCGACAGCGCGGTCGCCACGGACACCAGCGTGGTCCGCGTGGCGATGTGGTTGGTGGAGAGGTTGATCAGGTCCGGCAGGCTCATGCGCTTGTATTTGCGCCGGTTCTCGCGGATGCGGTCGAACACCACGACGGTGTCGTTGATCGAATAGCCGGCGAGCAGCAGCAGCGCGGCCACCGATTTCAGCGAGAAATCCAGATGGAACACCGAATACATGCCCGCGGTGACGAGCACGTCATGGCCGGTCGCGAAGAGCGCGCCCACGCCGTATTGCCATTCGAACCGCACCGCCACGTAGCCCGCGATCGCCAAGACCGCGAGCAGCATGGCGAGCACGCCGTCGCGGAACAGCTCCTGGCTCACCTTGGGGCCGACGACGTCGACGCTGCGCACCTTGTAGGTCGAGCCCAGCTTGGACTTGATCGCATTGGCTTCCATCTGGCCCGACAGCGTGGCGCTCGGCTGCACGCGGATCATGGCGCAGGAATTGGCCGGATGATCGCAATCGCCGCCGGCGAAATTCTGGATCTCCACGTCGCCGAAATTGAGCGACCGCACCGCGGAGCCCAGGGCGGCGGTATGGGTGTCGTCCACCGTCCACGGCGCCTTGACGTCGACCATCACGCCGCCGGTGAAATCGATGCCCAGGTTGAAGCCCTGGACGACGATGGACACGATGGCGATGAGCAGCAGCAGCCCGTCCACCGCGAAGGCGTAATAGCGCAGGCCGACGAAGTTGACGTTGGTGGTCTCGGGGATGAAACGCAGGAAGGGCATGGCCGGGCTCTTTCGGAGCGGGAAGACATAGCCGCTGGCGAGCAGGGCGGCAAGTTGGGAAATGTCAGCCGCTTGCTTCCCAATTTGGGAAGTGTATAATTATGGCATGCGGATCGTCGCCCGCAGCACACTCGCCGCATTCTGGGGCCGGCATCCCGAAACGAGGGTGCCGCTGAGCCATTGGCTGAATATCGCCAAAGCGGCCCAATGGGCGACGATGGCCGAGGTCCAGCGCAGCTTTCCGAAAGCGAAAGCGCTGAACGCGGAACGGGCGCGGTTCGAGATTCACGGAGGAGACTACCGGCTGATAGCGGCTTTCGATTTTCGCAGGCGTGCCCTCTTCATAAAGTTCATCGGCACACGTGGCGAATACGACCGCATCGACGCCTTGAACGTCTCGCTTTATTGAGGACAGCCATGGACCTTCATCCCATCCGCAGCGAAAAGGACCACAACTCGGCGCTCCGCGAGATCGAGAGGCTGTGGGGGGCAAAGCAGCGCACGCCCGAAGGCGATCGCCTGGAAATACTGCTGACGCTGGTGGACGCGTATGAGGAACAGCATTGGCCGATCGCGCCATCCGATCCCATCGAGGCAATCCGCTTTCGCATGGAACAGGCCGGCCACACACAAGCCGAATTGGCGAGCCTTCTGGGTTCGCAATCGCGCGCTTCCGAAATCCTCAAGCGCAAGCGCCCGCTGACGCTCCAGATGATCTGGAAGCTGCACGAGGCGTGGGGCATTCCAGCCGAAATCCTGATCCGCCCCTACGAAACCGTCACCGCCTGATTTACGCCCCCTTCTTCACCGCCACCGGCACGGAACAGATGTCGAGGTTGGCGAGAGGGGGGCGGTGGTAGAATTCGGGGGCCGGATGGCGGCGTTTGTCCTTGGCGTCGGCGAAGGATTGGCTCTCCGTGCGCAGCACCTGGAACACCGGGCGATCTTTCGCGGGGATATCCGACGCCAGGCGCATGTGGATGATGGGATCGCGCCTGCTCGCATCCTGGATGACGCCGGCATCGACGTCGGGATTGCCACGCTCCAGCTTCTGCAAATATTGCATGCCGTCGAGCACGCGGCCGAATGCGGTGAGGTTGCGGTCGAGGCGGCGCGGGGCCTGGCCGATGACGATGTAGAATTCGGTCGTCGCGGTGTCGTCGCCGTTGTCGCGCGCGAAGGCGAAGGTGCCTGGGCAGTGTAGTATCCATTCGCGGCCGTCTTTCGCGTCGCGGCCCACCGGGAAGCCATCGACGTGCCCCACTTCGGGCGCGAAGAGATCGGGATTACCGAGCGGGATGAAATTGGTGTCAGTCCCGATGGGCCGGTCGAATTCCGCCTTCAGCTTGGGCCATTTCCTTTCCAGCGCCGCGTCGCGCACCTTGGTCGAGGCGGTGTCCTCGCCGACGCCGCCTTGCGCCACGAAGCCGTCGATGACGCGGTAGAACCTCTGCCCGTCGTAGAAATGGGCCCGGATCAGCGCACGCAGCCGCGCCACATGTTTGGGCGCGAAAGCGGGCGCGAGTTCCACCGCGACCTCGCCATATTTGGTGTCGATCAGGACCAGATTGTCGGCTGCGACCGTGCGCCAGGCTTCCCGCGGGGGGCCGGCGGGAGGCGGGGCATCCGCCGCCGTCGCCATTCCGGCACCTGCGACAAGGCTGCATGCGATAAAGAATAATTGTAGGGGCTTCATGGTTGTCCTCCCGCGCCGCTTTGACAATAAATCATTCCATGTCGGCCGAGGCAGAAAAATTCGACGAGGAGAAATTCGACTCTGCCCCGGCCTCGCCCGCGGCGCTGCCGACGCTTCTGTCCGTCATGTTCATCAACCTGCTCGGCTTCGGCATCGTGGTGCCGCTGCTGGCGTTCTACGGCAAATCCTTCGGCGCCTCGCCGTGGCACATCTCGCTGATCTTTTCCGCCTACGCCATCGGCGCCTTTTTCGGCGAGCCGTTCTGGGGGCGGCTGTCGGACCGGGTCGGCCGCAAGCCCATCCTGATCAGCACGGTGACGGGCAACTGCCTGTGCTACATGGCGATGGCTTTCGCGCCCAACGTCTATTTCGCAATCGGCGCGCGCATTCTGGGCGGGCTGATGAGCGGCAACGGCTCGGTGATCCAGGGCTATATCGCAGACGTGACGCCGCCCACCGAACGCTCCGGCAAGATGTCGCTGCTCGGCGCGGCGTTCAATCTCGGTTTCATCGTGGGTCCCGCGCTGGGCGGACTGCTCGCCAATCCCAGCGCCGGCCATGCGGGCTTCCGCGCGCCGTTCTTCGTCTGCTCCAGCCTGTCGGCGATCTGCGTGATCGGGCTTGCGCTCTTCGTCAAGGAGAGCCGTGTACATATCGACCGCTTCACGCACCAGCCGAGCCGCTGGGCGGTGCTGGGCAACGCGCTCACCCATCCCATCATCGCGCGACTGATGCTGGTGACGTTCCTCGCCGGCTGCGCCTTCACCGGAATCGAATCCATCTTCGGACTGTGGACGCAGACGCGTTTCGGCTGGGAGCCGCCGCAAGTGGGCCTGGCGTTCGGCGTCGTCGGCATCGTCGCGGCGATCTGCCAGATCTGGGTGACGGGCCGCTTGTCGAAACGCTACGGCGAAGCGCGCATGCTGGCGCTGGGCATGGCGGTGGTGGCGCTGTTCACGATGCTGCAGCCGTCCGGCTATGGCGCCGTCACGGTCGTGACGTTCCTCGCCTTCACCGCGTTCGGCCAATCGGTGGCGTGGCCCAATGTCTCGGCGCTGATCTCGCGCAATGCCGCGGGCGAGCACCAGGGACAATATCTCGGCCTCAACAACGCGGTGGGGGCGCTGTCGCGCGTCATCGGGCCGTCCTGCATGGGCTTCCTGTTCTCGGGCGTGGGCGTCAACGCGCCGTTCTATTTCGCGGGCCTGCTCGCTTTACCCGCCATCGCGCTGGCCTGGTCCGCGCGGCGCAAGCGCCGCTAGTTTGCCCCCACGCCACGGCGCGGCCCGTCGCCTGCGCGCGCCGCATGGCCGCGAACATTGATCGGATGGAGCATTGCCCACATACTCCCGGCAGGGAACGGGGAAATCTCATGAGCGATGCGCCGCAAGGATTCTGGTCGATCTGGCCGATACGCCTCGTGTTCCTGTTCGTCGCGACCGCCGCGCTCGATGCGGGTTGCCAGGCCTGGACATACGGGTTTGTGCCCAGGCTGCATCTTCCGCAACAGCAGATCTTCCAGCTTGCCAGCGCCGTGGTGGGCGTGGCGCTCATCGTCTTCATCTATCGCGGGCTGATCCGCTGGACCGAAAAGCGCCGCGCGGACGAGCTTGGCGCGCACGGCGCGGTGCGCGGCTTTCTGGCGGGTGCGCTGATCGGACTGGTACTGTTCAGCGCGGTCTACGCGATCTTCTTCTATCTCCACATCGTCACGTTCAACGGCATGGGCACCACGCAGTATCTGCTACGCGCACTGACCCTGTCGCTGATGGCGGCCGTGGCGGAGGAGGTGGTGCTGCGCGGCGTCGTGTTCCGCATCCTCGAAGGCGCGATGGGCACGACGGTCGCGCTGATCCTGTCGGGCCTGCTGTTCGGCTTCCTGCATGCGGGCAATCCCGGCGCCACCGCGGTCAGCTCGCTCGCCATCGCACTGGAAGCCGGCATCCTGCTCGCTGCGGCCTATGCGTTGACGCGTTCGCTGTGGCTTCCGATCGGATTGCACTTCGCGTGGAATTTCGCGGAAGGCGGGATCTACAGCGCGCCGGTTTCTGGAATCCCGTTCAAGGGACTTCTAAACGTGCCGATCTCCGGCCCGCCTCTGCTGAGCGGCGGCGCCTTCGGCCCGGAAGCCTCCGTCGTCGCCGTCGGCGTGTGCCTCACCGCCGCAGTGGTGATGATCGTGATGACGATACGGCGCGGCGAATGGAAGCCGATGAAATTCCGTTTGCGCACCGCGGGATGACGGGCGTTACGCCGCCCGCTCCACGCCCGCGACGAGGGCTTCGGCCTTGGCGAACAGCGCCGGATCGATCTTGAGGCCGGAGGCGCCCGCGTTCTCTTCCAGCTGTTCCGGCTTGCTCGCGCCGACGATGGCGGAGGCGACGTTGGGTTCGCGCAGCACCCAGGCGAGCGCGAATTGCGACAGCGTACAGCCCGCTTCCTTGGCAAGCGGCTTCAGCTTCTGAACCGCTTCGAGCAGGTCGGGCTGCAGCCAGGACTGGATGAAGCCACCCATGCTGTCGCTGCTGGCGCGCGTGTCGGCGGGGATTTTCGCGCCCGGCAGGTATTTGCCGGAGAGCACGCCCTGGGCCAGCGGCGACCAGACGATCTGCGACACGCCATTCGCGGCGCAGAGCGGGATGACTTTCTCTTCGGGCTTGCGCCAGAGCAGCGAATATTGCGGTTGGCTGGAGACGAACTTCTCCACGCCGGGCAGCGCGAACGCCGCCTCGATCTGCTTGGGCGACCATTCGGAAAAACCGATATAGCGCGCCTTGCCCGCCTTCACCACATCGGTGAGCGCCTGCATGGTTTCCTCCAGCGGCGTTTCGGTGTCATAGCGGTGGCACTGGTAGAGATCGACATGATCGGTGCGCAACCGGCTCAGCGAGGCATCGATCTGCTTGAGGATCTGCGCGCGCGACAGGCCCTTGTCCGTGTCGCTCATCGGGAAGAAGACCTTGGTCGCCAGCACGTAGCTGTCGCGCTTGCGACCGCTGAGCGTCTCGCCCAGGAAGGTCTCCGCGGCGCCCCGGCCATAGACGTTGGCCGT
>DATATK010000195.1:0-15763 GCA_036268825.1 Rhizomicrobium sp. | reverse complement strand
GCCGATCGACCAGTACTCCGAAGCCGGCTGGGACAAGCTCATGGCGGTCAACCTGAAGGCCGTGTTCCTGCTCACCCAGGCGCTGCTGCCGCTGCTGCGCGCCGCGGCCACGCCCGACGATCCGGCGCGCGTCGTGAACATCGGCTCGATCGACGGCATCCTGGCGCCGAGCATCGAGACCTATGCCTATTCCGCCAGCAAGGCCGCCGTGCATCATTTGACGCGCAACCTCGCCAAGCATCTGGCGAAGGACAATATCAACGTCAACGCCATCGCGCCCGGCCCGTTCGAGACCAAGATGCTCGCGCCGGTGCTCGCCGTGTCGCGCAAGGCGATGGAGGCCGGCGTGCCGCGCGGCCGCATCGGCGAGGACGACGACATGATCGGCGCCGCGATCTTCTATGCCAGCCGCGCGTCCAGCTACGTCACCGGCACGGTGCTGCCGGTCGACGGCGGCATCTCCGGCACGCCGTACACGTCGCTCGACTGGGAAAACGGGATGTGAGGATGTTCAGCTTGAAAAACATTTTGAAGACGCTGGGCATCAGCGCGCTGCTCGCAACGCTCGCCGGGTGCGGGCCCGCGACCTTGAACCTGTTCGTGCCGTCGGAGGGTTACACCATCCAGCACGACATCGCGTTCGGCAGCGATCCGCGCCAGAAGCTCGACATCTATGTGCCAGACGGCGGCGTCAAGAACGCGCCGGTGCTGCTGTTCCTCTACGGCGGAAGCTGG
This sequence comes from Rhizomicrobium sp., assembly GCA_036268825.1. Taxonomy (GTDB): domain Bacteria; phylum Pseudomonadota; class Alphaproteobacteria; order Micropepsales; family Micropepsaceae; genus Rhizomicrobium. Next base: position 15,028 of record DATATK010000195.1, on the reverse strand, counting down.
CAGACGGGCGACAAGGACGGCTATCGCTGGGTCGGCCAGACCTTCGCGAGCCAGGGCGTGGTCACGGTGATCGCCGATTATCGCTTGTATCCGCCCGCGCACTTTCCCGATTTCGTGGTCGACGCGGCGCTGGCGCTGCGCAAAGTGCACGAGATCATCGCGACCTATGGCGGCGATCCCGGCCGCATCTTCGTCGCCGGGCATTCGGCGGGCGCCTACAATGCGATCATGCTCGCGTCCGATCCGAAATTCATCCACGACGCGGGCGGCGATATGTCGTGGATCCGCGGCGCCATCGGCATCGCCGGGCCTTACGACTTCCTGCCGATGACGGACCCCGCCATCATCGCCGCCTTCGGGAGCGCCAACGATCCGCAAACCCAGCCGATCACCTTCGTCGACGGCAAGCGCCCGCCGATGCTGCTCGTCGCCGGCACCGCGGACGAGACCGTCTCCCCCGGCAACACAGACCGCATGACCGCGAAGCTCAAAGCCAACGGCAGCGAGGTGCAGGAGATCCTCTATCCCGGCGTCGGGCACATCGGCATCATCCTCTCCCTCGCTCCCGGCTTCCGCGACAAGACCACCCTGCGCGACGACATGCTTGCCTTCATCCGGGCGCATTAGAAGAAGAAGTTGATTCACGCAGAGCCGCAGAGACGCAGAGAGGTGGTGCAGATGATCGCCACCAATCCCTAACACCTGAAATTGTCATGGCCCGCGAATGCGGGCCACCCAGGTGATGTCGCTACGATTTCGAAAACTGAAACAGAGAAGAAGCGCTCCCTTTCGCAACCGAGATTGTGTGACCTGGGTGGCCCGCATTCGCGGGCCATGACAAATTTAGGAATGGTGCTGACCACCCGCACCTCTTCTCCGCGTCCTCTGCGGCTCCGCGTGAATCCTCTTTCCTTCCCCCAGTTCCCCATGGAACTTTCCGCCGCTCCCCGCATTCACAACACGGAACGCGAGAGGATTTGTCATGTTGAAATGGGCGCTGATTTTCCTGGTTTTGGGTCTGATTGCGGCTGCGCTGGGCTTTGGCGGCATTGCCGGGGCGTCCATCGGCATCGCGAAATTCCTGTTCTTCCTCTTCATCGCCATCTTCGTGATCATGCTGGTCCTGGGCCTCACCGTCGCCCGAAAGACGACCGGGGCTTGAGCCAGACAGGATTGGCGCGCCATGGCCGCGGTCTTTCACTTCGGCCTCCGGCGCGCCGAACCCTGGCCTGAGGAGAATCGTCTCGGCGATATCCGCTGGGGGCTGTCGGGCGTCGATCCACATGCGCGGCTGCGCTGCGGCGTATTCCCGGCTTCGGATGGCGCGAATGTCGCCTATCGTTTCTGGCGCGCGGCGGAGCCCAAGGCGGCCATCCTGCTGCTGCACGGCGCCTGCGATTACAGCGGTGCGTTCGACGAGATCGCGCCGCAACTTGCGCAACATGGCTTCACCTGCCTTGCCTACGACCAGCGCGGCTTCGGCGCCTCGGCCTCACGCGGCGAGTGGGCGGGCACCGAGAGGCTTGTAAACGACGTCGGCAATGCCATCGCATTCCTGCGCGAGCGTATCGGCCACGAACTGCCCCTGTTCATCGCCGGCGAGAGCATGGGCGGCGCGGTCGCGGTGCATGCGGCGGCGAAATTCGCGGGGCTGCGCATCGCGGGCCTCGTGCTTGTCGCGCCCGGCGCGCTGGCGTCCGCCGTGCGGCGCATCGCCTATGGCTGGATGGCGCGCGCGGTTCGCGCCTGGGCGCGCGAATCCGAAGTGGTGTTCGAGCGCGTCAGCGGCTGGGAATTGACGCCCGCCGCCGCGATCCGGCTGATGAGCGATCCGCTGGTCATGCGCAGCATCAGGCCCGAGATTTTCACCGGCCTCGTGGCGCTCGGCTCCGGCGCCGTGAAGAAGGCCCGCAAGATCAATGTGCCGGTGCTGACGCTCGTCGCGGGCAAGGACGATCTGCTGCGCCAGCCCTGCATCCGCCGCCTGCACGACAATCTCGCGGGCGAAAAGCGCTGGATGGTGGTGAAAGACGCGCCGCATCTGCTGCTGCATTGGAAGCACGGCGAGACCGTGTTGCGCGAGGTGCGCCGCTGGATGACGCACCGGTTGGCGCCCGTATCTACTCGGGCAAGCGCATCCGCCGATTGTGCACCGGGGCGGACTGGCGGTGCGGCGTTCCATCCGCATCCTCCGATTCCGCGGCCTGCTTGAGCAGCACCTCGATCTTCTTCGCCCAGTCCTCGGACGGCGACGCATAGGTGTCGCGGAACCACGGCATGTTCTTCTTGTCGAACACATTGGTGCGCAAAAAATCAATCGTCGCGCGCACCGGCCATTTCTTCGCCGCCTCGCGCTGATAGGAAACGAAGATCGGCGCCTGGAAACGGATGCCGATTTCCAGCGGCACGAAATTCTCGTCCACCAGCGGCGCATAGGTCGGCAACAGCGCGATGCCCGCGCCATAGCGCACTGCTTCGCCGAGGCAGGCGCTCAGGTTGGTGAACAGCACGGTGTGCTTGTCCGAATCCTCGCGCGACCAGCTCGCCCATGAGCCCATGTCCGCCAGATAGACGGCCAGGTCGAGCAAACGGTGGCGGCCCAGATCGTCCGCGTTGCGGGGCGCGCCGTTGATGCGCAGATAGTCCCGGCTGGCAAAGGGAATGAAATGCATCGTGCCGAGGCGGATCGCGACGGGATCGGATTCCGCCGGCTCGTAATAATGCACATGCAGGTCGAAGATCTCGCGCTTGTCGGCCGCGGTGTCGTAGGCGCCGAACAGCTTGAGTTCGATATTGGGATAGCGCGTGAAGAACGGCGCCAGGAACCGTGTCATCCAGTACGACGCGATGCCGTCGCCCATGAATATCTTGCAGTCGCCTTCGACGCGCGCCGCGGCGCTCGAAGCCTGCGTGGCGGCGCGGGTGAGCGCGACCTGCGCCGCGTTGGCGTCGTTGAAGATGCGCTGGCCTTCATAGGTCAGGCGCGGGCCGCGCCGGTCGCGATCGAACAGGCGCACGCCGATGGCCGTCTCCAGCCGCAAAAGGCGGCGGCTAACCGTGGGTTGCGTCATTTTCAGTTTGGTCGCGGCACGATTGAAACTGCCGGCGCGCACCACTTCCAGGAACACCCGGAAGTCGTCCCAATCGACTCCGTCCGGAATGATCTGTTCAGCGATATCCGTATAAGGCAATTCGATCATGGTTGTTTCCCGCACCAGCAGACTGATACAAAATAGTTCGTTAACCAAGGGTCACGCTGAAAAATATTCAAGCGGTGGCCGGCAAGAACCAACGGTAGGCGGGGTCGTACGATGAAGTCAAACCTGAGCGATATCATATACTTGGCACAAAATTCGGTGACGAGCTCCCCCTCCGCGCGTCTACCGGACGGCGGCATTATATTCGTTCGCCATCCAAGCGAGCAAGAAATCAACAACTTGTACGCGTTGAGTCAAACCGAAATCTCCCCGGACGTTGCACCGATAGACCTTGTGCGGGACGTGTATAAACACAACAACGACTCCTTCTGGGGCGTCTACTACCTGAAGTCGGATTCGCCGGACGAGACGCCCGCCTTCATCGGCTATTACGGCTTCCTGCACCTGAACGCGGACGGGCAGGAGCATCTGGAAGACGGCAGCTTCGACGCGCTGCACCCGCCCTTCGACCAGCTCGCCAGGGAAGGCGAGCGGCCGGCCGTGATCTATGTCTGGGCGCTGGTCGCCAAGAAGGTCGCGCGCCTCGCCACCCCCCTTATCGCCAAGGCGTTGGGCAAGGACCGTTACGGCGGCGTGCCGATCTACGCCAAGGCCAGCACCTTCGGCGGCCTCTCGACCATCAAGGGTTACGGCTTCGTCGGCGCGCGGCCGAGCGAGAAGGGCCTAGGCGATCTCTTCCGCCTCGATCCCGAAGTGAGCGAAGCGGCGACGGTGCGCGTGGAGAAAGAGGGCCTCAAATGGAAATGAAGGCCATCATCGCCTCCACGCCCGACATGATCGCCAAGGTCTTCGCCCTGCGCGCGGCCGTGTTCATGAGCGAACAGGACTGCCCCTACGACGAGGAGTTCGACGGCAACGACTATTGCGCCACGCACATATTGGGTCTCGTCGACGGCGTGCCGGCGGCGGCGCTGCGCCTGCGCTATTTCGCGGAGTTCGCGAAGATGGAGCGTTTGGCTGTGATGCCGAAATACCGGCGCACCTACCTGCCCAAGATCGTGGTCGACATGGGCATCGAGATCGTGCGGCGCAAGGGTTATCGCAATCTCTATGGCCATGCGCAGAAGCGCCTGCTCCGCTTCTGGAGCAAGTTCGGCCTCAAGCCGCTGGGCAAGAATTTTCCGCTGGTGTTCTCCGACCACGAATATGTCGAGGTCTACGCCGAGCTCGAGCCGCACGCCGAGGCGATCACGATGATGAGCGATCCCTACCTGATCGTGCGCCCGGAAGGCCAATGGGACACGCCCGGCGTGCTGGACGCGTCCGCGGCAAGGCCCGCGACCAATCCGCATTGAAGAACCGCCCTCCCCTTGAGGGAGGGCCGACAATTTTCTGAGCGTAGCGAAGGAAATTTCGGGGAGGGGGCAAGCTACCGGTGCCGGTGCGGGCCCCCTCCCCGAAAAATGCGTTCCGCATTTTTCGACCCTCCCTCAAGGGGAGGGTGGTTATTTATTCGCCGCGATGTATCCGTCCACCACGGTCTCCAGCACCGTCAGCGGGACCGCGCCGCAGGTGAGGATGGCGGCGTGGAAGGCGCGGATGTCGAACTTGGAGCCCAGCGCCGCCTTCGCCTTCGCGCGCAGGCGCAGGATCGCGAGCTTGCCCAGCATGTAGCAGCACGCCTGGCCCGGCCAGACGCAATAGCGCTCGACCTCGGTGATCGCCGACGCGTCCTGGTCGCCCAGCGTGTCGACGTAATACTTGATCGCCTTCTCGCGCGACCATTTCATCGCGTGTATGCCGGAGTCCACGACCAGCCGCACGCCGCGGAACATCGCGTCGTGCATATAGCCGATGCGGCCCCAGGGATCGCCGTCATACAGCCCCATCTCGTCGGCGAACTGTTCGGAATAGAGCGCCCAGCCTTCGATATAGGCGGTGAAGTTCGAGACCTTGCGGATCAGCGGCAGGTTCGTTTCCTGCTGGATGCTGAGCTGCAGATGATGGCCCGGAATGCCTTCGTGGTAGGTGAGCGTGCCCAGTGTCCAGCTCGGCACTTCGGCGGTGTCGCGCAGGTTGATGTAGTACATGCCCGGCCGCTTGCCGTCGAGCGAGCCCGGACTGTAGTAGCCGCCCGGCGCGCCCGCTTCCGTCGCTTTCGGCACGCGCTTGATGATGAGTTCGGCCTTGGGCAGCACGCCGTAATATTTCGGCAGCATCGCGCGCACCTTCTGGACCTTCACGTTCAGGTCGGCGAGCAGCTTCTCCTTGCCCGCATCCGTGTTCGGGTAGCGGAATTTGGGATCGTCATACATCGCGCGCAGGCGCTCGCCGACGGTGCCCTTGGTCAGGCCGTTCTGTTTCATCACCGTGTCGATGCGCGCGGTGTAGTCCTCGACCACGGCAAGCCCGGTCTTGTGGATCTCGTCCGGCGGCATGGTGGACGTGGTCTGGATCAGCACGGAGTCGGCGTAATATTGTTCGCCCTTCGGCAGGCGCCACACGCCCGCGTCATGCGTCGCCTTGGTGCGCAGATCCTTGACGAGCGCGATCTGGCGATCGAGGGCGGGATAGACCTTCTCCGCCACGACCTTCGTCGCCTGCGCCCCGAAATCGCCGTCGATGCCCTTGGCCTTGGCCCGGCGCGCGACCGACGTCGCCACGACAGACTGGTCCGCCGGCACGCCGCGCAGCGCGTTCATCTGGATCAGCGCCTTGTCGAGCGCGAAGTCCGGCGCGAACACGCCCATCGCCGCGTCGTGGCGCGTGACGTCGGAGTCGCGGTCGAGCGCGAGGGCCACGCCGTTCAGCCGCTCCATGTAGTAATCGACGTCCGCCTTGGTCTCGATCGGCTGCTGGCTGTCAAGGAAGTCCGAATATTGCGCATAGAAGCCGGTGAGCTGGCTGATGATGTAGGGCGCGCCCGCGCCGCCGGGGCCGTAATCGTAGCGGTTGTCGGCGCCCTCGTTCGTCTGCAACCCGTAGAGCACCACGTCGTAGCTGATCTTGTCCGCCGGCGGCAGCGGACCGCGGTCGAAGGCCTTGAGCCGGTTGAACTGGCTCGCATTCTCCTTCTTGTTGCCCGCGATGCCGGCCAGCGAATTGTCGTCGACCTCGCCGCGCTCCGCCGCGCGCGTCCCGGTGTCGAGGCCCAGCGCCGTCGCGAAGATCGGCGAGCGGTTCAGCGTCTCGTCCATGAACGTGTCGAACAGCGCGCTCAGTGAGGCAGAGCCGCCCCCCACCATCGCGTCCGCCGCGGCCCGAACCATCGAGCCACCCATTGCCGCGCAAGAGGCGGCCGCACCTGTCAGAAGAAGATTACGACGATTGAGCACAAAACCCTCCCGGATTGATCCCGCACAGAGCTAAGCCCCGGAGAGCCAGGGGGCAAGGGCGGGGCAGGGCCAAGGCCGGCCGGGGCGGCGTAAACTTCGCGTGTGGGGGCGCGCTAGTTTGGTGTGTTGCAGATGGGTGAGGACCGTTGTGCTTTTTTACCCTCCCCTTGAGGGAGGGTCGAAAACGCCTGTTGGCGTTTTCGGGAAGGGGCTCATTCAAAGCTGCCCGACGCTTGAAAGAAGCACACGCGGATATATGCGGAGTGAGCCCCTTCCCGAAATCTGCGAAGTGCAGATTTCGACCCTCCCTCAAGGGGAGGGTGTAAAAACAAGAATCACCCCACGAACGCGTCCGGCCGCCGTGCGGCGAACGCGCGTGCGGTGCTCACGATCACCGACGACAGCGCCGCCATGTCCGGCGGCTGGCGAGGACGCCAGACGTCGAGGAGCAGCGCGATGCGGACTTCGTCCGTCGCGTTGAGGACTTCGTGAGGGTAGGTGTCGTCCCACAGCATGCAGTCGCCGTTGTCGAGTTTGTGCGGCACGCCGTCGACCCACAGGATCGCGCCGAGCTCGCCGGCGGCGTTGCGCGGCATCGAAAGGCCGACATGGAAGCGCATGATGCCGCGGAAAGGGCCGCGATGTTCGGGGACGTGCTTGCCGGGCGCGAGGAACGAATAGGTTGCCGAGAGGACTTCCGGGCATTCCCGCAGCAGGCGCGCGATGGTGGGGCAGCGCGCCAGGTTTTCGCGCACCGGGGCGCCATAGGCCTGCATCACATGCATGCGCCAGTCGCGGCCGTCATTGGCCGAGATGCCTTCCTGCTCCTGCATGATGTCGTGGAAGCGCGGCACGCGCTCCATCGTGCGGGCGATGGCGAGGGCTTCGGCGTGCATGTCCTGCCAGGCGGCGACGAAACGCGCGCCGTTCGGAAAGTCGATGTCGCGGTCGAGGATCGGTGGCGCGTCGATGCGGCGGTCGTAGATCCAGCGCACGGCGTCGCTGACATGCTGGTAGATGGCGAGCATTGAGAAATCCCCTCGGGGCCGAATCCTGTCTGGCCCAAACCCGTCTGGACGGTGGCATTTGTTCCAACCGTCCAGACGTGTATTCGGTTTCACAATGTTGACCGGCGTTACACCGCGTCCATGAACCGGCCAGAATTCTCAGACATGGCCGAGACCGAGGCCGGAGAGGATGCCGAACGCTTCGAGCAGCCAGAGCACGACCGCGATGACGACGACGATGTTCAAGATCTGTTTGATCTTGCCGTCCATCGGAATGTAGTTGTTGACCAGCCAGAGCAGCAGGCCGATCAGAATGAGTACGATGACGATATGAACGAGCATGTTCTTTCTCCTGATTTGCGCGAGCGGACCAAGTGGCGCGAACGCCGCCTGACCCGGCTTACGCGAGGGTGACGCTTCGATTGCCTGGACTGTGAACACGCCCGCGCGTGCAGATCGCTTCCCGGCTCAAACTATCAAATGAATGCTTTGCCCGGGATTAGGTTCCCGACTGCGCGGCCTCGGCTTCGGCCCGTTCGGCTCCGCTGAAGGACTGTTTGGACAGCACTTCCAATGCCTTGACCGTATCCAGCAACTGCCCGGCGCTCTCGATGGTGAATTCGTAGCCCCCGTCGCGGCTGGCGTTGAGGCGGGCGAGGCGCTCCTGCAGATGCTCGCGATGTTCCGCCGTGAGATCCAGCGCCCGCAGCTGAGTCTCGACCGCGCGGATTTCATCCGTCGTGTCGAGCACGCTTTCGAGCGGATTGCTGAGGCGCAGGATCAGCGTGTGGATGCGCGCGCGCAGTTTGGGATCGTGCAGGTCGAACAGGGTCTCGCGGTTGCGGTCGTAGATCTCGATCTCGCGCTTGCCGGCGCGCAGCATGCGCAAGGTGATCGGGCCGAACGGATCGCCGCGGCCATGCGTGCGGTGCGCGATGTCGAGGATGATGTGCAAGGTGGTCAGCACCTCGCCGAAAAACATCGCGGCCTGCTGGGCCCGGCGCTTGCGCTCGAAATGCCATTCGAGCTGCGTGGCGGCGAGGCCGCCGACCGTCGCCAGTACCGCGCCCAGGAACACCTGCCACAGCGTGCTGAAATTCCCGATGAAGTCGAAATTGTCGGGCTTCACGTCAGGCCGGGATGCGCGTGGGCAGCGTCTCGTAGCCCTTCACGAAGGCGGACAGAACGCGCGTCGGCTCGCCGACCACGTCGATCTTCGGGAAACGCTTGAAGATCTCTTCCCAGATGATCTTGAGCTGCAATTCCGCCAGCCGGTTGCCGACGCAGCGGTGGATGCCGAAGCCGAACGACAGATGCCGGCGCACATTCGGCCGGTCGATGATGAAGGCGTTCGGATTTTCCAGCACCTCCTCGTCGCGATTGCCCGAGACGTACCACATCACCACCTTGTCGCCCTTCTTGATCTGCTTGCCGCCGAATTCGATGTCGGCGAGCGCGCGGCGGCGCATATGGGCGAGCGGCGTCTGCCAGCGGATGGATTCGCAGACCATGCTGGGGATCAGCTCCGGGTTGGCGCGCAGCTTGGCGTACTGGTCGGGATTCTGGTTCAGCGCGAGCAGGCTGCCGCTGATCGTGTTGCGCGTCGTGTCGTTGCCGCCGACGATCAGCAGGATCAGGTTCCCCAGATATTCCATCCGGTCCATGTTCCGCGTCGATTCGCCATGCGCGAGCATGGAGATCAGATCGCCCTTCGGCGGCGCGTTGACGCGCTCGTTCCACAGCTTGGTGAAATACTCCACGCATTCGAAGAGTTCGGCGCGCCGCGCCTCCTCGGATTCCACGATCCCGGATTCGGGACCGGCCGTCGCCACGTCCGACCAGCGCGTCAGCTTGCGCCGGTCTTCCCATGGGAAGTCGAACAGGGTCGCCAGCGTCATGGTGGTGAGCTCGATGGAGACCTTGTCCACCCAGTCGAACGTCTCGCCGACGGGAAGCCCGTCGAGGATCTGGCCGGCGCGCTCGCGGATCACCGGCTCCAGCGCGTCGAGATTGGGGCCGGAGACGATGGGGCTGACGGTCTTCCTCTGCGCGTCGTGCTTGGGCGGGTCCATCGCGATGAACATCGGAAGCTTGAAGTCTTCCTTCGGGTCCACCATCGTGATGCCGGGCTCGGACGAGAACACCGCGTGGTTCGTGTCCACCGCCATGATGTCGTTGTATTTGGTGATCGACCAATAGGGCCCGTGCTCGGGATGGACCGAATGGTGCACCGGATCGTCTTTGCGCAACCGCGCGAAATAGGGCCACAGCGTATCGGTGCGGAAGAGTTCGGGATTGCCGACCTCGATCTCCTCGATCGGCATCGACCAGGCATGCGCCTCGGCGGCGGCTTTCAGGTCTTGCGGTTCGCGGTCCATTGTCGTCACCCGAATGGCGTTCGGGCGCGATTGTCTGCCCCTTTCCCGATCTGTCAACGCACGGTTGACAGGTCCGCGGGCCGCCGCCTTTGATCCCGCCATGGCCCAGGCCGAAGTCACCGGATCGCTCGACACCGCGCTCGCCCAGGCCGCGCGCTTCCTCGACACACGCCCGGACCTCGCCGAAGAGCAGGCGCGTGAAATCCTCAAGGCGATGCCAGACCAACCCTCCGGGCTGGCCTTCCTGGGCGCGGCCTTGCGCCGGCAAGGCAAAACCGATGATGCCCGCGCGGTGCTGGCGCCGCTTCTGTCCATGCCCAAACCGCCCGTTGCGGTCTTCTTCGAACTGGGCGTGCTGCTCGGCGATCTGGGCGACCCCGCGGCTGCCATTCCGCTCCTGGCGCGCGCCACGGTGCTGCGGCCGGGCCACACCCAGGCCTGGCGGGCGCTCGGCGATCAATACACTTTGCTGGGCGACACGCAGGCCGCCGACGCGGCCTATGCCTGGCACATCAAGGCCTGCGTCAACGATCCACGCTTGCTCGAAGCGGCGAGCGCGCTGTGCGAGAACCGGCTCGACGTCGCCGAGCACAAATTGCGCCCGTTCCTGAAACAGAATCCCAGCGACGTCACCGCGTTGCGCATGCTGGCTGAAGTCGGCGCGCGGCTGGGGCGCTACGAGGACGCCGAGCGCATCCTCGCCCGCGTCCTCCAACTGGCGCCGAGCTTCGCGGAGGCGCGGCACAATTATGCGTCCGTCCTGCATCGCGCCAACAAGCCGGCCGAGGCGCTGGCGCAGGCGGAGATCCTGGAGAAAGCCGATCCGCGCAATCCCGGCTATCGCGCTCTGAAGGCCGCCACGCTCAGCCAGCTCGGCGAATATGCGCAGGCCTCGCAGACCTACGGCAGACTGCTGCAGGAATTTCCCAATCAGCCGAAAGGCTGGATGAGCTACGGCCACACGCTGAAAACGCTCGGCCGCCAGCAGGATTCCATCGAGGCCTATCGCCGCGCCATCGCGCAGATGCCGGGCCTCGGCGAAGTCTATTGGAGCCTCGCCAATCTCAAGACCTTCCGCTTCACCGATGCCGAGATCGCGACCATGCGCGCGCAATTGGAGCGCACCGATCTGGCGCCCGACGACCGCTTCCATTTCGAATTCGCGCTCGGCAAGGCGCTGGAGGATGCCGGCGATTACGCGCAGTCCTTCGCGCATTACGACGCGGGCAACGCGCTGCGCCGCAAGGCCCTGCCCTATCGCGCCGGACAGACGCATCTGTTTGCCGAGCGGCTGAAAGCCGTCTTCACGCTGGAATTGTTCGCGTCGCGCCCAGGCGTGGGTTCACCGGCGCCCGATCCGATCTTCGTCGTCGGCCTGCCACGCTCGGGCTCGACCTTGATCGAGCAGATCCTCGCCAGCCATTCCGCCGTCGAAGGCACGATGGAGCTGCACGACGTGGCGCACATCGCCCGCGAACTCGGCAGCTGGACGCCGGACGCGGACAAGCCCTCTTATCCCGAGGTGACGTCCACCGTGCCGCCGGAGCGCTTCCGCGCCCTGGGCGAGGACTACCTGGCGCGCACCCGCATCCACCGCAAGCTCGGCCGGCCGTTCTTCATCGACAAGATGCCGAACAACTTCCTGCATGCCGGCCTGATCCAGCTGATGCTGCCGAACGCGAAAATCATCGACGCGCGGCGCCACCCGATGGGCTGCTGCTTCTCCTGCTTCAAGCAGCATTTCGCCCGCGGCCAGTCTTACACCTACGGCCTCGAAGACCTCGGCCGTTACTATGCCGACTATGTCGGACTGATGGCCCATTATGACGCGGTGCTGCCGGGCCGGGTGCACCGGGTGTTCTACGAGCGCATGGTCGCGGACCCCGAAACCGAGATCCGCCGCCTGCTGGATTATTGCGGACTGGCTTTCGAGGAAAGCTGCTTGAAATTCTACCAGAACGACCGCAGCGTCCGCACCGCCAGCTCCGAACAGGTCCGCATGCCGATCTTCTCCGACGGCCTCGATCAGTGGCGGCATTATGAGCCGTGGCTGGGGCCGCTGAAGGATGCGCTGGGCGGGGTGTTGGGGGGGTACGGCGTAGGGCAGTAAAAGTGGATTCACGCGGAGCCGCGGAGGACGCGGAGAAGAGGCGCGGGGGTTCACACCATCTTTCGTTGGTTACACACTCGAATCCCCCAATATCGTCATGGCCGCCCAAGCCGCCTTCGCGAAGACGCTACGGCGTGCCGGAGGTGCCTCACTCGCCACGCCGAAGCGAAGCGTAGGCGGGTGGCGGCCATCCATAACCGCGGTCTGTGGCCATGCTGTCGATACCGCGGTTATGGGTCCCTGGGACTTGCCCGGGGATGACGGATTTTGAAAGCTGATCTCGATTTCCAATCCCCGCGCCCTCCGCGGCTCCGCGTGAATCCACTGCCTTGCCACCCCCACCGCGTACCCCGTGCCACACCCCGCCATCTTTTTTGTGCGGCGCACCAAATCTCGTTGACGGGATTGTGAAATCGGGTGTCAAATTCGTGACGAGGGAATCCCGCGGACGCGGGTGTGAAGCTGGGGGCTTTTGCGATGCGGGCGAATCACGTGGGGCAGCGCCTTGGCGCGCGCCCGGTTCTGGGGACGGCGTTGCTGGCGAGCACCATGCTGGTGGGCATCCCCGCCGCGCTGGCGCAATCCAGCGGCGGCATGGAGATCGTGACCGTCACGGCGCAGAAGCGCTCGGAGGACGTGCAGAAGGTCCCCATGGCGGTGACCGCGCTCACCTCCCAGAAGATCGAGGACCTGCACCTCACCGATTTCACCGATTTCGCGCGCTACCTGCCGAACGTCACCTATGCGGTGAGCGGGCAGGGCAGCAATGGCGGCCCCGGCTTCGCCAACATCACCATGCGCGGCATCGCCAGCGACCAGAACGGCAACCATTCCGGTCCCGAGCCGACCGTCGGCGTCTATTTCGACGAGCAGCCGATCACCACCATCAACGGCACGCTCGACATCCCGGCCTATGACGTCGCGCGCGTCGAGGCGCTGTCCGGCCCGCAGGGCACGCTCTACGGCGCATCCGCCGAATCGGGCGTCATTCGCATCATCTCCAACAAGCCCGACGCCTCCGCCTTCTCCGCCGACTACGAGGCGGGCGTCGATACGGTGGACCACGGCGGCATCGGCTATGTCGCGCACGGCATGGTCAACATTCCCGTCGCCAGCAACATGGCGCTGCGCATCGTCGCCTGGGACGAGCATGACGCGGGCTATATCGACAACGTGCTGGGAACGCGCACCTACACCTTCACCAATTCCAATCCGCCGATCGTGCCGACGCCGGCGCCGATCACCATCAGCAATGCGGGCCACACCAAGAGCAACTACAACACGGTCGACAAGCAGGGCTTCCGCGCCGCGTTCGAGATGGATCTGGGCAACAACTGGACCGTCACGCCGACCCTGATGGCGCAGCGGGAAGACAGCGACGGCGTGTTCGGCTACGACCCGAACTACGCGGGCGACCTGAAAGTGCAGCACTTCCTGCCCGAATATTCGCACGACAACTGGTACCAGGCCGCGCTCACCGTGCAGGGCAAGGTCGGCGATCTCGATCTGGTCTATTCCGGCGGCTACATGGACCGCCGCGTCCATTCCGCGGCGGACTATACGGACTACACATACTGGTACGACCAGTACAATTCCTACTACGTTCACTTCACCGACAATGCCGGCAACACGATCGATCCGACGCAGCGCATCCTCGGCGACGACCACTTCACCAAGCTGAGCCAGGAAGCACGCCTGTCCACGCCGACGACGTGGCGCCTGCGCGGCGTCGCCGGCCTGTTCTACGAAGAGCAAAAGCACTACATCCTGCAGGATTACGTGATCGAAGACCTGGCGAGCCCCGGCTCGGGCCAGCCCGTCACGTCTGTCGATGGCTGGCCGAACACGCTGTGGCTGACCGACCAGGAGCGCCAGGACCAGGACTATGCAGCCTTCGGCGAGGCCTCGTTCGACATCCTGCCGAACCTCACCCTCACCGGCGGCCTCCGCCTCTACAGCTACGACAATACGCTGAAGGGCTTCTTCGGCTTCGCGAGCTACGAGGCCTCGAAGTGCTTCGCGCCCACCTCGGTGGACAACGGGCCCTGCACCGACCTCAACGCCGAAGCCAAGGGCAATGGCGAGACGCACAAGGTCAACCTCACCTGGCAGGTGACGGACGACAAGATGCTCTACGCCACCTACTCGACGGGCTTCCGCCCGGGCGGCGCCAACCGCGTCACCGATCCGGCCACCGGCCATCCCTTCGCGCCTTACGCGCAGGACACGCTGGACAATTACGAGGTCGGCTGGAAGACCAGCTGGCTGGATGGCCGCCTGCGCGCCAACGGCGCGCTCTATTGGGAGAACTGGAACAACTTCCAGTTCCCGTTCCTGGGGCCGAACTCCGTCACCATCATCGAGAACGGCGGATCGGCGCGCGTGAAGGGCGCCGAGTTCGACATCACCTGGGTCCCGATCGACAGCCTGACCCTGTCCACCGCGGGCGCCTACAACGACGGCAGCCTGACCAAGCCGTTCTGCCGTGACGCGACCATCGTCTGCACCAACGCGGTGGCCAACGCACCGGCCGGCACGCAATTGCCGATCACGCCTCTGTGGAAGGTCAACGGCACCGCGCGCTACGACTTCAACATGGGCGACTTCAACGCCCATGTGCAGGGCTCGTTCGTGCATGAAAGCGGCACGTGGTCTGACTTGCGCCTCTACGAGCGTTCGCTGCTGGGCAAGAACAAGCCTTTCACCACCTTCGACTTCAACAGCGGCATCGAGCGCGACAACTGGACCGTGGCGCTCTACGTGCAGAACGTGACCGACGAGCGCGCGGAGCTCGGCCGCTACGCCGAATGCACGCCCGGCACCTGCGGCGAGGAGCCCTACATCCTCCCCGCCCAGCCGCGCACCATCGGCGTCACCTTCAGCCAGAAGTTCTGATCGCTGGCGATTTGCAAACGGAAACGGCCCGGCCCTCAAGCCGGGCCGTTTTTCGTTTCAAAAGAGTCGATTCACGCAGAGCCGCGGAGGACGCGGAAAGCGACCGGTTCTCAACACTTTCCTCAATTGTCATGGCCCGCGAATG
>DATATK010000194.1:0-4007 GCA_036268825.1 Rhizomicrobium sp. | reverse complement strand
TTTTCGCCAAGCTTTGAAGAAATCGCTGCCCGTAAGTAGACACATAAGCAACAGCTACACCCAAGGTTTGGCATTCAGATAATTTCACGCATTCAGTTAGAACCGATTCCAAACTGTTCTGAGGTCGAACTATGTGCAATCGAACTGTCATGGGATGTCCATTCAATTAGAGATTGGAATTCTCCGAATCCTCCCGAATCTTATAGTTCTGTCTCGAGTTAGGCACTTCTCTTAACCTGTAGCAGCGGGAACCAGCCTCGCCGCTTGACCCTAGGCTTTCCCTCAGTATATTGCCCGGCTCCCGCGCGGCAGGTGCCTCTAGGGTTTTGCAATGATTTCAAGGACTTGAGACCATGTTCGCGGTTATCCGCACCGGCGGGAAGCAGTACAAAGTGGCGAAAGACGACGTTCTCGTCGTCGAGAAGCTCGTCGGCAATGCCGGCGGCACGCTGACGATCGGCGACGTGATGATGCTGGGCGGCGATGCCCCCAAGCACGGCGCGCCGCTCATCAAGGGCGCCTCGGTCACGGCCGAGATCGTCGAGCAGGGCAAGGGCGAGAAGGTCATCGCCTTCAAGAAGAAGCGCCGCAAGAACACGCACAGGAAGCGCGGCCATCGCCAGCCCTTCACCAAGATCAAGATCACCGGGATTTCCACGGGAGACACCCATGGCGCATAAGAAGGCAGGCGGCTCGTCGCGCAACGGGCGCGACAGCGCGGGCCAGCGGCTCGGCGTGAAGCTGTTCGGCGGCCAGGCCATCGTTGCCGGCAATATCATCGTGCGTCAGCGCGGCACCCAGTTCCATCCCGGCGACAATGTCGGCATGGGCAAGGACCACACGCTGTTCGCGACGCAAGACGGCCATGTCCAATTCCGCACCGGCTACAAGCGCCGCACCTTCGTGTCGGTCGTGAACGCGCCGGCGACGGAAAAAGCGGGATAGGCGGCCAAAACCAGCCGCCAAGCAATTGGCGGCACATCATGCGAGGGAAGATGGTCCGCCATCTTCCCTTTTTTATTCCCTCGCGCCCGCGCCAATGGGCCAAAGGGGGGACGTGTCATGTCGTGTACCGAGTTGGAAACTGCAAGATTGCTGTTGCGTGCGCCACGGAGCGAGGATGCCGAGCGCATCGTGCCGCTCGCCAATGTCTGGGAGGTGGCGAAGAATCTGGGGCGCCTGCCGCATCCCTACGCGCTCGGCGACGCGCAGGCCTTCATCGCCAAGGCGACGGACGCCAGAGCCGCCGGCACCGATTTCAACTTCCTCATCACGCGCAAACAGGACGGCGCGCTGATGGGCGGCATCGGACTTCACTTGCGCGAGGCGGGCCATTTCGAATTCGGCTACTGGCTGGGCCAAACGTTCTGGAAACACGGCTACGCAACAGAAGCCGCGCGCCGGCTGGTCAGTTTCGCCTTCCGCGACCTCAAGATCGAGCGGCTGGTGGCGGGCTGGTATCACGACAATCCGGCCTCCGGCCGCGTCTTGGCCAAGCTCGGCTGCGTGATGGCGGGGGCGGAACAGCGCGATTGCGCGGCGCGTGGTCATGCCGTCTATTGCCATCTCGTGACCCTGACCCAGGCGGACTTCGCCCAAACGCGAAAGCAAGCTGAGGCGGCATGAAGAAAGTAAAAATGATTCACGCAGAGCCGCAGAGCCGCAGAGGAGGTGAGCAGGTAACACACACCGCCGCTCACGCCTCAACCGTCATGGCCGCCCAAGTGGCGGCCATCCATAACCACGGTCTCGACGCACTGTCTCAGACCGCGGTTATGGGTGGCCGGGACGCGCCCGGCCGTGACGGTGGAGAGAGATGCGTAAAGCTTTTCTCTTCCGCGCCTCCGCGGCTCCGCGTGCAAAATCTTTTTGTGGAAGCCGTGCGATGAAATTTCTTGACGAAGCGAAGGTCTATATCCGCTCGGGCGGCGGCGGGAACGGGTGCGTCGCGTTCCGGCGCGAGAAATTCATCGAGTTCGGCGGGCCGTGGGGCGGCAATGGCGGGCGCGGCGGCGATGTCTGGGCCGAAGCGGTCGACAATCTCAACACATTGATCGACTACCGCTATCGCCAGCATCTCTTCGCCAAGAACGGCGAAGGCGGCATGGGCAAGGACATGAGCGGCGCCGCCGGCGAGGACGCGATCCTGCGCGTGCCCATCGGCACGCAGATCTACGAGGAAGACGGCGAGACGCCCATCGCCGATCTCGCCCATGACGGCGACCGCATCAAGCTGCTCAAGGGCGGCAATGGCGGTTTCGGCAACACGCATTTCAAGAGCGCAACGAACCGCGCCCCGCGGCACGCCAACCCCGGACAGCCGGGCGAAGAAAAAGCCATCATCCTCAAACTCAAGCTGATCGCCGATATCGGATTGATCGGCCTGCCCAACGCCGGCAAGTCGACCTTCCTGTCGCGCGTCTCTGCGGCGCGCCCCAAGATCGCGGATTATCCCTTCACCACGCTCAACCCGCAGCTCGGCATGGTGCGCACCGGCAAGACCGATTTCGTCGTCGCCGATCTGCCCGGCCTGATCGAAGGCGCGCATGAGGGCGCGGGGCTCGGCGACAAATTCCTCGGCCACGCCGAACGCTGCAACGCCATCCTGCATCTGATCGACGGCACCGAGAGCGGGATCGCCAAACACTACAAGGTCATCCGCGGCGAACTCGAATCCTACGGCAACGGCCTCGGCGAGAAGCCGGAGATCCTGGTGCTCAACAAGATCGACTCGATCCCCAAAGCCGCGCTCGCCAAGAAACGCGCCGCGCTGGAAAAAGCGAGCGGCGTCGAAGTCCTCACCATGTCCGGCGTCTCCGGCGAAGGCGTGGACGTGGTGTTGCGCGAACTCGCCAAGCTGATCGAGAAGCGCCGGACGAAAGAGAAGAAAAAGAACACGCCCGAAAGAAGCTGGTCGCCGGACCGAGGGTAACATGCACCGCGCCCGCAGCCACTGGCTCAAGCCGCCCGGGCCCATCGCGCCGGGAATGACTATCGGGTTGCTCGGGGGATCATTCAATCCGGCGCATGAGGGACATCTTCACGTCAGCGACGTCGCGTTAAAGCAGTTGAAACTGGATTATGTCTGGTGGCTGGTCGCGCCGCAGAACCCGCTCAAGCCCACCGCCGGCATGGCGCCGCTCACCGAGCGCGTGGCGCAGACGGCGCGCAAGTTCGAGAACAACCCGCGCATCGTCGTGATCGATGTCGAGACCGCGCTCGGCACGCGTTACACGATCGACACGTTGACGGCGCTCAAGCGCCGCTTCCGGGGCGTGCATTTCGTCTGGCTGATGGGCTCGGACAATCTCGCCGGGTTCCGCCGCTGGAAGCGCTGGGCGGATATCGCGCGCCTGGCGCCCATCGCGGTGGTGATGCGGCCAGGCTCGATCCTGGCGCCGCTCAGCGCCAAACCGATGCAGCGTTTTGCCTCTGCCCGGCGCGATCCGGCCTCGGTCGCCGGATTCGCCCGCGCCAAACCGCCTGCGTTCATCGTTCTGGATGGCCCGCGCAGCAACGCCAGTTCGACCGCAATCCGCGCAAAACTCCATCACGGCGAGGCATTGTTGCGCATGCTGCCCGCGTGATAGGCTGGCCTTGCACATCAAGGAGCGCGGTCCCTGGCGGAACAGTTCGGCACAGACAGCCCGCGCGTTTCATCTGAACGTGAGTGGAGGCCTTAAGATTCCCGCCCGCAAGACCAGCGCACCCAAGCGCCCGACCAAACCCGAGAAAGAAGCGCTTACGCTTCTTTCGCGCATCATCACCTCGCTCGACGACGACAAGGCCGAAGACATCTCGACCATCGAACTGGGCGGCCGCTCCTCGCTGGCCGACGCCATCGTGATCGCGACGGGCCGCTCCTCGCGCCATGTCGCCTCCATCGCCGAGCATCTGGCGCGGCGCCTCAAGAAAGCGGGCTACGGCACGCGGCCGGTGAGCGGCGCGCAGCAGGGTGACTGGGCGCTCGTCGATGCGGGCGACGTCATCGTCCACATCTTCCGCCC
>DATATK010000193.1:0-5901 GCA_036268825.1 Rhizomicrobium sp. | reverse complement strand
CTGTGTTGCCGTCAGTGTTCGCGGTGCACGCCCGAGCCGTGGACGTGGCTGAAGCCGCTGCTCATGCTGTGGCTGAAATGATGGCCGTCGTCGCGATGCCAGGCGTGGCCGCTGTCGGCATAATAGTACGCGCCGTCGTCGCCCCAATAGCCGTCGTAGAACGGGCCGTAATAGCCGTCGTAATACCCGTCATAGTAGTCGTAGCCCGGGGCCACGCCGACCGCGACGGTCGCGCCATGCGGGCCTTGGTCGTAAGCGCAGCCCGAAAGCGCCGCCGCGGCGGCCAGGGCAACCGAAATCGCCAGAATCTTGCTGTTCACATTCATCTCCTTGGGTTTTTCCGGATGCGCCTCCCGCCGATGGGAATAACGCGCGGGCGTGGCGATTGGATGCCTCCCGTCACGGCGGCTTCGCCGGATAGCTGCCCAGCAGCATCACAGCCGGCCCCGCGCGCCCGCCTGCCAGCGGCAGAACCAGTTCGGACCACAGCGTTCGCCGGCCTTCGAAGCGCAGAACCGTGGCGGCGGCGACGGGCGCCTGCTTCGCGGTCGCCAGATCGAGCTGGCCGGCGAGCGCCTTGCGCAGATCGGGCGCGATGTCGGCGAGCGTGAGGCCGGTGACTTCGCGGCCAAAGCGCCCGATCAATTCCGTGCCACCGAGGCGGAAGCGGAACGTGCCGGGCGCCGGCTCCAGGATCGCGAGATAGCCGAACCACGGCTTGAGATCGTAGACGGGCAGGTCCGCGCGCCGCGGCATCGCGCGATCGCCGCGTTTGGCGGACCAGAATTTCAGCAGCGCTTTCAGATGAGGATGCAGCGGCGCGGCCGCGAGCGAGCCGGTGTGATAGTGCACGGCCAGCAACTCCGGCGGCGCCGGCGAATGGCCGGCAGCGGCGTCACGTGCCTCGTCGTCCCCGTTTTGTTCGTCAGGACGCCGCGGCATCAGCCTTTCCGCTTCCGGGCGCGCCCGTTCTTGGACTTGCGGGTCTTGGCATAGCGATCCGGCCAGATCTCCGCGGGTGACACGTCCAGGAAGCCGGCGATGATGGTCTCGCCATGCGGGCGATGGCGGATCAGAGTCCCGCGCAGGTAGGAATTGCTGTATCCAGATTTCACCGAGAGGGCGGTGAGCGACATCCCCTTCTTGCGGATGGCCGCCTTGACGTCCTCGGGGTGCCACCCCGATAAAGCTTTGGTCTGGCGCCTTTTGGCGGCGGGACTCTTCTCACGCATCACGGGTTTCCACGGGGTGGATAATGTTTGGCTTAGTTGGTACGTTTCGTTATCTACTAAAGCACAGATATCCGTGGATGCAACCGGGAGTCAAGAGGGATTGTTCGAGATACTTTAGATGACGGGTAGAAAACCTAAAGAAAAACCTAAAACCGGCCTTGAAGACGGCGCCGCCGTCTTCCGGCTCGAGCTGGGGGAGCGCATCCGCTACCTGCTCGACATGTTCGATTCGCGCCCGGACGCCGCCGCCATCGCCGGCGTCACCCCCGAACATCTGGCCTCCTATATCGGCGGCCGCGCCAAGCCGCCCTTCGAACTGATCGGCCGCTTGGCGCAGGCCAAGGGCATCTCGCTGGAATGGCTGGCGACGGGCGAGGGGCACTCCCGCCTCGGCGAAGCGGAAGGCGGTTACGCCTCCATCCGCGTGGTGGAGCGCGATTCCCATTCCGGCCCCGGCGCCTATCCGATGGCCGACGACGTGCGCGACCGCATCGCGTTTTCGCGCGCCTGGCTGCAGGCGGCGATCCGCGTGCCGGAAGACCGGCTCTGCGCCGTCTTCAATCGCGGCGACGAGAACGCGCCCGACATCAACGACGGCGACGTGATGCTCGTCGAAACCGGACTGGAGCGCGTGGTCGACGGCTTCCACATCCTCACGCTCGATGGCCGGCTGCTGACCAAATCCGTCAAGCTCTATCTCGACGGCCGCGTCGCGCTGGCCACCGTGAAGACCGAAGCCAAACCGGAATTCTCAACCCCGGAAAAAGCCGCCAACATGCTCTTCGGCCGCGTCCGCTGGCGCGGCGGGATTTTGTAGCGCGCGCAACGCCACGCCGTCTTGCGCGTTCTCCTTCGGGGCGAGGGCGCGCATGTGCGCGCAGAATTTCTCACGCGCCATTTCTAAACCGGGGACGATGTGTCCCGTTCAGCCGTCGTTCAGGCGGGAACGCCGAGACTCCTATCGGGTTTGGCGGCATTCAAGGAGAAAAACGATGAAGAAATCAGGATTGCTTGCATTGGCGATGGTCGCCTCTATCGCCGTCACGGCGAGCCCCGCGCTCGCGCAATGGCGCATGCCCAACGATTGGGTCAAGATCGGCAGCGCGCGATTCGCCGGCCACGACGATCGCGACAGCGGCGCCGCCGGCGCGGCCGGCCGTCACGTCACCGAACTCGGCTTCCGCCCGATCAGCGGCGACGCGATCTGCCAGCGCGTCAACGTGCGCTTCGCCAACGGCGTGACGCGCCCGTATTCGCTCAACAACGATCAGCCGCTGCACCAGGACCAGACCTATCGCATCGACATGCCGGGCGTCGCCCGCAACGTCGATCGCGTCACGATGCGCTGCCACGCCCTCGGCAAGAACGCCGTGACGATCAACATCTACGGCAACAAGTAACGCCTGTTTTCCTCCCCCGCCGTTGCGGGGGAGGGGGACCACGAAGTGGTGGAGGGGGTGTGAGGGATCGAGACAAGCTGTCTCGGTCGCAGCCACCCCTTCCGTCTGCCGCGCGAAGGCGCGCGGCGTCCACCTTCCCCGCAAAGCGGGGGAGGAAAGAAGAACTGACAATCTGTCACAAAAATCCTATCCACGGGCTTTACATCCTCGCTCTAGTACTCTACTTCTAGGTGCAGAGTTTGAGGAGATTCGCCTGCCATGACGTAGCGACGCCGCAAGACCATACAGGTGAGGGTGCAAGCTTGCGTGCGCCCGTGCTGCGGATGGGGAGCCGAAACCGGGTGGCACCGGGGAAGGCGCCGTTCGGGCGAGGACCGTGGCGGTTGAAGCGAGAGTGCCTGTGGTTGGCCGTGACGGTCTTCCGCTGGCCTGCTGCGTAGCGAAGCAACCAGGTGAGGCCTTGCCGCGCGGCCGCGCGCGAGGCCTTCGCTTTGTTGGGCTTATGTGTCGGGCTGGGTTTGCGGCGCGTCTATCCCAAAAACTGCGCAAGCCATTCGGGGTTCAGGCTCCAGCCGATCATGCCGGCGAGGCCCAGCACCGTGCCGCAGGCGCCCGCGCCCCAGCTGATGTAGAGCAGCGAGCGGCGCGCGGTGAGGGCGGCGACGGCGGCGAGCGCCAGCGCGAGGGAGCAGAGCGCGTCGGCCATGTCGAACTGATCGTGGCGGAATTCGAGCGTCTCGTAGCGCGCTTCGTCCGCCTTGGCCTGTTTCATCAGCGCGCCGGATTCGCTGTCGTAGTGCTGCATCTTCGACTGCAGGCGTTTGGCTTCGCCGTCGAGCGCCGCGGCATCGGCGCCGCCGAAACCGGCGTGCAGTTTCAGCGAGGCGGAATCGTTCTCGTCGGTGTGCAGCTTGATGCGCTCGGCCTGGTACTGGTTCCAGGTGTCCACGGCGGCGACTTGCGTGTGCTGCATGCCCTGGATGGTGTTCTCGTCCTTCAGCTTCACGACCGCGAGGAAGACCGAGATGATCACCACCGTGATGGCGACCAGCGCGCCCAGCTCTTCGGATTCCAGTTTGAGTTCGAGTTCCATTTCGTGCCCCTCCGCGCCCTCTTATGATTTAGCACAAACGAAAAGGACCGGAAGTGCTCCGGCCCTTTCCCGCACAACCTGGCTGTGTGTGTTCAGTGCGCCGGCGCGACCTTGGTGAAGGCGCCCAGCTGGCAGACCTGGTCGGTCACCAGGATGCGGATGCCCTGGCCGTTGGAGCAGACTTCGTCGGTGTCGTGCGCCACGAAGCTGAAGCCGTGCATCTTCAGGCCCGGGCAGGGCGCTGGCAGGGCGTTGTTCCAGACCGCGCCGCCCCGCATGAAGAACTGCACGTTGTTGGCATCGACCGCGTGGGTATGGTCGATGTCGCGTGTCTGAAGGCAGGTGCCGCCGGCCGTGGTGGCCGACATGCTCGATTGCGCGCTTGCCGCGCCGGCTACGACTATCAACGCTGCTGCGATCACCATGGTTTTCATGACGACCTCCTTTGTCTGTGCGCCCCTCGCACGAATCCCAGTGTCACGCCCGGCGGTGCTGCGCGCAACGGCGGGACTGCCCAGATCAACGTTTGTTGAAGGGCGGGCGTTCCTTGGATTGTCGCGCGATCTGACGCGAACCGGCTTCCACTTCGCGGGATCGCGCTCTAATGCACGGCCGACGGCGCCGGGGTGAACGGCCCCAGCATGCAGACCGAGCCGGTGTGAAGCACGCGGATCGTCTGGAGATTGCCGCAGATCTCGCCGTTCGGGCTCGCGTCATAGATGAAGCCGTTGAATTTCAGCCCGGGGCAGTCGTTCATCAGCGCATTTTTCCAGACATGCCCGTCCTTCATGTGGAACAGCAGTGTCCTGCCGTCCGGCACGGAGGTGTGGTCGATATCCATCGAGCGCAGGCAGGTGTGGCTGGTGTCGGCGAAAGCCGGACCGGCGAGCAGGACGATCGCGAGGGCGAGAGACTTCATGGGCGGCTTCCTCATGTGTGCGGGCCGTCGTCGCTGGGCCGTGGCGGCGGGCCGTCATCCGGGCCGGGATCGATATTGGGCGGACCCGGATCGTAATCGGGACTGGTGTTGTCGGCCGGTGGGGTTGCGTCGTCCGAGCCGGTGCTCTCGTCGGGCACGGGCTGGTTGTCCGGGGCGTTCGATTCGTCCGGCGGCGCGCCATCTTGCGGCGAGGCGCCCTGGTCGCGGTCGTAACCCGGCGGCGGCGCTTCGGGCGGGCCGGAATTGGGCGGCGACTGATCGCCGTAGTTGGGAGCCGGCGGCGGGCCCTGATCGCCATAGCCCGGGCGCTGATCGCCATTGCCATTGTCCGGCGGGCCTTGCTCATCGTCATAACCGGATGGCGGCGGTTGCGTGTCCTGATCGTAACCCGGCTGCGGGCCCTGACCGTACGAGCCTTGTCCGCTGCCGTATCCCGGCGGCGGGCCATAGCCGCCTTGGCCATCTTGCTGTCCGCCGTAGCCCGGCTGCTGGCCGTAGCCTTCGTCCGTGTCGCGATTTTGGCGGATGCGTTCGGCGCGGATGGACAATTGCGCTTCGAGCTGCAGCGCGCGCGACGGATTGGTCTCGTCCAGAACCCGCACGCGCTCCAGGCAGGAATCGACCACCCGTCCCGGAATGCGCCCGCCGCAATCGGCCATGATGGATTGATAGGTGTCCTGTTGCGCGCAGGCCGGAAGCGGTCCCAGCAGCACGATCCCCAGCGACGATACCAACACTATCCGTCTCATGCTCAGCCTCGCTCCCCGGCCATCGCGGCATTCTCGCCTTGCGCCGTGGCGCAAGCAAGGCAGCCATTCGCTTGCTTTGGCGGGAACATGCCCTTTATTAGATATCCCACGTCATCGAACCTTGGAGAAAGCCGTGTCCGCCGCCGATTCCGCGTCCCAGATGTCCGTCACCTTGCCGGATGGCAAGGCGCTCACGGTCGCGCGCGGCACCACCCCCGGCGAGATCGCGTCCTCCATCGGCCCGGGCCTGGCGAAAGCCGCGCTCGCCGCGGAGGTAAACGGCAAGGAGTGGGACCTGTTCCGTCCCATCGAGGAAGACGCGAAGCTCCGGATCATCACCCGGAAAGATCCCGAGGCGCTCGAACTGATCCGCCACGACGCGGCGCATGTCCTCGCCATGGCGGTGCAGGCGCTCTATCCCGGCACGCAGGTGACCATCGGCCCCGCGATCGAGGACGGCTTCTATTACGATTTCGCGCGCGACGTG
>DATATK010000192.1:0-28640 GCA_036268825.1 Rhizomicrobium sp. | reverse complement strand
CTCGTATCTCTATTAGCTACGACACCACTAGATGCAATTACATCGTCTATCACTTCGCTGAACCGAGTATAACTGTAGCCCTGCTTTTCGATAAATCTTGCTGCCGTTGTCTTCCCGGAACCGATGCGGCCACTTAAACCTATTACGCATGCCCCCAGCTCTGCGTTCAAATCCGGAATGATGAGCGCACCTTCCTCTGGGCCGCGTAGCGCTTCATACTTTCCAGCCAAAAAAAAGCACCCGACAACTGCGGACGTTATCGCATCAAGTTCATCATGCTTTACTTTTTCCGATACAAAGGCGCCCGTGAGGCCGAAATTCGCTAAGCCCTGTTGCAGCAGTTCTTCGCCTGCGCCCTTTCGGGGAATGCCCATTATGTCTTGTGCGGCTCCCGGATAACTCTCGATTACGGGAATGCCGATTTTACGAAAGCGAGTAGCCAATTCCATTCCGCGCTGAGTTAACCGTTGCATGCTTGGAAGAAGGCATGGGTATACGTTGACCCCCCTTTTTTTCAACGTGCGTTCACATATGCGCATAATCCCAAACCTGTCACGCCCTGGGTCGTCGTCTCTTACATGCATCCGTCCGCGTGGTAGGGACAACGGAGAGTCAATGGAGACTATCGCTGGCTGCGCGCTCAATGTTGCCGACACTATTTCTTCGTCAGTCGCGAGAAGGCTGGTTTCGCAAAAGCCACCCCGCAAAACACAAAAGCCAGAAGCCCGCTTCTCCGACCCAGTCAAATCTATACCTACAACCCTCGCACCAGCGCCGGGCGTTCTTTCGAAAAGAGACGTAAATGACGTAAACCTTCGACCTAGTCGTGCGGCATCTGGCAGCTCAGCCGCGAGTTCCGCCGCCCTCCCAACACCTCGAAGTCCGTTTGAGAACCGCGGCAACTCGAAAAACAAATCAGCGGGAAGTTCCAAGCGGCCGAGGACGTGGTCGAGGATGGCGTGCATACCACGTACATCGGCTTCATTGTAAGCGATTAATTTTCGTAAGGCCGGTTTGTCTCCACGAAGGTATTGATGCCACAACAAAACGGCCTCGCGACCGCCGATGTCTTCAATGCCCTCGCGAAGAACAATGCCTAATTCTCGTTCAATTTGTTTTTGACCACCGGCGAGACCAACCCTTCGGCCAACGTACCGAAGATCAATATGGGTACCGGGCAGGCTGATCTCACCAAAAGTCTTTTTTAGAAAAGGAATATCGAATAGCGTTCCGTTAAATGTAACAAGCGTGGCAGCCTGAGCCAATGCGTTTCGAAGGTGTTCTGGGTCATCTCCAGCAATGTGGACGTGGTACATGCCATCGATGGCGTAACCCACAAGCGTAAGTTCATCGTAGTAGCGGCTAAGACCCGTAGTTTCGATATCCAAAAAAATTATACGCGCAGGTTCGCTTACGCTCGACACGATTTGGGTGGGCTTTAGTGGACCCTTGCGCGGGCGCCCCAGCGGCTGTGCGTCACTTTTTTGCCGTATGGCCATGGGTTTAGTGTCTAGCACGCAGAAGCCGACCGCATACACTTGGGGGACGATTTTTTCCCGATCCAGCATCGGGCAGGTTTCGCAATGTGCCTCCAGCCAAGATCGCAGCTAGCGGAAAGGCCGCGAATCGGCGGCGGTTGCCCGAGGTAGAAAGCTTGAGAGCAAAGGTAGTAAACTCCTGGCATGACAAAGAAAACCGTCCTTTGGAGGATACGGAAGGGAGGCGTCGCCGCCACCGCCGTCGAGTATGAAGGTGATGGGGACGCAATTGTGTATCCCCTAGCTCGGCAGACCTGGTATCGAGGGATTAGTCTTGTGAAACGCTACGGTAGTGCGCGAGCCCTTGAACTTATTGACGAACGCGCTTGGAAGGCTTTCCAGCGTGGCGACGACGGAACGTCTCGGCGTTGGCGTGACCTGATAATTGCCATTCACGCCATGGAAGAGGATGAATTGGTTCCAGGGGAACGTGCCCAGTAGCTCGAGCCTAGTTGCGATACTCTACGCCTGCGATATCCATTCGACAGACCACCGGCCTTCGGATGCTTCAAACGCATCGGTCAGTTCAACACAAAGAGTCATTATCTCTTGATCCAACAGCCAAGGCGGATTGATGATGAGGATACCACTGCCAGCTAGTGCTGCTCCGTCCATCGGATAGAGCAAGAACTCCGCTGACAAGCATCTTAGTATTCCCGACGCGCGAAGTTCTCCTAGAAAGCGCCGAGATGGGTCCCGATCTTTTATGGGATACCAGACCGCGAAAATGCCTGTTGGCCATTTTCTATATGCCGCAATCAGCTTCGCAGCCAAGGTCTCGAATTCTGCTTTCGACTCAAATGGCGGATCGACAAATACGAGGCCTCGTCGTTCAAGCGGCGGAACAAACGCAAGCATGGCCTCGTAGCCATCGCGATTGTGAATCAATACCTGCTTGTCGCCCCGGAAGGCCGACCGCAAATGAACCGCATCTTCATCGTGTAATTCGTTAGCGACGAGACGATCCGTGTGCGGACGCAATAGCGAGCGAATGATGGCTGGTGAACCCGGATAGCGCGTAAGACCATCCTGGTTGAGAGAACGCACGATCCGCAAGTAGGCCTCGGCGGACGGTACAGATTTGTAAAATATCTTTCCGATTCCGCTTAGCGCCTCATTTGTCTTTCGTGCCTGTTCCGAGGTGAGGTCGTAAACACCGATACCTGCATGTGTATCTATGACCGCAAAGGGGCGCGACTTCTTCAGTAGGCGACAGACGAGGATCGCCAAGACCGCGTGCTTAAAGACCTCTGTGTGGTTTCCGGCGTGGAAGGCATGGCGATAGTTCACATGGGCACCAAAATCTGATAGAGCTTACGAAGCCTACGCTTGGCATAAGAAGTGAACCTAGACACGGCGCTAACATCTTCATATCTAGTGGCGATGGCCACGAGGTCTGATGCGCTGTTTCAATTCAACAGCCTGTATATGATGCTCTAACGCGTTCAACGAAGCGACTAGCGCAACGTTCTTGGCTGTTTCCTCGTCGAGCGCCTGTCTCAAAGAGACCAAGTCCTGCTCATGTCTTTGCTCACTTGTAGCGAGAGGGAGCATGTTTTGCCGGACCGAGGTAGATAGTGACAGGGAACCGCTTGCAATATTGTACCCACTCAAAACCAATGCGCTAATTCCAACAAGAACAGCGACGATTGCTACAATGCCAAGGTTCCTCAAAGAGGTCGCCGATTTGGCTGCGCTCTGAGCTTGCGCTTTAGCATCCTCAATCCCATCGTGGATGGAACTTAGGATCGGGTTTCCTCCATTGGCTTCGTGCAGATAGTAGTTCGGCGATTTGTCTTTTTTGTTCTGATCAAATTTCGCCAAGTTGTCACGTGAAGCATCAAACGTCGTTTTCGTAAACTCTATCCAAATCAATCCGTCGTCTTCGTCCGCGGGATTGAGATTGATCTCATAATCCGTGGAAGTAAGGTTATGAATGGGGATAAGCAGTTGGCCTGAAAATCCTGGATCGACAATTGGCCCCGTGCCTAAAAGAATTCCGCGATGCACATGCTTGATACGCAAATTGAAACGAACAGCTATGTAAAGAGGCAGGCGGAAATATGGCTCGGCTTGAATATAGCTGATCGAGTTTGCGGGAAGCACCAGCGAACTGGTAGATTTTGTGATTGTCTTTTCAACCTTACAGGTTTTTCCATCCTTTTTTTGCCAATATATGAATTTGCCGCCTGGCCGGACTTCATAAGAAGCACTTTTGAGCTTCGTCTTGTCGAACGGGAAAAGCATCCCCGTCTCGTTAACATATCGCGAAATATCGGCAGACGAGAGTAGCGAGGGCTTGATTTCGGCAAAAGGGTCCACGGAATAACGCTGCTGCGCGCGCTCCCTCGCCTCTTCCTCATTTTCAGCGAAAGGGCGCTCTGCCGGAATTGCTGTGTCGGTCATCGGAATTTCCGTCCAACTCAGTTTGCCGCCGACGAATGATCGGCGTTGCTGATGAAAGATGATGCCGCAATAAGCTTATCCGGTCCTACGCCTACCCAATCGATTCTTTGTCCAATGCGCTCTTCAATTTCTTCGATAAAGTCGCGCGCCCGCACGCTTATATGCGTAGTTCGAACGCTCCAGTCGATATAGTCCAAATGATTGAGAACAATCCGCGTCGGGCGATTGACCGCGATGGCTCGTTGAACAAGTTCGGCATCAAACTGACCGACTCTGCGGAGTTTTTTCGTAACTGTTGTGTACTCCGCGAGCGCGAATGGGCAGCCACTCTCAGCCGAAATATTGTTCCAAGTCGTTTCTCGAAAAAGAGTGCCGGAATCGCCGGCGACCCGAATTGGGTGACACCTGAGCACCATCGTTACGTCATCGACATCTAAAGGACTGATACCGGCCTCGGAAATAAAACCAGCGGCGGTAGTGTCCCGCGCCGTCGCCTTCGGCCAATAGCCGCCGTGCAATACAGAGAGGCCAAAGCCTTGTGACCCCTCGATCACGACACGCTTTCCAGCGGATAGGTATCGTCGCAAGATCGCAGTAGTATCACCGAGAAACGGCGCCAGTTCGTCAACATGTTCCGCGAGCAGCCCGGCTACAGGAAAATTCTCTGCCTCTCGCGCGACTGATGCCAAAACGGACGCGCCGGTCCCTGATTGTGTGGACCCAATCGCTATGCCCAAGTGGCTGTGAGCCTCCCACGTTTGGCATGGCAGCAAATCTTTCCCGTCCAAGTAACACGGGGGGCTGTAAATACATGGCCCGGTCCTGTCCGCCAGCGTCGGGATTAGCGGCTCACTCCCAACAGGGCGCCGGACGGCCCTTAATTGACGTGCCCGCTTGCGCGCGGTGCAGCCTAGATGTCTGGTGCCGAGGAAATCATTATATCCAACCCGTCCTGGAGAGCTATTGAGAGTTATCGGAAGGGCACCAGACGACCGGTAGTGCTACGGTCTAAAGATAGTCTTTCAGGCGTAGCCATTGCACCAAATTGAGATGACCTGCGCTGTTTGCACGTCATAAATCACATTGACAACGCTGCAACCGCCATCCATCGGCGCGGGAATGAAGCCGCTCCCATCGCTAAGATAGACACCGGGCCTATGGCGAAATGAGGGTAGGGCGGGATTCAAAAATACGCCGCGTATGCGCCGATGGCCATTTGTGGTGATCCCCCAGTAAAATCGAGCGTAACTTGTCAACGGGGTCGGCGCGCGGCCGGGACCGCCTGGAATCTTGGCAACGCTTTCCAGTTTCGCAACAGTTTTCGCATCTGGCAGCCAAGCCGCGCCGTCTGGAGTCGCGCAACTCCCGGATAGGGCAACACACATTGCTATGGCGAAGAATTTGAACATGCCCAATCCTCTAGTATCTTCACCGCATCAGACACTTCCCAGAGCTTAGAAGTCACATTAGCGGCAATTGCCAGACGGCGGCCCTCTTGACGCGATAACTATCGGGTGGCGCATAACCCGTATCGGCAGAGTGATTCGCAGCGTGCGAATCGCCAGCAAGAGATCTATGCCGATGACTGAGATATCTATTCCGCGCCCGGAGCGGGAGCTATCCCGTAGCTCCTCCCAAGTCCTCCCTATTGACACTGATAGCCATCGGTCGGGGACAACTCTCATCGGCAAGGTGATTCGCGAGGTCTCGCGAAACCGCACTGGGAGCTATGCCGATGAGCCCTGAGATAGATATCCGGCCCCCTTTCACGCCCTGCGCCATAGGTATCGATAGCCTCTACGTCGGATATTTCCTCGACGGGATAGGTATCGACTGGGACCGGCTGCGCTACGAAAAAGAAAAGCTGCGCGCTGATCCCGCTGCCTCCCATGCGGAAATCGCGCTAGGCGGAGAGTTGTTCGCGCTGCGGCGAGGCGCACAACGGCCCTACAGCTTGGCCCTCAGCAACAAGGCGTTCACACTCCAGCTTGGCGAGCGCATCGCCCCGCGTCGCTACGTCCAGTTCAGCTCGCACCTGCTTTGGACCTCCGGTCTCCATGCTGCTTTGCGGCGATTCCGCGCGATTTGGGACAGGGCAGGATCGAAGCAGACACGGCGCGAGACCGTCAGCCGCGTTGACGGGGCCTTCGATTTTGAGGTTGGGGCACCGGCCTTCCGCGTCGAGGATTTTGTCAGCCAGGCCGACAAGGACGCGACATGGCGGGCGCATCAAACGCCGCAATCGTTCCAGTTCGGCAGGTCGGACGTTGTGTGCCGGGTTTATGACAAGGTCGCCGAGATCGAAGAGCAAAGCGAGAAGACTTGGCTGTACGATATCTGGGGAACGCGCAAAGGCGTTTGGCGCGCGGAGTTCCAGGTTCGCGGAGATCGCCTCAAAGAGGCTGGCATCGGAACGCTTGACCAGATGCAGGCCTATCTGCCCGGCTTGGTCAGACATCTCGCCCGGCACCATACCTCTCTGCGCACACCCTCACAGGACACCAACCGTTCGCGCTGGCCGCTGCATCCAATGTGGCGCGGCGTCATTGAAACCGCAGACCAGCTAACGAAGGCCCCCGAACGGCCGCCGCCGCCCTTGCGCACCGGTTCCGAATACCGGCTCGCACGTCAGACGCGCTCCGTGTTCGGACATTTGAACGGCATCGCGGCCACACTTTCGGAGGGCCGCGCTGCAAATCCCGTGACCTTCGAAGAGCTATTGGGGCGCCTGGGATATCTATTGGATAGATATCATTCGCCTCAAATCTGGCAGGCGGACGTGTCCGCCAAGCTGCGCAAGCGGGCGCTGGGTCTATGAGCGTCCCGCACGAGAAGCGGCCCCTGCCCGCCAATGACAACGAACGCCGATACAAGCCCTTGGGAGTCGTGGTCGAGATACCGCCAGACCTGCCCATCCAGATGGTCGAAGTTGAAGTGTTTGCGCAATTGTTGGACTCTTTGCCCGTTGCCGCCAACGACAACGAGGAACTGCCACCATGAGCAAACGCGTTGCCGTCTATGCCCGTGTCTCGACCACCCGGCAGGCGGAAAACGATATCTCCATTCCCGATCAACTCGCGCACGCACGACGCCACTGCGAGGCGCGGGGCTGGCATATCATCCGGGAATTTGTGGACGCTGGCGCAAGCGCGCGCGACGATAAGCGGCCTGAGTTTCAGAGGATGATGGGAGCGGGCTGTGTCGATCCTTCGCCCTTCGATGTTGTGTTGGTTCACAGTCAGTCCCGCTTCTTTCGCGACACCGCTGGATATGTCGTCTCCAAAAAGCGGTTGCAAAAACATGGGGTCTCGCTTGTCTCCATGACGCAAGACTTTGGCGAGGGCGCGTCTGCCGAATTTGCCGAAACCATCATCGCGGCATCGGATGCGTTCAACAGCGCGGAGAACGCCAAACATGTCACGCGCACGATGCTGGAGAACGCCCGGCAAGGTTTTTGGAACGGCTCTCAGCCACCCTTTGGCTATCGCACCGTGGAAGTTGAGAAGCGGGGCCAGCGGATCAAGAAGCGGCTGGAGGTTGAGCCGAAGGCGGCGGAGATCGTGCGCCTGGTCTTCAAGCTGTTCCTGGAGGGTGACGGGACGAGCGGGCCCATGGGCGTGAAAGCTATCGCGGCCTGGCTCAACAGCCGGAACCTGACCAACGGCCAATCCAAGCCGTTCTATACCGGCATGGTCCATCATATCCTGACCCGCGAGACCTATATCGGGGTGCATCACTACAATTGCCGCGACAGCCGGACTTTCAAGCCGAGGCCGAAAGAGGAATGGATAGCGGTTCCTGCGCCAGCGATAGTTTCGACAAAAGACTTTCAGGCCGTACAGGCCCGGCTCTATCAGCGCAGGCCGTCCATCACGCCGCCGCGCATCTCGAACAGCGAAGTTCTCCTGACCGGCATTGTCCGCTGCGAAAGCTGCGGGGGGCGATGATGATCCGCACCGGCAAGGGCGGGCGCTATCGCTACTACGCTTGCGCAGGCAACCGGCTCAAGGGCCGCTCGGCCTGCCCCAACCCGATAGCTATCCCGGAAGCTCAATTGAATGGGCTGGTTGTCGCCGCGCTGGCCGACCAGCTTCTGACGCCGGACCGGCTCCCGACTCTCTTGCGCGAGGCACACAAGCATCGCCGGAGCCTCGCCTCCGGCGACCTCCAGCGCCGGTCTGCCCTCAACAGACAAATGAGGGACACCACAACGCAAATCGGGCGGCTGTACGGCGCCCTTGCCGAAGGCACGGTCTCGGATACCTCTCTGTTCCGGGAATCTTTGCACGGCTTAGAAGCCAAGAGGGACGAATCTATCCGTCTGCTCAGCTTGCTGGACGTTGAAACTCCCCCTCTCCGCCGCGCCCTTTCCAAAGCCCAATCTCAGGCGGTTGCCGCCAGTCTCAAGCGTCGCCTCCTTGAAGCTCCGCCGCCGGTGCAGCGCCGCTATGTGAGGGGACTGGTCTCGGAAATCGTGGTGGATCGGGAAAGGGCGGTCATCTCCGGCCCGCGCGACGCTCTTGCCGCCGCAATCGCCACAGGCGACTACAAACCCGAAGTTCGCAGTTTGGTACGGGATTGGCGCGCCCGAAGAGATTCGAACTCCTGACCCCCAGATTCGTAGTCTGGTGCTCTATCCAGCTGAGCTACGGGCGCATTCCAAGGGCGCAGAACCTATTGAGGCGACGCCCCGATATCAAGCGCTTCCGCCGCGCCGCGGCCGGGACGCGACATGACGGCGCCGAATGGGCCCCAGCGGCCATCAAAAGCGCGCCAAGCGCCGCTCCGGCAAAGGGAATTTCACGCTTCCCGCCCCAAATCCGCCCTTGTCCCCGCCGCGCCCGCTGTTTAAGACTGCTTTTTGCCGCGCCTCCGAGCGTGGACGGGCGTATCGGGCAATGTGCGGGCTTCGCCCAAGCGGAGAATCTGGGACATGACGGGATATTCGGCAGCGGGAACGCGTCGGTCGTTGGCCTTTTTCGGCCTGATGACGGCGATGGTGCTGGGGCTTGGCGGCTGCGGCAGCATCGACGATGCGCTGTTCGGCGGCCCGGACGACAGCACGACGGCCCCGGCGCCCGCACCCATCCCCGCAGGCAACATGCAGGGCACCCTGCCCTCGACCTCGCTCTCCGACAGCGGCGCTCCGGCCTATTCTCCGTCTTCTTCCGGCGGCAATGGCGGCATGGTGGGCACCCTGCCGCAGCAAGGCCCGTCCGCCGGCCAGGCGGTCTCGGGCGGCAGCACCTCCGCCTCGATCACGCCCATCGCCATCGAGCCGGGCAACGATACCGGCACCGTCGTCAGCCACACGATCCAGAGCCTGCGCGGCGAGATCGCGAGCCTTCAGGACAAGATCGTCGCCAGCGCCCAGCAGCTCGGCGAACTCAAATCGGTCGCCGGCCAATCGGCCGCCGATTACCACGAAGCCAAGGCGCACATCACCACGCGGCTGCAGATCGGCACCACGCGCGGCAATCCCGAACTCGTCAGCGAATGGAACACGGCGCAGAGCGCGCTGGACACGCTGACCAGCAACATCAATGCGCTCAACGCGCTGGGCACGCAGGTCGCCGACGAATCCTCCCGCGCCCATTACGTGCTCGACACCGTGCACGCGACCTTCGACGTCTCGGGCGCGGTCGACGAAGACCACCGCCAGCTCAAGACCCTGGAAGACGAGACCAACCAGACCATCGTGCTGATCGACCGGCTGATGATGGAAGCCTCCGACAACGTGCAACGCCAGACCTCCTATGTCGCCAACGAGCGCGCCAACCTCACCACGCTCGCCGCCGCCATCAAGAACGGCGAACTCTACGGCGCCGAACTCGGCAGCGGCATGATCGCGACGGCGCCGGCCTATGGCAGCTCGATGGGCGGCGGCGCTGCGCTGGTCACGATCAAGTTCGACCGTTCCAATGTCGATTATCAGCAGATCCTCTACACCGCGCTCGCCCAGGCGCTGCAGGCGCGCCCCGGCGCGAGCTTCGACGTCCTCGCCGTCTCGCCGACGCGCGGCACCGCGGCCTCCGTGCAGCTCGCCCAGACCGAGGCGCAGCGCCACGCCCAATCCGTCATGCGATCCATGACGGATATGGGCGTTCCGGCGACGCGTCTGTCGGTCTCCTCGACCACCGACCCGTCGATCGGCACGAGCGAAGTGCGGGTGTATGTAAGATAACCACCCTCCCCTTGAGGGAGGGTCGACAATTTGCGTAGCGCAGCGGAGCAAATTTCGGGGAGGGGCTCACTCCGAGATCTTCGAATGAGCCCCTTCCCGAAAAACCCTTCGGATTTTTCGACCCTCCCTCAAGGGGAGGGTAAAGTCATTTCACGGTCTTCCTGAACCACGCCAGCATCTGCTTCCACGCGTCTTTCGCGTCCGCTTCGTTGTAGGACGGGCGATAGTCGGCGAAGAAGCCGTGCTGCGCGTCCATGAAGACTTCGATCCGGTCGCGGCCGTGACCGGCTTGCGCCAGCGCCGCCTTCATGTCCTCCACGTCCGAGATGGGGATGTTCTTGTCGAGCCCGCCATAGAAGGCGAGCACCGGCGGGTGGATGTCCTTCACCAGTTCGAGCGGATAAAGCGGACGCAGCGGGCTCGCCGGCGCCGGCCCGCGCAAGCGGCGCGCCAAAATCCCTGTCCATGTCATCCTCTCAAAAACGTCTCTTGATAGCTCTTCGTCTGCCCCAGCGATTTGGCCTCGAACACGCCGCGCGCGATGGCGCGGGACAGGACGTCGGCCGCGAGACTGCCCAGCCGCAGCACGTCGCGCGGGCGCGGCTCGGCGATCGCGCACTTGCCCGTCGACAGCGCGAACACCGTGTCGCCGTCGAACGGCGTGTGCACCGGGCGCAAGGCGCGCGCGAAGCCGTCGCTCGCCATGATCGCGATGCGCTTCAATTCCACCCGCGTCAGCGTCGCGTCCGTCGCGACGATGGCGATGGTCGTGTTGGTCAGCGGCCGCGGCGCGCCCTTCATATCGCCTGGCAAATCGAGATCGATGCCGGCGAAATCCGCTGCCGGGCGGCGCCCGCCGAATTCGCCGGCCTGCTCGAACGGGAATGCCCAGAACGCATCGGTGCCCGGAATGACCGGCGAGCCCACCGCGTTCACCACCACAATGGCGCCGACGGTGAAACCGTCCTCCGTCACCGCGGAGGCGCTGCCGAGACCGCCTTTGTAGACGCCGGCCGTGGCGCCGAATCCGGCGCCCGCGTTGCCGAGCGCGAATTCGCGCGACGCGGCCTCCGCCGCCGCGCGGCCGAGCGCGCGATAGGGCGGCGTCTCGCCCCACTCCTTGTCGCCGCCGTTGGACAGATCGAACACGATGGCGCCCGGCACGACCGGAACGGGCGGCGATCCTGGCGCCAGACGAAGTCCCTGTCCCTGTGCCGACAGGAACGAGACCACGCCGCCCGGCGCATCGAGCCCGAACACCGAGCCGCCCGATAGCACGATCCCATGCACCCCATCGACCAGCGAGACCGGATCGAGCGCCTCGATGTCGCGCGTGCCCGGCGCGCCGCCGCGCATGTCCACCGCCGCGGGGCACGGCGCATCCGGCAACAGCACGGTGACGCCGGTGCGCGCCCGTGCATCCTCCGCCTGCCCGATCCGGAGGCCCTCCACGTCCGTGATGAGATTTCTGGGTCCGGGTTTCGCCATTCGTAGCTGCTATCCGCTCACTTCAATTAAAGCTGTCATCCCCGGCGAGTGCGAGCATATCATGCTCGCGCGAGGGAAGGGGACCCAGGTGGTTCAACATCGCGATTTGTTTGACGACCTGGATCCCTTTCCCTCACTCCCAACCGGTCGTTCGGCCGGGGATGACAATCTCGTGCGCGTGGAAAGAACAATTATGAAATCGGCAAATCTTGGCGTCGCAATCGTCGCCTTTCTGCTCTTCGTCTCCTCCGCGCAGGCCCAGGTCAAACCGTCGCCGCACGAGGCGATCGCGTCGGCCAGTCCCTATGCCTCGGCGGCCGGGCTCAAGATGATGGAGCAGGGCGGCTCGGCGGTGGACGCGGCCATCGCGGCGCAGATGGTGCTCACCCTCGTCGAGCCGGAATCCTCCGGCATCGGCGGCGGCGCGTTCATGATGCTCTACGATCCCAGGACCCACCGCACCACCAGCTTCGACGGCCGCGAGATCGCGCCGGCCTCCGCCACGCCGACCATGTTCCAGGACGCGAACGGCAAGCCGCGCGGCCATTTCGATGTCGTCCCGGGCGGGCTCTCCGTCGGCGTGCCGGGCGTGGTCGCGATGATGAAGCTCGCGCATGACCGCTACGGCAAGCTGCCCTGGGCGACGTTGTTCCAGCCCGCCATCGATCTTTCCGAAAACGGATTTCCCGTCGGGCGCAAACTCGCCGCCACCTTGCGCAGCTATCCGCAGATGGCGCGGATGCCCGACATCAAGCGCTATTTCTACCACGCCGACGGCACGCCGCTGGCGCAAGGCGAGATCCTGAAGAACCCGGAGCTGGCGGCCACCTTGCGCGCCATCGCCAAGGATGGCCCGGCTGCGTTCTATTCCGGACCCGTCGCTGAGGCCATCGTCGATGCGGTCCAGCACGCGCCGGTCAATCCCGGCGGCATGCAGCTGTCCGATCTGGCGTCGTATCAGGCCAGGGAACGCCCGCCGGTGTGCGGCGCCTATCGCATCTATCATCTGTGCTCCATGGGACCGCCCAGTTCAGGCGGCATCTCGGTGTTGCAGATACTGGGCATGCTGGAACGCTTCCCGTCCAAGGACCTCCAACCCAACACGCTCTCCGAAGTGCATCTGTTCAGCGAAGCCAGCCGCCTCGCTTTTGCGGATCGCGCCAAATATATCGCCGACAGCGACGTCGTCTCCGTGCCGATCGCGGGCCTTCTCGACCGCAACTATCTGCACCAGCGCGCCGCGCTGATCGATCCGGCGAAAGACATGGGCACGGCGAAAGCGGGCGATCCGCCGATGAAGAAGGCGGAATTCGCGCCGCAGCGGACGCAGCAGCTTCCCGGCACCAGCCACATGTCCATCGTCGATAGCCGCGGCGAAGTCGTGTCGATGACCACCACGGTGGAATTCGTCTTCGGCTCCGAGATGATGGCCAAGGGCTTCTTCCTCAACAACCAGCTCACCGATTTCTCCTTCGACTCCATGCGCAACGGCAAGCCGGTCGCCAACGCGCCCGCGCCGGGCAAGCGCCCGATGAGCGCGATGGCGCCGACCATCGTGTTCGACGCCAAGGGCCATTTCGAATTCGCCCTCGGCTCGCCGGGCGGCCCGGCCATCATTCCCTTTGTCGCCGAAACCCTGGTCGCGATGATCGACGGCCATCTGGGCCCGCAGGCCGCGGCCGGCCTGCCGCACCACGTGAACCCCAACGGCCCCACCATCCTCGAAGCCGACACATCGATCGACGCGCTCGCTCCGCAACTCACCCAGATGGGCCACACGGTCCGCCTGGCGCCGCTCGAAAGCGGCCTGAACATCATCGAACACGTCAAAGGCGGCTATATCGGCGGCGCCGATCCGCGGCGTGATGGAGACGTGGAAGGCAATTGAAAAACGGTTTCGGTTTTTCGCATCGCGGAAGACACATTGAGAGTCCCACCCGGAATCGGCTTTTTCGCGGAAGCGATTGCCGAAATTCGCGGCTTGGGCGCTATCGGAAATCGAGTTTGCGCATGACGCTGCTCCTTTCGATACGCCACAACTGTCATGGCCCGCGACTGCGGGCCACCCAGGTGACGTCTGCTGAAGTGAAAAGGGGAAACTGCGAACCCGAATGGACCACACGAGCCCAACTGGGTGGCCCGCAGTCGCGGGCCATGACAGCGGAGGCTGTAAAGGCGGCGTCCGGGCGTGATTCGGGAGATGGAACAAATAGGGCATGGGAGCGTGGCGCTGTCAAGTCAATGTAGGCAAAGTTTGGCGCCGAAAAGGGAACTTTGTGCAGATCCGGCGAATCAGCGGCGCGCCACGGCGAACAGGCGCTGGAAGGGATAGAGCGTCTTGCCACTCGCCCGCCGCGGATAGGCTTCCGCGACGCGGCGTTTGTATTCGGCGAGGAAGGCCTCGCGCTCGGCGCCTTCGAGCGCGGCGGCGAAGGGGCGCAGACCCGTGCCGCTCATCCAGCGATAGACGGCGTCCTCACCATCCAGCACCTGGACATAGCGCGTCTCCCAGATGTCGATGCTGCGCGCATGCGCTTCCAGAATCGCGAAATAGGCTTCCGGCTCCAGCACGTTCCACCAGTCGCGCACGTTCTTCAGCTTCGCCGCCCACGCCCCGCCTGCGGCCACGTCGCGGATCAGCGTGTGACAGGGCTCAGTGAAATTGCGCGGCACCTGGAACGCGAACACGCCGCCCTCCGCGACATGCTTCATCAGATGCGGCAGCAGCGCGGCATGGTCCGGCAGCCATTGCAGCGCCGCGTTGGAGAACAGCACGTCGCAGGGCACGCGCGGCGCCCAGCGCGCGACGTCGGCCTCGGTCCATCTCGCCTTCACGCCCGAGGCGCGCGCGTCGCTTAGCATCTCCGCCGAATTGTCGACGCCTTCCAACTCCGCACCCGGCCAGCGCGCGGCGAGCAGCGCGGTGGAGTTGCCCGGCCCGCATCCCAGATCCGCGACGCGTTTGGGCGCCGCCACGTCGACGCGCGCCAGCAACTCCGCCGCCGGCCGCGTGCGCTCGCCGGCGAAGCCGAGATAGATTTTGGGATCCCACGCCATTATTCGCCTCCGTCCGGAATCGCGATGCGGAAATGTGTGCCGCTTGCGTCGCTCGAAACGAGCGTGATGTCGCCGCCATGCGCGCGGGCCAGATCGCGCGCGATGGCGAGGCCGAGGCCCGAGCCGCGCGACGAACCGGCGAAAGGCTGGAACAGCCGTGCGCGCACGGCCTCCGGAATGCCGGGGCCGTTGTCCGACACGTCGATGACGCCGCCGCGCCCTTCGCGCGCCGCGGTGACGCGGATTT
The DNA here is from genome assembly GCA_036268825.1 of Rhizomicrobium sp. Taxonomy (GTDB): domain Bacteria; phylum Pseudomonadota; class Alphaproteobacteria; order Micropepsales; family Micropepsaceae; genus Rhizomicrobium. The sequence continues at coordinate 13,720 of DATATK010000192.1, read as the reverse complement.
CGCCGGACGTGTTGCCGAGCGCCTCGACCGCGTTGCGCAGGAGATTGAGCACGATGCGGTAAAGCTGCTCGGGATCGGCATCGAATTGCAGCGCCGGGTCCACCAGATTGAGGACCAGCGTTTCGCTCGGCCGCGAGGCAAGCGCCGCCTCGCCCGCTTCGTCGATCAGGGGCGCGAGCGCGACGCGCTTTCTTTGCGGCGGATGCTCGTCGGCGCGGCCGTAGCGCAGCGTGTTGGTGGCGAGCGCGACGGCATGATCGAGCGAGGTAACGAGCCGCGGCACCAGCCGCTGCACCACCGGATCGTCGAGCTTGGCCAGACGATCCGAGGCGAGCTGCGCGCTGGAGAGGATGTTGCGCAGGTCGTGCTGGATCTTGGCGACCGCGACGCCGAGCGCCGCGAGCCGTCCCTTCTGCTGCAGCGAGCCGTAGAGATCGCGCTGCATCGCGGCGAGTTCGCGCTCGGCGACGCCGATCTCGTCGCGCCGCGTCGAGGCGGCGGCGATGCGGCCGGGATCCTCGGGATTGTCGCTGAACGCGATCATCGCGCGCGTGATCCCCGCCATCGGCCGCACCAGGAACATATAGAGGCTCGCGAAGACCAGCATCGCCGTGGCGAGCGAGATGCCTAGCGCCAGCCACAATGCGCGCCTCGCAAAGGAGAGCAATTGCCGGTGGATCTGCTTCTCGTTGACGATGACATCGATCTCCTCGGCGCCCACGATGCGCGTCGGCGAGGCGATATAGAGGATGCGATTGCCGCCGTTGAACAGGCAGTCCAGCGCGCGCGAGGACTCGGTGAAGATGTTGTCGTGCGCCAGGTCGATCGACACGTCGATATGGCTGGGCATCTCGTCGGGCAGGAAGAGCTCGCGCTTCTCCGGCCGCTTCAGCATCACCGCCAGGGCGCCCGCCCGCGTCACCAGCATGCTGCGCAGGCCCGGCGAGAATTTCTGCTTCTCCACTTCGGTCAGCGGCAGGATGGCGACTTCGGCGGTCTCGATGTGGTTGTCGAGCAGGGTGCGGTGATAGCGCGCCACCGAGGGCACGAAGATCAGTACCTGCGTCAGCATGGCGTAGAACAGGGTCAGAAGCAGAAGCCGCCCGGACAGGCTGTGGGCGACAAGCCTCCAGGCGGCCATCGTGCGCGCGCCGAGCCATCCCGCCATGGCGCCATAGACCATTAAAGAAATCCACCTTGCAAGCCATAGCCGGTATCGGGCGGGTAAAACCAACTCAGCGTGTGATAGATAGCTCCCCCTGCTCGGGGAACCGTAAAGTGGCTCGGGTCTGCTCGTCGATCATATCTTCGTAAATCCCTTTGATAACGACATATGGCTGCATCATGGGGTCACGAAAGCGATATTTATACTGCCGCTCTTTTCCCTTCCGGATGAGGACATTGCCTCTGCCTGGTTGGACGAACTCATTCAGGTGCCGTTGGAAATTGGCTATCTCGACCCTCTTCCCCAAAATTCGCGATAGCGGGTCGATCACGTTTGTAGGCGTAAAAAACCCCCTCTCATCGCTGTCGGCGATGGCACATGCAAGCAAGACCTCCTGAAAGAGGTTGTCCGGTTGGTGGGTCGAAACGGCGGTCTGGTAATCATCATAAAAGGTCTGATCGGTTTCGTTGATGAACCGCTCGATTGCGACATCGACGTCCACTTCGGCGATTTCGAGGGAGTGCCTGCGAATGGCAGCGGACACGGCATATTTGGAAAGAATGTGAACGTAGAAAGGCAATCCACGCGCAAGCATGATGATCTTCCACTTGGCATCACCCGTAATCTTCATCGGTGTTTCGCCAAGCCGTTTTTCTACAATCTCCCGCAATTCCGCGGTGTCCATGCGCTCCAGTGGAACCTGCGTCAGGCAGCGCTTTATAGATTCGTGCTCCTTGATCAACTCGGCGAGACTTTCCGCAACGCCCACGATTACGATAGTTGCGGTCACGCTGTAGTCGGAGAGATATTTGATGGTATTGGCGACCAATTGGATAACGCTGGGATCTTCGATTTTATCGAACTCGTCGATTATGAGAATGGGAAGAGAATTTGGGCTGGCCTTCTGAAATTCGCGCCTTATATCGTCTGGCGACAGAACGTCGAAATTGGTGTCGAGCGGCAGCTGGTCCCCACGGCCTCGAGCGGTTGCATTCGATTTCAGTTCTCGAAGGCCCTTGATCCAGAGCGAAGTGAAATTGTCCGAGGGATCGGCTTGGATACGTGCTGCGATCACCGATTGGAGATTCGGCGAAAACCGCTTCCAAAAGATGTTTCCCAGCGATGTTTTGCCGACGCCCCTTTCGCCAAAAAGTACAGCGTGCCTGGATCGTTCGAAGACGGCTTCCATTAGTTGACGTACTTGCTTGCTCCGGCCGGCAAAGAAGTGCTCCTCATCGATAGGCCCAGAAGCATTGAAGAGGCTGGTAACCTCCATCTCGAGCATTACCCACTCGGCATCGTTTTGGGGAATTATGAATTCGGTGGCTAATGGCGGCATTTCAGGGCGTGTCCATGGCTTCCAATGGTCTAAGTATTCCGGTATATGGTCTAAGTAAACGCCCTCTCGGTCTAAGTCCGGCCAAGTACCGCTAGTTGACAGGCCCGCCACCCGTCACTAGAAACCCGGCTCCTTTCGGGTCCATTGCGGGCCCTTCGCCGGAGACTGGCCATGAAACGCCCCTATCAACCGAGCAAGATCGTGCGCAAGCGCCGCCACGGCTTCCGCTCGCGGATGAGCACGGTGGGCGGCCGCAAGGTTTTGGCCCGCCGCCGCGCCCATGGCCGTAAAAAGCTCTCCGCCTAAGCCCGCGCGCCTGCGGATCCGCGCCGATTTCCTGCGCGCGGCGCGCGGAATCCGTCGCTCTGCCGGCTGCCTCACCGTCGAAACCTGCCTTACGCCCGGCGAATCCGGTCCCGCCGACGGGATCCGGGTCGGCTTCACCGCCAGCCGCAAGGTCGGCAATGCCGTTGCCCGCAACCGGGCCAAGCGGCGCTTGCGGGCCGCAGCCGCGGCGCTGCTCCCTCTTTATGGGCTCCCCGGGCATGACTATGTGCTGGTCGGCCGGACGGCGACCCTCACAAGGCCCTTCCCAGCCCTGCTCGAAGACCTTAAAGCCGCGCTTGCGGGCGCCCACGCCAAGCTGCCGAAACCGAAAGCCGAAGCCTGATGCAACCCGACAGCCCGCGCTCCTCCGCCGCCGCGGCCGTGTTGCTCGCGCCGATCCGCTTCTACAAGCGCTTCCTCTCGCCGATGCTGCCGCCGATGTGCCGCTTCACGCCGACCTGCTCGGCCTATGCGATGGAAGCGATCCGGGTGCACGGCGCGGGCAAGGGCTTGGTGCTCGCGGGCAAGCGCCTGCTGCGCTGCCATCCCATCACCTGGCTCGGCGGTTCGTCGGGCTTCGATCCCGTTCCTCCACCGGCCAAGTAGAGATCCATGGACAACAACCGCAATCTCATCCTCGCGATCTCCCTGTCCGCGCTCGTCATGGCGGGCTGGTATTTCCTATTCGCCGCGCCGCAGATGCGCATCGAACAGGCCAAGGAGGCCCACCAGGCCGCGCTCCAGCATCACGCCGCGGCGCAGAGCCAGACCACCACGACGGCGAACGCCGCGAGCGTGCCGGTGGCGCAACCGCAAGCCGCCCAGATGACGCGCGAGCAGGCGCTGAAGACGGCCGGCGCGCGCGTGCCGATCGACACGCCGACGGTCGACGGCTCGCTGACGCTCAAGGGCGCGCGCTTCGACGATCTGCGCCTCAAGAACTACAAAGAGACCGTCGATCCCAAGAGCCCGGAGATCGTCTTGTTCTCGCCGGAGCGCACGCGCTTTCCCTATTTCGCGCAATATGGCTGGGCGCCCGATCCTGCGGCCAAGGTCGCCGTGCCGGGCGAAGCCACGGTGTGGAAGCTGGCCAGCGGCACGGTGCTGTCGCCGGGCCATCCCATCACGCTCACCTGGGACAACGGACACGGCCTCGTCTTCACCCGCAGCATCGGCGTGGATGACGAGTACATGTTCACCATCAGCGACGCCGTCGCCAACAAATCGGGCCACGACGTCAAGCTGTTCCCCTACGCGCAGGTCGTGCGCGACGGCGTGCCGGACGAGAAGCATTACTGGTCGCTGCACGAAGGCTTCGTCGGCATCATCAACAACGATCTCAACGATCCCAGCTATGACAGCGTGAAGCCGGAGGACCCGCCGGTGACATTCCGCTCGACCGCCGGCTGGCTCGGCATCACCGACAAATACTGGATGGCCACGCTGATCCCGCCGCAGGCCGAGGAATTCGACGGCGGCTATCACGCCGCCACCAACAACGGCGTGAAGACCTATTGGGCCGAATACCATCTCGCGGGCAAAACCGTCGCCTCCGGCACGACCGTGACGGTCACCGAGCGGCTGTTCGCCGGCGCCAAGAAATACGACATCCTGACCTTCTATCGCGACCACGCGGGCGTGCCGCGCTTCGAATATGCGATCGACTGGGGCTGGTATTTCTTCATCACCAAGCCGATGTTCCTGCTGCTCGATTTCTTCTTCAAGCTGACGCACAATTTCGGCGCGGCGATCATCCTGCTCACCGTCACCATCCGCCTGCTCTTCTTCCCCATCGCCAACACCCAGTTCAAGTCGATGAGCCGGATGAAGAAGCTGCAGCCGCAGGTCGAGGCGCTGAAGGCGCGCTTCGCCGAGGACAAGGTGCGCCAGCAACAGGAGATGATGGAGCTCTACAAGCGCGAGAAGGTGAACCCGGTCTCCGGCTGCCTGCCGGTCGTGATCCAGATCCCCGTGTTCTTCTCGCTCTACAAGGTGCTGCTCGTCACCATCGAGATGCGCCACGCCCCGTTCATCGGCTGGATCCACGATCTGTCCGCGCCCGATCCGACGTCGCTGGTCAACCTGTTCGGCCTGCTGCCGTTCAATCCGCACGTCCTGCCGGCGTTCCTGGCGTTCCTCTCCATCGGTATCTGGCCGATCCTGATGGGCTTCACCCAGTGGCTCCAGACCAAGCTCAATCCCGCGCCGGCCGATCCGGTGCAGGCGCGCATGTTCGCGTTCATGCCGCTGATCTTCGCCTTCATGCTGGGCCAGTTTCCGGCCGGCCTGGTGATCTACTACGCCTGGAGCAATTCGCTCTCCATCGCGCAGCAATGGTTCATCATGAGCCGCCAGGGCGTGGAGATTCACCTGTTCAAGAACCTGCCCTTCGGCCTCGGCGGCCAGCGCACCGCCGCCCCCGCGCCGAAGATCATCGAAGGCAAGGCCAAAGAGATCGCGAACGACAAGTGATGGCCGACATCGACAAAGCGCCCTCCGCCGAATTCACCCGCAAGCTCTTCGCGGGCGAGTGCGAGTTCGTGTGGGGCGCCAACGATGCGCTGACGCTGCCGCCAGCCACGCTGCCAGAGATCGCGTTCGTCGGGCGCTCCAACGCGGGCAAGTCGAGCCTCGTCAACGCGCTGACCAACCGCAACGCCCTGGCGCGCGTCTCCAACACGCCCGGCCGCACGCGACAGATCAACTTTTTCAAGCTCGGCCATTCGCTGATGCTGGTGGATTTGCCGGGCTACGGCTTCGCGCAGGCCTCCAAGACGATGACGGCGCAGTGGCAGCAACTGATCTTCGACTATCTGCGCGGCCGCGCAAACCTGCGCCGCGTGATCCTGCTCGTCGATGCCCGCCGCGGCGTGATGGACGTGGACCACGAGGCGATGAAGTTGCTGGACGAAGCGGCCGTCTCCTATCTCGTCACGCTAACCAAGATGGACGCGCTGAAGCCCGCCGAACGCGAGACGGCGCTCGCCCGCTGCGCCGGCGCGATCAAGGATCGCATCGCCGCCTATCCCGGCGTGCTCGCCACTTCGTTTCTCGCCAAGGACGGGCTGGAGCCCCTGCGCGCGCATCTTGCCGCGCTGGCCGCGCGGTAGGCTTTCGTCTATAAGCCGTGAACTTGAGAGGCGAAGAAATGGCGCTGCAGGACGACACGGGGCTCGATCGCAACATGCGCGTCTTGGCGCGCTGGCGCTCCACCGCGCGCGTCCTTGTCGAGGCGCTGCCCTACATCCTGCAATATGACGGCCGCGCCATCGTCGTGAAATATGGCGGCAACGCCATGGAGAACGGCGTGTCGCAGTCCTTCGCCCAGGATATCGTGCTGATGAAGCAGACGGGGATCGATCCCATCGTCGTGCACGGCGGCGGCCCGCAGATCGGCGCGATGCTCAAGCAGCTCGCCATCCCGTCGCACTTCATCGACGGCCTGCGCGTCACCGACGATGCCGCGATGAAGGTGGTCGAGATGGTGCTGTCAGGCGCGATCAACAAGGAGATCGTCGCCGGCATCAACGCCGCCGGCGGCCGCGCCGTCGGCATCTCCGGCAAGGACGGCAATCTCGTCATCGCCAGGAAGCTCGAACGCACCAAGCTCGATCCCGTCACGCTGGAAAAGAAGGCGGTCGATCTCGGCTTCGTCGGCGAACCCGACACGATCAATCCCGAAGTGCTGTGCACCATCATCGCCTCCGACCTCATCCCCGTGATCGCGCCCATCGGCGTCGGCAAGAAGGGCGAGACCTTCAACATCAACGCCGACACGGTGGCGGGAGCCGTGGCCGGCGCGATGTCCGCCGCGCGCCTGCTCCTGCTCACCGACGTCGAGGGCGTGCTCGACAGAGACGGCAAGCTGATCCCGCGCCTCAATCTGGCCGAGGCCCGCGCCCTGATCGCCAATGGCACGATCTCCGGCGGCATGATCCCCAAGATCGAAACGGCCATTGACGCGGTGGAGCGCGGCGTCTCCGCCGCCGTCATCCTGGACGGACGCATTCCCCACGTGCTGCTGCTCGAAATCTTCACCGAGCACGGCGCCGGCACCATGATCACGGCGGAATGATCCGCACGCTTTTCCTCACGCCCGGTCTTGTCGCGCTCAGCCTCGTCGCGCTCGCCGCTCCCGCGCACGCCGCGATCTCGCTGTGCAACCAGACGACCTACATTCTCTACGCCGCCATCGGCTACCAGACCGGCTCGCAGGCGATCACCCAGGGCTGGAACCGCATCGTGCCGGGCGATTGCGCATCGCCCAAGCTGCAACCCGCCAACACGCCGTTCTTCTTTCTTTCGGCCCGCAGCAGCCGCGCCCATTCCGGCCCGTCGCATGTCTGGGGCGGGCCCTTGCACTATTGCGTCAAGGACACCGACTTCAACCTGAAGACCGCGCTCGGCGCGCAATCCTGCAGCATGGACGATGCGTTCCTGATGCCGTTCTCGGCGGTCGACACCGGCGGGGCCGCGAACTGGACGACGACGCTGACGGAATCCACGCGCATCGGCTCGCTGGAAGTCGCCCGCGCCATCGGCATCGCGCGATTGCTGAACGATATCGGCTACAAGATCACGCCCGGCAAAGGCCCCAGCAACAGGAGCTTCGACGACGCGCTGAAGAAGTTCAAAGCCAGCATGCGCCTGCCCGCCAATGCGAGCACCGCAGACCTGTTCGACGCGTTGGAGACCGAAGCGCTGAAAGCCTCGGCGCCGGCGGGCTATTCGGTCTGCAACGACAGCGACGCCGATATCTGGGCGGCGATCGCGCTCAAGCAGGGCGGCGATTTCGTTTCGCGCGGCTGGTGGAAGGTCGCCCCCGCCGCCTGCGCCCGCGTCCTCGCGACGCCGCTGGCGACCGACAAAGTGTGGCTGCTCGCCGAAGGCAAGGGCCAGCGCACGCTGGTCGGCGGGCCGGACAAGTTCTGCATCACCGACGTGGAGTTCGAGGCCCATGGCCGCGGCCAGTGCCAGCATGGCCTCACTCAGGCCGGATTCGCGGCGACGATCACCAGGGGCGTGACGGGCTATGCCGCCCATTTCGGCAATAACGGCCTCGTGCCCAGCATGGCCGCCGGTCAGGCCTTCACTTCGAAATAGCCGAGGTGAAAACGCATCTCCTCCTCGCTGAGCGGGAAGGCGACGCCGCCGCGCGCGGGCAGCAGGTCCGCCGCCGGCAGATGCATCACGAAGGTCTGGATCTTGAAGGCGGCGCGCATCGAAAGCCCCGCGCGCCAGACCAGCGCCGTGATCGCCTTGGCGACGCCCGACTGCACGATGCGGCGCACCGTCTCCGGCGGCACTTTCGCGAGCAACGCCAGCGCCGCGATCACCGTCTCCCGCCGCCCCGCTTCCGCCGCGGCCTCGACATAGCCGTCGTCGAGCCTGCCGGAGCGGAACAGTTTTTCCGCTTCCGCCGCCGCCACCGTCGCCGGATCGTGGCTGGCATCCATGTCGCCGTCTTCGACGCGTGCACGCAATTGCCGGGTCAGCGTGTGCTGGGTTTCCTCATCAAGCCCGTGGCGCTTGGCGAGCCGCTCGATCAGCGAGGCGCTGACGAAGCCCGCGATGCGCCGGATCGCGCGCTGGGACAGATCGCTGCGCAGCACCAGCGGCAAATGCCAGGCGCGCACCTTGGCGGCATGTTCGACGATCTTGTCCAGCGTCTGCTGGCGGATCTCCGCGCTTGAATTGTAGAGCAGTTCCGACACCGACGGCTCGTCCATCGCAAGCCCGATCGCCTCGGACACATTCGCACCCAAAGGCCGGCGCCGCGCGATGGCCTGCAGCGCATGGCGCGCCTGCGCGGTGGTGATGATCTCGATCAGGTCCGCGTCCGACAGAAGCGGCGAATATTCGAGGATGGGGGCTGCGACGCTCTCCACGTCGCGCGCGAGCTGCTTGATGACGCGCCTGGGCACGCTATCCAGCATCTTGATCTCTTCGGCGAGCACCTGGCGCACGCGCGGCAACTGATCCTTCGCCAATGCCTCCAGCGTCTCGATGGTGAGCGTGCGCAGCCGCGTTTGCCCATCCTGCGGCAGGCCGGGCATCATCCGCCCGATCTTGCGCGCGAGCTCGACGCGCACCTCGTCATCCGCATCGTCGGCGAGCAGGCGGTTGGCGTGCGGCGGACTGAGCGGATTGGCGGCGACCGCGCGCCGCGCGGCGGCATTGCCCTCGCCCGCCAGGAACATCAGCACTTCGGGCGCCGCATCGGCACGCGCGGCCAACTCCTCACGCGCCGCCTGGCCGCGCTCCTCCAGGATGCGCAGCACCTCCTCGCGCCCCAGATGCGGCGGCAGATGGGTGTCTGGACGGCGTTCCATGAAGGACCCCTGTTCGGGGCACAGTGTCGGCAATCTCCTGTTAAGGCCGGTTAAACAGGGATGGTTAGCGAAGTGCTGACGGCTTCGGGCCCCGCGCACGTTGCACCGAGGATTTGGCACGCGGAGGAGAGGCGCGGGCGATGAAGACGCCTGCTTCCACCCACCATCGTCGTCGCCCGGCTTGTCCGGGCAACCCAAATTCGTCATTGCCCGCACAAGCCAGGCAATGACAGATTTGGGGGACATGAGGGTGTGGAAAGGGGGCGCTGTGTTGCCCGCCTGCACTTTTCCTCCGCGTCTCCGCGGCTCCGCGTGAAATTTTCTTTTTGCTGAACTTGCGCCCTAACACGGCTTCCCGCACGTTCGCGCCATGGGCGGTTTCAGCAACACACGGGCGTGGGTCTTCGATCTGGACAACACGCTCTATCCGGCCAGTTGCGACCTGTTCGCCCAGATTGACGACCGCATGACCGGCTACATCGCCCGGCTGCTCGCCGTGGACCGGGACGAAGCGCGCCGGTTGCAGAAGGAGCACTATCGCCTCCATGGCACCACGCTGAACGGGTTGATGAAGCTCCACGGCGTCGAGCCGGAGGACTATCTCGCTTATGTCCACGACATCGACCTGTCCACCGTGCAGCCCGACCCCACGCTCGCGGAAGCGCTGGCGCGGCTGCCGGGGCGGCGCTTCGTCTTCACCAATGGTTGCCGCCATCATGCCGAACGCGTGCTGGCGCGGCTCGAACTCTCCCATCTGTTCGACGAGATCTGGGATATCCGCACGATCGAGTATCGTCCCAAGCCGGATGCCCACGCCTATCGCACCGCGCTCGCCCGCAGCGGCGTGCCCGCGGCGCAGGGCGCGATGTTCGACGATATCGCGCGCAACCTCGTCGAGGCCCACGCGCTGGGCTGGACGACCGTGTGGCTCAGGAACGGATCGGACTGGTCGCGGCAGGGCCCTTCCCATCCGATTGCCGAGCCCCACCATATCCACTATGAAACCGAGGACCTCGCGCAATTCCTCCACGCCATCCGGCTCTGATCCATGAACGCGCTGATCGCCACCATCGATGCCGCCTTCGAACAGCGCGAGACGCTGAGCCCCGCCACCACGGGCCCGATCCGCGATGCGGTCGAGACCGTGCTTGCGCGGCTCGATGCCGGCGAGTTGCGCGTGGCGGAAAAGGTGCAAGGCGAATGGCATGTCCACCAATGGCTGAAGAAGGCTGTGCTGCTGTCCTTCCGCCTGAACGACATGAAATTGATCGGCGGCGCACCCGATGGCGCGCCATGGTGGGACAAGGTCGATTCCAAATTCCTCGGCTGGGATGAAGCGCGCTTCCGCGCCGCCGGTTTCCGCGCCGTGCCGGGCGCGGTGGTCCGCCGCTCGGCCTTCATCGCCAAGGGCGTCGTGTTGATGCCGTCTTTCGTCAATGCCGGCGCGCGCGTCGGCGAGAACACGATGATCGATACCTGGGCGACGGTCGGCTCCTGCGCGCTGGTCGGCTCGCATTGCCACATCTCCGGCGGCGCGGGGCTCGGCGGCGTGCTCGAACCCTTGCAGGCCGCGCCCACCATCATCGAGGACAACTGCTTCATCGGCGCACGCTCCGAAGTCGCCGAAGGCGTGATCGTGGGCGAAGGCTCGGTGCTGTCGATGGGCGTCTATCTCACCGCCTCGACCAAGATCGTCGACCGCGCGACCGGCGAGATCTTCCTGGGCCGCGTGCCGCCTTATTCCGTGGTCGTGTCCGGCACGATGCCATCCGGCCAAGGCGACAAGCCATCGCTCTACTGCGCCGTGATCGTCAAGCGCGTCGACGAGCGAACCCGCGCCAAGACCTCGATCAACGAATTGCTCCGGGATTGACTCCCGCGTTCGGTTGACCGCGAAGGACCCGCGCCGTAAAGCCCTTTCATGCACGATCCGGTTGAACTCTCCCGCGCCCTGATCCGCTGCCCGTCGGTGACGCCGCAGGATGCCGGCGCGCTCGGCGTGATCGAAGCGGCGCTGAAGCCGCTCGGCTTCGTCTGCCACCGCGTGCGTCTTCAGGCGCCCGGCACCGCGGCGGTCGAAAACCTTTATGCGCGGCTGGGCACGGAGGCGCCCAATTTCTGCTTCGCCGGACACACCGATGTCGTGCCGCCGGGCGACGCCGCATTGTGGCGCCATCCGCCCTTCGCCGCCGAGATCGCGGACGGCGTGCTCTATGGCCGCGGCTCCGCCGACATGAAATCTGCGATCGCCGCCTTCGTCTGCGCGGCCGAAACATTTGCGGCGCAGGGCAAGCCCAAGGGCTCGATCAGCCTGCTGATCACCGGCGACGAGGAAGGCCCTGGCACGAACGGGACATCCGCGATGCTCGGCTGGCTGGCGGAGCGGGGCGAGCGGATCGACCATTGCGTGGTCGGCGAGCCCACGGCCACCGCACGCGCGGGCGACACGATCAAGATCGGCCGCCGCGGCTCGATCAACACCCGCGTCACCGTGACGGGCACACAAGGCCATGTCGGCTATCCGCACAAGGCCAACAATCCGATCCCCGCGATGGCGAGGCTTATCGAACGGCTTTCCGTGCCGCTTGACGGCGGCACCGCGCATTTCGATCCTTCGACCCTCGCCTTCACCTCCGTCGATGTCGGCAATCCGGCCTCCAACGTGATCCCCGCCGAAGCGCGCGCCCATTTCAACATCCGCTTCAACGACACCCATTCCGGCGACAGCCTCAAGGTCCATATCGCGCGCGTCGCAAGCGAGGTCGCGCGCGAGACCGGCGCCATCATCGCCTGCGACAGCATCGTCGGCGGCCATGTGTTCCTCACCAAGCCGGGACCGTTCGTGACGCTCCTGTCGGACGCGCTGACGCGCGCCAACAACGAGGCCCCCGCGCTCTCCACCACCGGCGGCACGTCGGATGCGCGCTTCATCAAGGATATCTGCCCTGTCGCCGAGATCGGCCTGCCCGGCGGCACGATGCACATGGCGGACGAGTGTGCGCCCGTGGCCGAGATCCGCAAGCTCGCGGAGATCTACGCCGAAATCCTGCGCGCCTATTTCGCGAACCCGCCCGCATGAAAAGCCCGATCGGCATTTTCGATTCCGGCATGGGCGGGCTCACGGTGATGCGCGCGCTGATGGCGCGGCTGCCGCAGGAGCGCTTCCTCTATCTGGGCGACACCGCGCGCCTGCCCTATGGCACCAAGAGCGGCGACACGGTCACACGCTATGCCGTGCAGGCGGCCGCCGCACTGATGAAGCGGCAGGTGAAGCTTCTCGTCGTCGCGTGCAACACGGCATCCGCCGTCGCGCTGCCCGCGCTGGAGGCGGCGCTCGCGCCGGTGCCGGTGATCGGCGTGGTCGGCCCGGGCGCGGAGGCCGCCCTTGCCGCTGCACCCGATGGCCCCATCGCGGTGATCGCCACCGAAGGCACGGTCAAAGGCGGCGCCTATCGCCGCGCGCTGCACATCCGCGGCGGTGACGTGCCGGTGGTGCAGCAAGCCTGCCCGCTTTTCGTGCCGCTCGCCGAAGAGGGCATCGTGGACGGCGAGATCGCCGAGGCCGTCGCGCGCCGCTATCTCGAACCACTCTTCGCCACGCTGCCGCGCCCCAGATGCCTGGTGCTCGGCTGCACGCATTTCCCCGCGCTCAAAGCGACCATCGCGAAGGTCGTCGGCCCGGACGTGATTTTGGTCGACAGCGCCGCGACGACGGCGATGGCGGTGGAGAAGGTCTTGCGGGATCGCGGGCTTGCGAACGCGAGCGGCGAAACGCCGTCCCACAGCTTCCTCGCCACCGACGCGCCGGATCGTTTCGCGCGCGTCGGCGAAATCTTCCTGGGCCGCGCCATCGATCCGGGACAGGTCGAACTGATCGACCTTCAGTAATCCACCGCGACGAGATAAAGCCCTTCGGGCGGCGCGACGGGGCCGCAAGCCGCGCGGTCTTTGGCCTCCAGCACCTCGCCCATTTCGCGCGGATGCCACTTGCCTTCGCCGACCAGCTTCAGCGAGCCCACCATCGAGCGCACCTGGTTGTGCAGGAACGAACGGGCCTTGGCTTCGATATGGATTTCGTCGCCGGCGCGGCGCACATCGAGCCGGTCCAGCGTCTTCACCGGCGATTTGGCCTGACACTCCGCGGCGCGGAAGGTGGTGAAATCGTGGCTCCCGATCAGCGCCTGCGCGCCTTCATGCATCGCCTCGGCATCCAGATCACGCATCACATGCCAGACGCGGCCGCGCTCCAGAGCGGGCGGGCTGCGCCGCGTGAGGATGCGGTAGAAATAGTGCCGCGCGGTGGCGGAGAAGCGCGCGTGGAAATCCGGCGCCGCGACGCCCGCCGCGATCACGCAGATGGCAGCGGGCCGCAGATAATAGTTGAGCGCATCGCGGATCTTGCCGGGCTCGAAATCCTTGACGAGATCGAAATGCGCCGATTGCGCCATCGCATGCACGCCCGCATCGGTGCGCCCCGCTCCCGTCACGGTGGAGACTTCGCCGGACAGCTTGAAGATCGCCTCTTCCAGCGCGTCCTGCACCGAAGCCCCATTGTCC
>DATATK010000191.1:0-23647 GCA_036268825.1 Rhizomicrobium sp. | reverse complement strand
AGAAGAGCGCGGCCGCCTTCGGGTCGGGCGATTGGATCAGGATGTCGGTGCCGAATGTGTTGGGCATGGCGCGCTCCCCGTGTCGCGCCCGATACTAAATCGGGCGTGTAGCATTGCGCCAACATTTCGCTAACCAGCCTTCTCAGCCGCGAATTAACGGCTCGCGCGCATTCTCGATCAAAACAAGTTTGGGGTGGGCCAATGGGAAAAAGATTCATCGTCACGCCGATAGCCGGCATGGAGCGGGCCGGGCGGCCGCTGAAGGATGCCGTGAAGGAAGTCTGGCGGCTGCTCAAGCAGGGCATCGACATGCCCGGCGAATGGCAGGCGCCGCTCAGCGCCGAATTGCGCGAGCTGGCCGCGCCGCACATGGCGGTGCTGGTCCACAAGCGCGCCAAACTGGTCCAGGCGCTGCAGGATGAGCGCTGGGCCAGCGAACTGGCCGATTTCGTCGGCCGCATCGTCTGGCCGCATCTGCATGAAAGCGAACACCTCGCGGGCCGCAGCCAGAACTGCGTCGCCGAATTGCTGGACGAGATCGTGGCGGCCGAGCAGCGCGCCGTCGCACGCATCGTGCCGGTGCCGCAGACCTCGCGCTTCGACACGAGCTGGGCGACTTAACGCGCCGGCATCTGCGACCTGACTTCGCCTTTCCGGGGTGAGGAGACCTTCGGAGCAGCGCCCAGGTTTTTCTTTGCCGGCGTTGCCTTGTCGAATTTCGCCTGCGCCTCGGCGATCCTGGCGTGGTGGCGGATGGCCCAGTCGCCGAGCGCGCTCACCGGCTCCAGCAGCGAGCGGCCGAGCGGGGTCAGCGCGTAGTCCACGCGCGGCGGGATCGTCGGGAACACGGTGCGCGTCACCAGCCCGTCGCGCTCCAGGCCGCGCACGGTCAGCGTCAGCATGCGCTGGGAGATGCCGGCGATCTCGCGCTTGATCTCGTTGAAGCGCATCGGCCGCGCGCCGAGGCGGGTGACGACCAGCACCGACCATTTGTCGCCGATACGGGCGAGCACGCCGCTGACGGCGCGGCAGCCCTCGGTTTCATGGATGTTACCCTGTTTCATCGAGGTGCCTTCTTGCGCCGGGCTCGGCCGGTCTCTTATGTAGTGTCAGTCACAAATGTAGTGCCAGTCACCGTCCGTAACCAGCCCCTCCAGGAGAATTCCCATGGCCCCGCGCCTGCACACCATCGTCACCAGCACCCGCCCCGGCCGCGTCGGCCCTGCGGTCGGCCAGTGGTTCAATGACTTTGCCGGGAAGCATGGCGGCTTCGACGCCCAGTATGTCGATCTCGCCGAGTTCAAGCTGCCCATCTATGACGAGCCGCACCATCCGATGCGCCGTCAATACGAGCAGGAGCACACCAAGAAATGGAGCGCGAGCGTCAACGCCGCCGACGCACTCGTCTTCGTGATCCCGGAGTACAATTACAGCCCGCCGCCGTCTTTCGTGAACGCGCTCGATTACCTGTTCTGGGAATGGCAGTACAAGCCGGTGGGCTTCGTATCGTATGGCGGCGTGTCGGGCGGCTTGCGCGCGGCGCAGCCGGCGCGGCTCCAGGCGAGCACGCTCAAAATGATGCCGATCCCCGAAGGCGTGGCGTTGCCGAACGTGTTCGGCCAGTTGAAGGACGGCGCGTTCGTCGGCACCGATCTGAACGAGCAGGGCGCGACCGCTACGCTTAACGAATTGTTGAAATGGACGGACGCACTTCAACCGTTGCGCGAGAAAATCCGCAAACCTGGATGATACCGATTATGCCGGTTGTATCGTCGTTTCCGGCGCGCGCGGTGCGCCGCCGGAACGATGGTTTCGCCGCGCTAACTATATCCCGCGCGTGGCATCAAAAATTAACTGCGCATCGTCACCCTGAGCACGGACATCTTCGGGCTCAGGAGTTTTCGCGATGCGTGCACTTCTTTCCGCCGCGTTTGCAACGCTCGTTGCAACGCTGCCGGCGCTCGCCGACGACGCGCCGCCGAGTGGATCGCTCGTCGACAAAGGCATGGCGATGTTCGACGGCGGCAAGCTTCTCGCGACCGGCGGCGTGAGTTCGCTTGAGGGCGCGGGCGGCGGCGGCCTCGCCACCTGGGCGCTCATCACGGGTTACGGCACGCGCGACGGCGCCGGCATCGACGGCCACGCGACCTATATCGCGCTGCCGAACTATTCGCTGTGGACGGAAGGCGCGGCCATCGGCCTCTTCGACCGCGTCGAGCTGTCCTACACGCACCTGACCTTCGACACCGAAAAGGTCGGCGCGCTGCTCGGCCTCGGCAGGGATTTCAAGTTCGAGCAGGACGTCTACGGCGCCAAGGTCAAGCTGATCGGCGACGCGGTCTACGACCAGGATTCGCTGCTGCCGCAAATCGCTGTCGGCGTGCAGTACAAGGACACCAACCACGCCGATATCCTGCATCTCGTCGGCGCGAAATCGAACACCGGCACGGACTATTATATCGCCGCGACCAAGCTGTTCCTGGCGCAGAGCGTGCTGGTGGACGTGACGTTGCGCGAGACCAAGGCTAACCAGTTCGGCATCCTTGGCTTCGGCGGCGACAAGCATGATGATTACTCCACGCAGGTCGAAGCGTCCGCCGCCTACCTGTTCAGCCGCAACTTCGCGGTGGGCGCGGAATACCGCACCAAGCCCGACAATCTCGGCATCGCGAAGGAAAACGGCGCCTGGGATGTCTTCGCGGCCTACTTCATCAACAAGAACGTATCGGTCACGGCCGCCTATCTCGATTTGGGCAACATAGTGATCGAAGATCATCAGCGCGGCGTATATGCCTCGTTGCAGGTCGGCATCTGAGGAGCAGGAACATGCGTTATCTGGGATTGGCCGCGGCGCTGATGCTGACCTTCGTTCCGGCGTGGGCGGATGAGGACTCGCTGTTCCAGGACATGGGCGGCCAGGAAAACGTGGTGAAGATCGCGAACGACACGGCCGACAACTTCCTCGCCGACGACCGCATCAAGGCGACCTTCGACAACACCAACATGGACCGCTTCCGCAAGCTGCTCGCCGAGCAGTTCTGCGTCGTCGCCGGCGGGCCGTGCGCCTATACCGGCCGCTCGATGAAGGACGCGCATAAGGGCCTGCATCTGGACAACGCCGACTTCAACGCGGTGGTCGAGGACCTGCAGAAGGCGATGGACAAGGACGGCGTGTCCTTCGCCACCCAGAACCGCTTCCTCGCGCGCCTGGCGCCGATGCAGCACGACATCGTGACCAGATGACCGGCAAACGGGCGGCGGTCCTCGCACTTTGCTGCATGATGCTGTGCGCGGGCGTCGCCGCCTGGGCGGCGGATGCCGGGCATACCATCGTGCAAGACGGACGCGCGTTTCATACGGTGGAGGTGACCAACAAACATGGCGAGACGCTGGATTTCAGCAACCAGGACGAATTCATCCACCAGATCTACGTGGACTCGCCCGGCTTCCAATACGATTCCGCCGAGCAACCGCCCGGCGAAACGCTGCAGATCAAGTTCCCGGATGCCGGCACGTTCCTCGTGAAATGCCACATTCATCCCAAGATGCTGCTGACGGTTCACGTCAAGTAAAAATTTACCAAGACGATCCTGGCGTCAACGCTTAAGCGCCTGTCAACCCCGCGCGTTGCATGATTTCCGCCTAACGGCTCCTTCGCGGGAGCGGGAACGGATTGATGCGGCTGTCGGCCAGCTCGATCGGCACGAAGATCTTTGGCGCGTTCTTCGTGCTGAGCCTGATCGTGGGCGCCCTTGGCGCCTACAGCTTCACCGTGCTCAACGCGGCGGGCAACATCGTGGCGGACACCTATGACGGCCCGCTGATGGCGATCAACTACGCCCGCGCCGCCGCCGTCGATTTCAGCCAGATGCAGAACGTGATGCTGCGCCGGCATTTCTCGGACGCGAAGGCGCGCGCCGCGCTCGACCGCCAGATCGACGATATCTCCTCCACCTTCTTCGGCGATCTCGCCGTCGCGCAGGAACGCTCCGTCCATCCGGACGAGTTGAAGGTGATCGTGCGGCTGAAAACGCTGGTGACCCGCTGGGACGATCTGCGCCGCGCCGACGGAGCCCGGCTCGACGATCCCAAGCGTGACGCGCTTGATGCAAAAATTCTTGACGGCTTCGACATGCTGATCGAGCTCAACGCTGATTACAGCTTCATCGACCGGCGCAAATCGGTTTCATCCGTCGGCTATTACAAATATCTCAGCATGGCGATGACCGGGCTGGCGCTGCTGCTCGCCGTCATCATCACGGCGTTCCTCGGCCGGCGCATCATCAACCCGCTGAAGTCGGCGGCGCGCGTCGCCGACCGCATCGCCCATGGCGAGCTGCAGACGCCGATCCCGCCCGGCGGCCGCGACGAGACCGGCACGCTACTCAATTCGATGACGGTGATGCAGGACAATATCCGCGAGATGGTGGCGCGCGAGACGGCGAGGGCGCACTCCGCGGAAGGCCGCCTCGTCTCGGCGCTGGAGACCTCGCGCGAAGGCGTGCTGCTGGTTAGCTCCGCCGGCCGCATCCTCGTCGCCAATGCGCAGATGCGTTCGTTCTTCCCGCATCTCGCGGATGAACTCGCGCCCGGTAACGAACTGGCGGTGACGGCCGGCGTGATGCAGGCCCATCTCGCCGAAGGCTCGCTGCTCCCCTCGCTCGAAGAGATCGGCATCAGCCGGGCAGGGGCCGGCAAGAGCGCCGAGCGGCAATTGCGCGACGGCCGCTGGGTCCGCGTCACCGGTAGCCGCACGCCGGACGGCGACCTGTTCATCTTCCTCAGCGACTTCACCGCGATCAAGGAGCGCGAGGAGAATTTCCGCCGCGCAAAACAGGCTGCCGAAACCGCCAACGCCGCCAAGACGCGCTTTCTCGCCAATATGAGTCACGAGCTGCGCACGCCGCTCAACGCCATCATCGGCTTCTCCGAGATCATCTCCGGACAGATCTTCGGCGCCATCGCCAACGCCAAATATGTCGACTACGCCACCGACATCATGCGCAGCGGCCGCCATCTGCTGGACGTGATCAACTCCGTGCTCGATCTGTCGCGCAGCGAGGCGGGCAAGATGGAGCTGAAAGGCGAGGTGGTGGACCTGCGCTACATCCTGCGCGACGCCGCCAAGATCGTGCGCGAGCAATGCCGCGTCGCCGGCCTCACGCTCAGCTTCAACGAACCTGCCGGAGAACTGCCGGTGTGGGGCGAGAAATCCAAGCTGCGCCAGATCGTACTCAACCTGCTCTCCAACGCGATCAAGTTCACCGATGCGGGCGGTGCGGTGTCGATCGCCGTCAAGCAGAGCGACAGCGATATCACCGTCGAGGTCTTCGATACCGGAATCGGCATGTCGGAGGCCGACCTGGAAGTCGCTTTCACTCCCTTCGCCCAGGTCGATGACCGTCTCGCGCGCCGCTACGAGGGCGCGGGGCTCGGCCTGCCGCTGACCAAGGCGCTGGTCGACCTGCACGGCGGCGAACTCACCCTCGAAAGCATCCCAGGCGTCGGCACCAAGGCTCGTGTCCGGTTTGCGCGCGCGGTCGCGCAGGAAGACGGCGAAGCCGAACGGGCGGCTAGCTAAACACAGTTGCGTGCGTGCACAATCCAACCATTGTATGCGCGCGAACACCTCGTCAGTATGCGCGCCTCTTTCAGGGAGTGAACGCATATGAAGAAGAGTCTCATTGGCGCGGCCTTGCTCGCCGCGGTGTTCGCGACGGCGGCGTATGCGTCGCTCAACGTGGGCGCCAAGGCGCCGGATTTCACGGCGCAGGCTTCGCTCGGCGGCAAGGAGTTCACCTTCTCGCTGGCGGATGCGCTGAAGAAGGGTCCCGTGGTGCTCTATTTCTATCCGGCCGCGTTCACCCACGGCTGCACCATCGAGGCGCATGATTTCGCCGACGCGACCGACCAGTTCAAGGCGCTGGGCGCCACCGTCATCGGCGTCAGCCATGACGACATCGCTACGCTGGACAAATTCTCCACCACCGAATGCCGCAGCAAATTCGCCGTCGCCGCCGATCCCGACCAGAAGGTGATCAAGGCCTATGACGTGGTGCTGCCGATCAAGCCGGAATATTCCAACCGCACCTCTTTCGTGATCGCGCCGGATTCCACCATCCTGCTCGAATACACCGACCTCAGCCCGGACGAGCACGTCTCCCGGACGATGGCCGCCGTGAAGAAGTGGCACGACGAACACAAATAGCCTGAACACTTGACGAACGCGGCCGGGCCTGTTCAAAACCCCGCGCCATGATCGAGTTGACGCAGGAGTTCGGTTTCGACGCGGCCCATTATTTGGGCGGCAGCGTGCCGGAGAACGCGCGCCTGCACGGCCACTCCTTCTATGTGGACGTGACCTTGCGCGGCGAGCCCGATCCGAAGACCGGCTTCCTGCGCGACCTGGGCGACGTGAAGGCCGCGCTCGATACGATCCGCGACATGCTCGACCATCGTTTGCTCAACGAGGTCGAGGGCCTTCCGAACCCGACGCTGGAAAACCTCGCGCGCTTCATCTTCGAGCGCGCGAAGGCAGCGCTGCCGGAAGTCTGCCGCGTGAAACTGCGCCGGCCATCCTACGGCCAAACCTGCGTCTACGAGGCCTGAGATGGCAAAGCGCACACTCCAGCTCGGCCGCGCCGCCACCCAGCCGCAATCGCCGGGCGAAGCGGTGCTCGACGCCGTTCCCAATCCGCAAGCGGGCACGGACTATGTCGCCCGCTTCACCGCGCCGGAATTCACTTGCCTGTGCCCCGTCACCGGCCAGCCGGACTTCGCGCATTTCGTCATCGACTATTGTCCGGGCAAGACGCTGCTGGAATCCAAATCGCTGAAGCTGTTCCTCACCAGCTTCCGCAATCACGCCGGCTTTCACGAAGACACCACGCTCATCATCGCCAAGCGCATCGTCGCGGCGGTCAAGCCGAAGTACCTGCGCATCGCCGGCTTCTGGTATCCGCGCGGCGGCATCCCCATCGACGTGTTCTGGCAGACCGGCAAGCTGCCGAAGAATGTCTGGCTCCCCGGCACCGGCGTCTCGCCCTATCGCGGCCGCGGCTGATGCGCGCCGTGCTCGCGCCGCTCGCGGACAAGCCGGCGATGTGGACCATGCTGCAGCGCTACGTCGTCGAGATGTTCGCCATCATGGGTCAGGCGCACGACGGCGGCGACTATGCCTATCCTGGTTTCGACTCCTACTGGAGCGAAGAGGGCAACTGGCCCTACTGGGCGATGGAGGGCGACGCCCGCGCCGGCTTCGCGCTGGTCGGCCGCGAACCCGGCTGGACGCGGATGAAGGAATTCTACATCCCGCCCAAATTCCGCCGCGGCGGGTTGGGCCTCGCATTCGCCAGACAGATCATCGCCGCCCATCCCGGCGACTGGAAAATCCGTCAGATGGCCGTGAACGAACGCGCCATCACCTTCTGGCGTCGCGCGATCGAGGAGTATGCGTTCACCGAGGCACGGTTCGCGGACAAGGGGATGGACCGGGTGGAGCAGACGGTGGTGGTGCCGGGGTAGAGAAGAGGAAGTTATTTTCTCTTCCCCAGCTTCTCGCACGCTCTATGCCGCGGGCACGCCAGCATGTGGTCGTTGACCATGCCGACGGCTTGCGCGAAGGCGTAGACGATCACCGGGCCAACGAACTTGAAGCCGCGTTGCTTCAATTCCTTCGACAGCCCCTCACTCATCTCGGTTTTCGCCGGTACCTGGCCGCGTTTCGTGAAGCGGTTCACGACCGGCTTGCCGCCGACATGCTTCCAGATCAACTCGCGAAACCCGCCGGGTTCTTTTTCTTCGATGTCGAGCCAAAGTTGCGCGCCCGTGATCGCCGCCGCGATCTTGGCGTTGGAGCGGATGATGCCGTCGTTCTTCATCAGGCGCTCGGTGTCGCGCTTGCCATAGCGCGCGATCTTTTCCGGATCGAAATGGTGGAAGGCTTTGCGGAAGTTCTCGCGCTTCCTGAGAATCGTGATCCACGAGAGCCCGGCCTGGAAACCGTCCAGGACGAGCTTCTCGTAGAGCGCGCGGCTATCATATTCCGGCACGCCCCACTCTTCGTCGTGATAGGCGACGTAGAGCGGGTCGGTGCCGGGCCAGGTGCAGGTTTCGCCAGGCGTCACCGCTTGGCTTTCTTCTTCTTTTTCTTCGCGGGCGCGGACTTGGACGTCCACGGCGGGCGCGCCTTGGCGGCGGGCTTCCTGGCCTTGGCGGGCGCGGCGATCTTGGTCAGCAAGGTCGCTTCGATCTTGTTGCCGTCGAGGTCGTAGATGAAGGCGCCGTAGTATTTGGAGCCGTAGTCGGGGCGCGGGCCGGGCTCGCCGTTGTTGCTGCCGCCGGCCTTCAGCGCGGCGTCGTGGAATTTCATCACCGCGCCCTTGGACTTGGCGATGAAGCCGACATGGGTGCCGTTGCCGGACGAGGGCACGCCCTGGTCGTGCGGCAGGCCGATCCAGAACTGGGGCTGGCCGCCTTTTTCGCCATAGCCGATGGCGCCAGGCGAATAATCGGCAACGCGCTTGTAGCCGAGCGCCTTCAAAACCGGATCGTAGAACGTGGCGGCGCGCGCGACATCGCGGACGCCGACGGAAACATGATGCAACATAGATGAATTCCTCCAGAAGGGATCGCGATCCTGACGCGATATGCGATCAGGTCAAGCCAAAAGCCATGACGGTTTGACCACGCCGATTGTGACGCCGCCCGCGTCGATTGCCGCATCGCCCGCCTCTTCGAGCCGGTCGAGCCTGACCAGCGCGAAGCCGCGCGTGCCGTAGGTGGCGGCGATCTCGCCGATCTCGCGCGCCCCCGCCATCACCGGCGTGCCAATGAGCGGCAATGCGCCCCGCCCATCGACAAGCAGCAGCCGCTTGCGCGCCGTCCCGCGATGCTTCATCCGCGCAGTCAATTCCTGGCCGACATAGCAGCCTTTCTCGAACGAGACGCCGTGCAGCTCGCCGAGCCCGGCGTCGAGCGCGAACATCTTGTCCGAGCCGAAATCAGCACCCTCGGGGATGCCGAGCGCGAGGCGGCCGGCAAGATACTCCGCGGCTGAGCCGGCATCGGCCGGCATCTCGGCGATGGCGCCCAGGGTGCGGCGGGGCAGGGCCGCATGGCGCGGATCGGCGAAACTGACGCCGAGGCTGGCCGGCCAGTCGTCCAGTCCGGCATAGACGCCCAATTGGTCGCGCGCCTCGATCTCCACCTTGGCGCGCAGGCGGTACATCTTGAGCCGCTTGAGAAGGGCGTTGCGCGAATCACGCGCGACATCGATCAGCACCGCGGCGTCGCCCTCGGTGACCAGGAAGTCGAACAGGATCTTGCCCTGTGGCGTCAGCAGGGCGGCGTAGAGGCCGATGCCCGGCGCCAGGCGCTCGATGTCGTTGGTGATCAGGCCCTGCAGCAGCCCGCGCGCCTCCGGCCCCGAAAGGGCGATCACGGCGCGGTCGTCGAGCCTCATGGCCATGCACAGGAGGTAATGCCCTCGCGACCGCTTGCCAAGCTGCCATTTGCCAATCAGGGAGCGCCATCGTAATGCAGGCCCATGCCCTTGCGCGTCATGACCGTGGCCGCCGGCGCCGAATTTGGCGGCTCGGAGACCTTCTTCGTCTCGCTCACGCTCGCGCTGAAACGCGCTCGTGTGGACGTGCGCGCGGCCATGAAATCCTTCCCGATCCGCGAGGATGCGTTCCGCGCCGCGGGCATCGCTACGACTGCCGCGCCATTCCTCTACCCGCCGCTGGATTTCTACACGCCCTGGCGCATCCGCCGCGCGGCGGAGAGGTTCCGGCCCGATTGCGTGCTCACCTTCACCGGCCGCGGCGGGGCGATGACGCCCCCTGGCCCCTACGCGCTGATCGGGCGGCTGGGCGGCTATTACCGGCTCGAATATTTCGAGCGCTGCAACTACCTCGTCTGCATCACGCCCGACCTGGTGCGCCATGTGGTGGAGAACGGCTTTCCAAAGGAGCGCGTGTTCTTCATCCCGAACTTTCCGGTCATCCAGGACACCGCTGCCATCGACCGCGCCGCGTTCGACACGCCGAAGGATGGCAAGCTCGCCCTCGCGCTG
This sequence comes from Rhizomicrobium sp., assembly GCA_036268825.1. GTDB lineage: Bacteria > Pseudomonadota > Alphaproteobacteria > Micropepsales > Micropepsaceae > Rhizomicrobium. The sequence continues at coordinate 13,572 of DATATK010000191.1, read as the reverse complement.
GGAAGATTGCACAAATCCAAGGCGTTGGACGTGCTTCTGAAAGCAACGGCTCAAGTGCCGGACCTGTGGCTCTGGATCGCGGGCGAGGGTCCGGACCGTGCCGAGCTCACGCAACTGGCCGCCGATCTCGGCATCGCGAACCGCGTCCGCTTCCTCGGCTGGCGCACGGACCGCAGCGCGCTGCTGCGCGCCTCCGACCTCTGCGTCTTCCCCTCTCGTTACGAGCCCAACGGCACGGTGGTGGTCGAGGCCTGGGCGCATGGCGTCCCGCTGGTGACCGCGGCGAGCGCGGGACCCGCCTGGATCGCCCGCGACGGCGAGGACGCGCTGATCGCACCTGTCGACGACGCGGACGGCCTGGCCGAACGCATGCGCGCCGTGCTGGCCTCGCCAGAGCTCGCCGCGAAGCTGGTGGCGAACGGGCACCGGCGCATAGAGGGAGAGTTTTCAGAAGCTGCGGTGGTCAAGCGCTATATCGACATGTTCGAAGCCGTACGGCCGGAGAGACTCTGATGTGCGGCATCGCGGGCATGATCATGGCAGGTGGCACCACGCCGCCCTCCGCCGCCATCACCACGATGCTGGACGCCATGGCCCATCGCGGGCCGGACGGTCACGGCCGTTACGAAGCCCCCGGCATCGCGCTGGCGCAGGCGCGGCTCGCGATCATCGATCTCTCCACGGGCGACCAGCCGATCTTCGGGCCGGGCGGTTCGGTGGTGGTCGCCAATGGCGAAATCTACAACTATCTTGAACTCAAGCCGCAATTCCCGGGCGCGCACTTCGTCACCAAGGGCGATTGCGAGTTGCCGCTGTTCACCTACGCCCGCGACGGCGCGCGCTACGCCAGCGACCTGCGCGGCATGTACGGCATTGCGCTGCATGCGGGCGTGGGCAAGAGCTATCTCACCCGCGATCCCTTCGGCATCAAGCCGCTCTATTATGCTGAGACGGACGCCGGCCTCATCTTCGCCTCCGAGCCACAGGCGATCCTGAAGACCGGCCTCGTCCAGCGCCGCATCCGCGCCAGCGCCGCGACGGAGTTGCTGCAGCTCCAGTTCACCACCGGCCGCGAGACGATCTTCGAAGGCATCGAACGGGTGATGCCGGGCGAAACCATCACGGTCACGGACGGCAATCTCGGCGCCCGCCGCATCGAGCCCGCGCTGCCCGACGCGCCATTGCTCGACCTTTCCGAGGACGAGGCGCTCGCGAAACTCGACGCGGCGTTGCTGGACAGCGTGCTGGTGCATCAGCGCTCCGACGTGCCTTACGGCCTGTTCTTCTCCGGCGGCATCGACTCCACCGCGATCCTCGTCTGCATGGCCAAGCTCAACGACCGTCCGGTGCGCGCCTTCACCGCGCGGTTTCCCGATACGTCCAGGAGCGAAGAGGCCAGCTTCGCGCGCGACATGGCCAAGGCCGTCGGCGCCGAGCATCTGGAAGTGATGGTGACGGCGGAGAAATTCTGGGCGCAGCTTCCCGCCATTGCGCGGGCGATGGACGATCCGGCGTCGGACTACGCCACCGTGCCGACCTACATGCTCGCCGAGGAAGCGGCGAAGGAGATGAAGGTCGTATTGTGCGGCGAGGGCGGCGACGAATTGTTCGGCGGGTATGGGCGTTACCGCAGCGCGATCCGCCCCCTGTGGCTCGGCGGCAAGAAACTGCGCACGCGCGGCTTCCTCGACGGTTTCGGCGTGCTGCGCGACAATTCCAGATCATGGCGCGACGGCATCGCGGCGGCCGAATATCTGCCCACCACGCATCCTCGCACCAAACTCCAGGCCGCCCAGGCGCAGGATTGCGCCGACTGGCTGCCGCACGACCTGCTGGTAAAGCTCGACCGCTGCCTGATGGCCCATTCGCTCGAAGGCCGCACGCCGATGCTCGATCCCGTCGTTGCCGATCTCGCGTTCCGCCTGCCGGACAAGCTCAAGATTCGCGGCGGCCTCGGCAAATATCTGCTGCGCCGCTGGCTGGAGCGCGCGCTGCCGGGCTCGCGGCCTTTCGCGCCCAAACGCGGCTTCACCGTGCCGGTGGAGGAATGGATCGCGTCGCGCGCCGATGCGCTGGCGCCGCTGGTCGCGCGCTCTGCGGGGATTGCGGAAGTCTGCTATCCTGGCGAAGTGGAAAGCCTGTTCCGCAGCTACGCCGGTGGCGGCGAGAAGCGGATGGGCATCGCGTGCTGGCAACTCCTGTTCTATGCGCTGTGGCACCGCATCCATGCCGAGGGCGTTAGCGCAGAGGGCGACGTGTTCCACTGTCTGGAGGCCGCATGAATTTCGATCTTCTCATCAAGGGCGGCATCACGGCGACGCCGAGTGGAATCGCGCCGGCCGATGTCGGCGTCATCGGCGGCCGCATCGCCGCTATCGGCGCGCTGTCGGGCGCAAAGGCGGCGGAGGTGTTCGACGCCAAGGGGCTGCACGTCCTGCCCGGCGTGATCGACACCCAGGTCCATTTCCGTGAGCCGGGCAATGCGCACAAGGAAGATCTCGAAACCGGTAGCCGCGCCGCCGTGCTGGGTGGCGTCACCGCCGTGTTCGAAATGCCCAACACTTTCCCCCCCACCACCACGCGCGCCGCGATCGAGGACAAGCTCGCGCGCGCGAAGAACCGGATGCATTGCGACTATGCGTTCTACGCTGGCGCCACGCCGCAGAATATCGGCGCGCTGGCGGAACTGGAGCGCATGCCAGGCGTCTGCGGCGTCAAGGCGTTCCTCGGCTCCTCGACCGGCACCCTGCTGCTCAGCCATCCCGATGACATTCTCGCCGCGCTGAAGGCGGGCACGCGCCGCGTCGCGGTGCATTCGGAGGACGAAGACCGCCTCGAAGCGCGCAAGGATTTCCGCATCACGGGCGACGTGCGCTCCCATCCGGTCTGGCGCGACGTGGAGACCGCGCGCGCCTCGACCGAGCGCGTCATCAATCTGGCGCGCATGGCGGGGCGGCGGCTGCATGTGCTGCATGTGACGACGGCGGAGGAACTGCCGCTGCTCGCCGCCGCGCACGATTTCGTGACGGTCGAGACCACGCCGCAGCACCTCACGCTCGCAGCGCCTGAATGCTACGAGCGCCTCGGCGCCTACGCCCAGATGAACCCGCCGATCCGCGACGCGCGCCATCGCGAGGCGTTGTGGAAAGCGGTGAGCGAGGGCCTGGTCGACGTCATCGGCTCCGACCACGCGCCGCACACGCGCGAGGAGAAAGACAAGACCTATCCCGACACGCCCAGCGGCATGCCCGGTGTGCAGACGCTTGCGACGATCCTGCTCGATCACGTGAATGCCGGGCGGATGAGTCTGGAACGCTTCGTCGATCTGACCAGCGCCGGGCCTCAGCGCATCTTCGGCATCGCCGGCAAAGGCCGGATCGCGCTCGGCTACGACGCCGATTTCACCGTGGTCGACCTGAAGAAGAAGCGGAAGATCGAGAATGCGTGGATCGCGTCCCGCTGCGGCTGGACGCCGTTCGACGGCATGACCACCACCGGCTGGCCCGTCGCCACGATCATCCGCGGACAGACGGTGATGCGCGACCACGCCCTGACGCTGGCGTCGAAAGGCGAGGCGATACGGTTCGTGGAGACGTTGGAGCGGGGCTAAATCGAAGTTGGTTGCCAACGGCCGCGCCGCCGACTAGCCTCCCGCGCAACTGTTCGGGGGGACATCATGAAATCGAACGTATCGGTTGTTGCGTCGATTTGCTTTTTGTTAGGCGCGGGAGTCGCGCTTGCGGACGGCGACAACACCATCCTGGCCAAGACCGGCGGCAGCTACGACGCGCGCGCGGCCGATCAGGATCGTTGCGCGGAAATCGTCCAGCGCGCGCCCGAAGCCGATCTTCCGGCGCCGGAACACCCCTTGGCCTATCCTGTCGTGACCGGCGGCGGCGTCGCGGGTTCGTTTTTCGCGCTCGAGATGATCAAGGCGGCCGAGCTCGCGAAAGCGCGCGCGGCAGGTGAAGAATACTGCATGCACAATCTGGGCTATGTCGCCGTGCCGCTCACGCCGGACGAAGCCGCATCCTACAACAAAGCCTCCCACGAAGCCTGGGAGCGCAATTTCCTCGCGGGCGATCTCGGCGGCCGTATCAAGGCGCTCAACATTCCTGCTGTCCCGCCGCTGCCGGCTTATCGCGACGAGCCGATGGTCTATGGTGGGCTCAAGATTGATGCCGCAACGCTGGCGCTCACCGCGCCCACGAACGACGGTTTGGGCACGATCGTGACGGCGAAGGCGTCGCGCGCGCGCACGGCCGTGCTCGTCACGCCCATCGCCACGGCGGACGGCGCCGTCCGCGTCGCCGCCGATGCGGGCACGGTGTTTCACCAGGTCGATCACCGCTATCAGCGCGAACCCCTGCTGCGCGCCCAGACCGCGACATGGTGTGGCCCGGTGCGCCAGATCTCGAACGGTGTCGAGGCGAAGGACTTCTTCTGCTTCACGGCGCGCGATGACGGCTATGAAGTTTTCCGTCCCTCGGGCCAGCCCTGGTATGCGGGCCCCTACACGGACGGTCTGATGTTGCCGCACTACATCGAGCCGATCCGTCTCGAGGAGCGCGCCGCCGACGATCTCGGTCCGCTCGACCTGACCATCGACGTGGTGGATGTCCACCTGCATTGGGTCGACCTCGCAGCTTATGTGACGCAGGACGGCAAGACGTCCGAGGTCTGGGCGGGGCGCTACAATTTCAATTCCAGGGGCGAGACCAACGTCCAGCTCTGGAACCAGCGCCTCACCATCGCGCGCGCGACGGAGCACGGTTCGCATTTGAAACTCGCGATGACCCAGGACGGCAACGGGCTCAGCTGGCGCGATGAGGACCGGGACACCATCGCGAGGCCGTGACCGGTCAGTAGCTGCGGTCGAGGTCGAAGTGGCAGTAGGCTGGCGGCATGTCCGGTTTGGTGGCGGACACCGTCATGTGCCACATCCTCCAGCCGCCCATCCAGCCGTGGTTCACGAAGTCGCCGGCGTAATAAAAGCCGCCATCGGCAGGCGAGGTCGACCAGATGGCGCGCGCCGTCTGGTCGTCGCCGCCCACGACCATCAGCACGAGGCTGCGTTGCGGCGCTGCGGCGGGCATGTGCGCGGCAAGTTGCACGAGCGGTACGGAGCCGCTCGCGTCCCGCCAGGTGGGGTTGTTGGAGTCGAAAAGCTTTTCGAAATCCCCCGGCTCCGATTTGGGCGTGAGCGCGAAGAATTCCTGCATGACGCTTTCGATGCGCGTGTGCGCCTTGGCGACGTCGTCGGGATCGGCCGGAGCGCCTTTGCGGCAGGCCATTTCCTGCTCGAGCATCGCCTGTCCGCTATTGTCGATCACGATGGGCTGGCTGTAACCGCCCCCATGCGCGATGCCAGCGGACGCAGGCAGCAAAGCGGCGATGGTCGCGGCGAGCAGCCGCGTTGTGCAAGTCTTGTTCACGGTGCTTCCCCCGAGGCGGATGCAGTATCGGGCCGCGGCGCCGTTCGCGCAACCTCAATGCAGCGTGAACTCGCCCGCGTGCATCCGGAGCTCCGCGTCCGAGATCAGCCCGCGCGCCGCGACGCGCACCGAATGCAGGCGGCCTTCGATGCTGGTCTCCCAGAATTTGAGGAATTTGTTGAGCACCGGGAATTTCGGCGCTACGTCCAGCTCCTGCCAGATGAAGGTCTGGAGCACCGCCGGATGATCCGGCATGTGGTAGAGGATCTCGGCCGTGGTCAGCCGGTAGCCGCGCAGTTTCTGTTCGAACGTACCCATGACACCCACCCGCTCTTTGCGGCCGGCTCTGCGGCCGTATGCTTCCATCATGCTCCGCTTTTCTTAAGGAACAGCTTGCGCGGCGGTTCCCGCGTTGTCGAGAATTGACAGCGGCAATTCCGCCCGATTCGTCAACGGCTTGACGCGCCTGCCGTTTTCCTGTGCTTTTCGTAACCCGATTGCTGCGCCCCCGAGTTCTGCCTTAGGGCAGCACTCTCAATCCGGAAGTGCCAATGAAAGATCGCTTCAAGGCCATCCTGCTCACCAAGGACGGCGACGCCCACAAGGCCGAGGACGTCGAACTGGAGCTGCACCACCTGATGGCTGGCGACGTCGTCGTCGCCGTCTCGCACTCCACGGTGAACTACAAGGACGGGCTGGCGCTGACCGGACGCTCGCCCGTCGTGCGCAAATTCCCAATGATCCCCGGCATCGACCTGGCGGGCACGGTGGAGACCTCCGAACATCCCGGCTTCAAGCCCGGCGACAAGGTGCTGCTCAACGGCTACGGGCTGTCGGAGTCCCATTACGGCGGCTATGCCGAATATGCCCGCGTGAAGGGCGACTGGCTGGTGAAGCTGCCGAAAGCGTTCACCGCCGCCGAAGCGATGGCCATCGGCACCGCGGGCTACACCGCGATGCTCTGCGTGCTCGCGTTGGAAGACGCACACGTCACGCCGGCGCGCGGCGCGGTGCTCGTGACCGGCGCGTCGGGCGGCGTGGGCTCGGTCGCGGTGGCGATATTGGCGAAACTCGGCTTCAAGGTGATCGCGTCCACGGGGCGGGTGGAAGAGGAAGCCTATCTGAAGGAACTGGGCGCCGGCGAAATCGTTCCGCGTGCGGAGCTTTCGGGCGAGCCGCGGATGCTGGGCAAGGAGCGCTGGGCCGGCGCGGTGGATAGCGTGGGCAGCAAGACGCTCGCCAACGTGTTGTCGTCCACCCAATATGGCGGCGCGGTCGCGGCCTGCGGGCTGGCGGGGGGGCTCGACCTGCCCACCACCGTCGCGCCGTTCATCCTGCGCGGCGTGTCGCTGCTCGGCATCGAATCCGTGCACATGCCGATGCCCCGCCGCAAGCAGGCGTGGGAGCGGCTGGCGCGCGACCTGGACGTGAAGAAGCTCGCCGCGATGACCACGACCATCGGCATGAAAGACCTGCGCGGCGCGGCGGAAGACATTTTGGCCGGCAAGGTGCGCGGCCGCCTCGTGGTCGATCTGGCGCGATGAAGGCTGCGGCGGGGGCATGACCTATCTCATTCTCATCATATCGGGTTTCCTCATCGGCCTGATCGCGGCCGTGCCCATCGGGCCGGTCAACCTGCTCTGCGTGCGCCGCACCTTCGCGCACGGTTCGGTCTACGGCTTCCTCTCCGGCCTCGGCGCGGCGCTGGCCGACGTCGTCTTCGCCGCCATCGTCGGCTTCGGCTTCACCGCCATCTCGCAACTGATCAAGAGCCATTCCACGCCCATCGAGATCGTCGGCGGCACGATGCTGCTGGTGTTCGGCGTGCGCACCTTCCTCGCCCCGCCGCAACTGCGGCTGGATGAGGGCCTGAAGGCGAAGGAAGCGGATGGCGCGACGCTGGCGCGCGCTATGGCGTCCACCTTCGCGCTCGCCATCACCAATCCGGCGACTTTGCTCACCTTCACGGTGATGTTCGCGGGCGTCGCCAGCATCGTCGGCGAGCGGGCAAGTTATTTCGGCGCCGTGCTCCTCGTGCTGGGCGTCGCCGCGGGCTCGACGAGCTGGTGGTTCACCCTCACCACCGTCGCGGGCCTGTTCCACGCCAAGATCAACGAGGGCGTGATGACGCTGATCAACCGCATCTCCGGCGCGGTGATCACCACCTTCGGCGTCGTCGTGTTCGGACATTTGATCTGGCGGATGTTTTAGATTGTCTCCCACCTCCCTCTTGCGGGGAGGTCGACGCGCACTTGCGCGCCGGGTGGGGGACACGGTGCGCACTTCGCCCCCACCCGAAAACGCGAAGGGCGTTTTCGACCTCCCCGCAAGGGGGGAGGTCAGGGGCTTACTCCAATATATCTAAGCGACACGCTCTCCACTTCATCCGTGCGTGGTGCGCGCAGGAGAGTGGGAGAAATTTCCACGCCCACAAGCAGCGTAACCTCGCCGTGCTTTACCGCGTCCGCGGGGATCGGGACGGTGTAGGACCCCGCTTCCTGCCCGGGCACGATGGCGTAGGGCGAGAGCGTGCCGAGCAGTGTGCCGTCCGCTGTTCGCACCCGGATCGTGGTGCCGCGCGGCACCGCGCCCAGGCGCACGATGGCGACCAGAGCCTGATGCGCCGCGAGTGCATGCGGCAGATGCAGCGTGATCGTTCGCGCCGCCGCACCCGCCGGCTGCGCGGCAAGCGCCAGTGCGGCGAATGCGGCAAGCGCGGAAAACTTCACCACACTTCCACGGACACCGCTCCCAGCTTTGGCGAAGCGGTCAGCGCATGCCCGTGCGCGCCAACCTTGCCCTGTGCGCCGATCTGGAAATGCAGCGCACCGCCGATCTTGCCCACGAGGCTGGTGCGCAGCCTGGTGAGCGGCACGGTGAAGGTGGATTCCATCGGCATGTTCGGCATGTTGCCGAAGAACGCGATGGTGGCGACGTAATACGGGCTGTTGGGCCCGGTCGGCGCACCCGGCGGGGCGTTGACCGTGATGTCGTAGCTGCGCGGGCCGTTCGGGCCGGGACGCGGCACCGTCACTTGCGCCACCACGGTATGCTTGCCGTTCGCCGCCAGCGCCTGCGCCAGCGCGCCCGACACCGGCACGGTGCCGGAGGAACCCGCCGTCGTGCCGGCGAACATGGCGTTGACCGCCGCGATGCGCGGCGCGTGGATGGACTGATCGCCGCTGCCGGGCTGGTAGGTGTAATCGAACTGGCCGACGGTCTCGTAGTCGCCCGCCTTGTTTTGGGCGACGGGCAGGCCCTTCGAATTGATGTAGAACAGGAACGGCTCGTTCTGCCATATCGCCAGTTCGGTGGGATCGGTCGGCAGGGTGGGAAGCTTCATCGCCTGCTGCTTGCGGGTCCACACATCCCACAGCCGCTCCATGTTGGAATGGTGCAGGAAGAACAGCGGATCGACCGGCGAGAGATTGTCCTGCATGAAGCCGTAATCGGCCGGCGGCACGCCGGTCACGGCGCCGCCGACATTGTTGTGCACGTTGTTGTGCGGCAGGCCTTCGAGGATGCCGAAACCGCCGCGCACCGGCGGCGAATTGTGCGACGGCGATATCTGGCTGTTGAACGGGATGAAAGTGGTGGGCGCGAGGCCATCCATGATGGTGGGCAGGGCGCACATCTTCGCCACGTCCGGCTGCAGGCCCGGGCTGGTCTGCGGAATCCAGCGCGCGTGCTCGTTGGTGGCGAACATCGGGTTGCCGGTCACCTGGCTCCACAGCGCATCCTGGGTCGGCATGCCGCGGATCACGAGTTGCTCGGTTTGCGCCGGATCGTTCCAGTAGAAATCCAGCGTATTGCCGATGAATTTGCGGAAGGTCGGGAAGTCCGGAATATAGGGCGCGTAATATTGCGAATTCGGCGTCAGCGCGCCGCGGAACATGGTGTTGGGGATGACGGGAATTTGCGTCCAGTCCCAATAGGGGAAGGCGAAGTTCGGATTGCCGCTATACATCCGCACCGTCTGTTCGAACCAGCCGATATAGGGGCGGTGCCAGACGAAGAACCACCAATTGCCGTGCGGGCAATCCAGCGTGTGGATGAAGGCGTTGCGGAACCAGTTGTGCGGATGCGACGACGGCAGCGCCAGCATCGTCTGGATCGCCTTGTCGTAGCCCGCCAGCATCGCCTGGCCCTCGGGGCTGGTCGCGTTGTAGCGGATATATTTCGTACCCTGCGCGTGCACCGCGCCGATCGGCAGCGTGGTTGCGGCGGCGATTGCGGCGCCGGTCTCGAGGAAACGGCGGCGCGACAGGCCGGATGTGGATTTGCGCATGCAATAACCCCCTGTGCGAAAGACTCGCGCACACTATTCAGTATTCGCAAGCATCCGGCAAATGGAAAACGTTACAAAGTGCAATGTTGCATTGCGGAATATTGGGCGTGGGCGGCCCCTGAATCGCCGGTTGACCGCATCACGAAATGTGTCGGAACCTCGTGGCGCGCAACCTTGAACGAGCGATCTCATGCACGTACCACCGGGCTTCACGCAGGTTTTTCCCTATATTTTCGCGCCTGACGCCGCCAACTATCTGACTTTTCTGTCCGAGGGACTCGGCGGAGAGATCACCTCCGTGGACAAAACGCCCGATGGGAAAGTCCGGAACGCGCACGTCAAATTCGGCGACACGACGGTCATGGTGAGTGAAGCGAACGCCGGACTCGGCCCGATGAAGTCGACTTACTATTTCTATGTCGCCAACGCCGATGACGCGATGGCGCGCGCCGTGAAAGCGGGCGGTGTTCAGCGCGGGCAGGTCGCGGACATGCCTTATGGCGACCGCCAGGGCGGCGTTGTCGATCCCGCCGGCAACATATGGTGGCTATCGCAGCGGCTGGCCGCCGGCGCCTATTAGGCGCGCACCGTAAGCTTCGCCATCCGCGCGATGGCGGCTTCCGCATCCGCCGCGATCTCGCGCACGATCTCGCCCGCCGATTTCACGTCGTGCACGCCGCCGGCGCCCTGGCCCATGGCGAAGGCGGAGCGTTCGCGGCTAAGCCCCTCGATCTGCCCGCCGATGCCGCCCATGACGCCGGCCTGCGACGAAAGCATCGCCTGCGCGGGAAATTTCTGGATGTCCTGCGGGCGCTTCTCCCAATCCGCCGTCCATTCGTTGGCGAAGACGCGCATCGGCTTGCCGGAATAGGAGCGCGTCACGATCGTGTCCTCGTCGCGCGCGTCGAGGATCACCTGCTTGTAGAGCGCGCCCGCATGCGCCTCCGTGCTCGCGATGAAGCGCGTGCCGATCCACACGCCCTGCGCGCCCAGCGCCAGCGCTGCCGCCAGCCCGCGCCCGTCGACGATGGAGCCCGCGGCGATGACCGGGATATTCACCGCGTCCACGATCTGCGGGATCAGCGCGAAGCCGGCGATGCGCCCCGTATGCCCGCCTGCCTCAGTGCCCTGCGCCACCACCGCGTCGAGCCCGCCCGCTTCGGCCGAGCGCGCATGCTTCACCGTGCCATTGACGTTCATCACTTTGAGGCCCGCGTCGTGAAACTTCTTCACCAGATGCGGCGGCGGCACGCCAAGCCCCGAGATAAACGCCTTGGCGCCACCCTCGATGATCATGTCCGCCGTCCGCTCGAGCGACTCCGGCACCGCCGCGAGCAGGTCGACGCCGAACGGCTTGTCGGTGAGATCGCGAACCTTCCTGATCTCGTCCTTGATCTCGCTCAGCGAGCGCCCCGCCATCCCCAGCGTCCCGAACCCGCCCGCATTCGAAACCGCCGCGCACAACTCCGCATACGACACGCCCCCCATGCCCGCGAGCAGGATGGGATAGTCGATGCCGAGCATGTCGCAGATGGGCGTGCGGATTGTCATGGGAATCCTCGATGGTGTTCGCTCCGACCATACCTCCCCCTTGAGGGGAGGTCGACAAAACCGTTGAGCGAAGCGAAGCGGTTTTTCGGGAGGGGGCTATGTCGATATCCAGACGTGCCCCCGCCCGAAAAATCCTTCGGATTTTTCGACCTCCCCTCAAGGGGGAGGTTTGAAGTCTATCCAAACTTTCTTTGTGCCTCTCTAGTCAGCCCTAACGCTACGGAAAGGAAATCCGAGCCCGTCGTGCCGTGCGCGCCGGGCGCGGCTTCCGCGATGGCGCGCTGCACGGCGGGGACGCGGCTGGAGCCTCCCGTGAAGAAGATCGTCTGGATCTGGTCCGGCCGCACGCCCGCGCGCGCGACGCATTCGCCGGCGACGGATGTGAGCTTGTCGAGCCTGTCGCGGATCGCGTCCTCGAAACGATGCTGCGTCGTGCCCGCGCTGAGGCCGGGTTCGAGGAAGCCGAGCGGCAGCGCGATCTCCGCCGCCTCGCTGAGCGCGATCTTGGCGTCCTCCACCGCGAAGGCGATGCGATGGCCGAGATGCTGGCGGATCGTCTTCAAGAGGCGCGACACCTTGTGCGGCTCGCAGGCCTGCTTCAGCAGCATCGCGATCTCGCGCTCGTTCTTCTGGGTGTAGGTGAAGTTGATCGTCGGCCAGGTCGCGAGTTCGTAATACAGGCTGCGCGGCATCGGCAGGTCTTTCTCGATCAACTGCGTGCCCATGCCGAGCAGCGGCATCACCGCGTCGATATTGAGCCGCGTATCGAAATCGGTGCCGCCGATGCGCTGGCCGGCATTGGCGAGGATGTCGGCGCGCCGGTCGGGCAACGCGCGGCGTTCCGGCCCGATGCGGATCACCGTGAAATCCGACGTGCCGCCGCCGATATCCGCGACCAGCACCAGCTCCTCGCGCGTTGCGGTCTCTTCATAGTGATACGCCGCCGCGATGGGCTCACATTCGAAGATCACGTCGCGGAACCCGGCGCGATGCGCGATGTCTTCGAGCACGCGCTGCGCCTTGGCGTCCGCCGCGTCGTCGCCGTCGACGAAACGCACCGGGCGGCCGTGCACCACCTGCGTCAGCTCCTCGCCGGTGAACGCTTCGGCCCGCGACTTCAGGTGGCGCACGAAGATCTCGACCACCTCGGTCAGCTTGATGCGGCGGCGGCCGACCGCGGTGGCTTCGTCGATCAGCGGCGAGCCGAGGATGGTCTTCAGCGCGCGCATCAGCCGGCCCTCGCGCCGCCCGATATAGGTATCGATCGCGTCGCGCCCGAAGATCACGCGGCCATGCTCCTCGAAATCGAAGAAGATCGCCGACGGGATCAGGATGGCGTCGCCCTCGACGGGTGCGAGCACCGGCACGTTGCCGCGCACCACCCCGATGGCCGAGTTGGACGTTCCGAAATCAAGACCGCAGGCCGGCATGGCGAACCCCTGTTGGAAATGGGGTCCTCATCTATTACGCATTTGCCGGGCTTGCCAGTCTGTTTTTTCTATTTTAAAGTGACGCCGCATTTAGGGATGTCCGCAAAACGGGCGTCCCTTTTTTTCTGTGTACGGACTGTTCTTATCCTCCCCCGCTTGCGGGGGAGGTGGACCGCGCCGCGTCAGCGGCCGCGGGACGGAGGGGGTACGTGGCGCATGATCACGTCCACCACGCGATATAAATCGCTGAAGATTTCTTCATTCCTGAAACGTAGTACGCGATAGCCGCGCGATTCCAGAAAAGCGGTGCGCGTCGCATCGCGCGCGACCGCGATTGCTATGTCATGCGACGCGCCGTCGAGTTCCACGATCAAGTTGGAATCCAAACAGGCGAAGTCGGCGATGTAGGGGCCGACAGGATGCTGACGGCGGAAATTGTAACCGTTCCGATTGGCCTCGCGGAGCTTCTTCCAAAGCACGACTTCGGCCTTCGGCATTTCCTTGCGAAGCTTCTTCGCCCGTTCGCGGGATTTGTCCTCGTCGTCGCGCGTGACTTACCCCCTCCGTCCGCCGGCGCTTCGCGCGGCGTCCACCTCCCCCGCTGACGCGGGGGAGGATAAGAACTAAAACACCAGATACCCGCCGTCGATCACGAAGGTGTCGCCGGTGTGGTACTTTGCGGCGTCGCTGGCGAGGTAGACGGCCATGCCGCCGAAATCTTCCGGGGCGCCCCAGCGGCGCATGGGGACGCGAGGCAGGACTTTCGCGGCGAAGGTCGGGTTGTCCTGCGCGCCTTGCGTCATGTCGGTGGCGATCCAACCGGGCGCGATGGAGTTGGCGCGGATGCCGTAGCGTGCGTGCTCGACGG
>DATATK010000190.1:0-2359 GCA_036268825.1 Rhizomicrobium sp. | reverse complement strand
ATCGGTGATGGCAAACGTCGCGTTGGCGAACCCGGCGAGCTGCCTGTCATGGCCGTCGGTGTGATTGATGTAATCGTCGCCGTTGGGAAGCAGCTTCTCATCCCAGGCTTTTTTCATGCCTTCGCCCCAGAGAAATTGCGTCAGCGCCGGTAGCTGCGGATCGTTGATCTGCTCGTTGCTGAGCTGCTGATCGAGCGCAAAGAAGCCGCCGAGGATCCAGGTGAAGCGGGCGTTCGGGTCGGTGGATTGCAGGCGCACTTCCTGCGTGAAGTTCTTCTGCTCGTTGGTGATCGTGGCAACGGAGATGTAGTCAGCGGGATAGCCGGGCAGGTTCAGGCCGGTCGGCAGAAGCAGCGGCGTCTCATGGCCCGCATTGGCGGCGCAGATGCCGCCCGTGCAGGTGTCGCCTTCCGGGTCCTGATCGGCGTCAACAAGCTGCTGGAAGTAGGAAAGATTATAAAGCGTGCCGCTATAGCCGTTGACGTTCTCCTTGCGCTTGAAGAACGAGCTGTCGGCGATCACTTCGACGCCGCCAAGATCCCAATCCATCTTCAATGTCGGCATGTAGAATTCGTCGTCGTCGCGCATGTGCTCCGGCGTGCCGGTGTTGAAAGTTCCCGAGCTTGGGTCGGATATCGCCGTCCAATAGTCGTCGATGTTGTTCTGGTTGCGATGCTGGAAATAGATTCCAGGCGTGATGGTGATATGCGAATCCGGCTCCCATGTGATCGCGCCGTGCACCGCGTAGGTATTGACGTTATTGGTGTTCGATTGCTCGTTCGCGCCGCTGGCGTAGTTCACCTGATCGACATAGCCGCCGTCGTGCCGGCCCCACGCGCTGACGCGGAAGCCCAGCGTGTTGTCGACGATCGGGCCGCCGACCGCGCCACCCAACTCGTAGCTCGGCGCGCCGTCCTGCGTGAACGACACTTCGCTGCGCGCATATTCGCTGTAGTCGGTGACGCTCGGCTGCGGGGTGATGTAGCGCACCGTGCCGCCTTCCGACCCGGCGCCGAACAGCGTGCCTTGCGGACCGCGCAGGATTTCCACGCGGTCGAGATCGAAGATCGCCGGCAGCGTGTCGTTGGCGTTGAAGCCGAGGTTGCGGATCTGGATGGGCGTGTCGTCGATATAGATGCCGGTGGTGGCCGAGCCCGCGTCGGATTCGACGCCGCGGATCGAGACATCGTGGCTGTCGGGATCGTAGTTCACGCCGGGGGTGTATTTGGCGAGATCGCCGAAATCCTTCACGCCCAGCGTATCCATCTTCTCGGTGGAATAGGCGCTGATGCTTTCGGGCACCTTGTCGATCTTTTCCGCGCGCCGCGTGGCGGTGACGGTGATTTCCTCGATGCCCGTGGATGCGCCGGTATCAGGCGCAGCCTGAGCGAAGGCGGGCGCGTTATACGAAAGTGCGAGAACCGAAGCCGCCGCCAGCAGGCCAAGTGTGGAAAAATGACGAGTCGCCATGAGAAATCCCCCTCAATTGCTCCATGTTGGTGACTTCGCACAAAAGCGTCAAGAACACGGTGCCGCCGCGCAATTTTCGCAAATTGTCGCAACCTAGACGGCGAGCAGTTCGTCCACCGCGCGGTGCGCCTGATCGATGGCGGAATCCGTGTATGCGGCGGCGCCGGAATCCGAATTCGCGATGGTGATTCGGCCAAAGCGTTGCCGTCCGACCACATTTGCTCTTTTTTCCGGCGGGATGCTGAAATCGTCGAAGAGCGGATTGAATTCGCAGGCGTAGCCATGCGGCCAGCGGTTAACGGTGATCGCTTCGATATCGCGCGCGGAATCGAAACCGCCATCGTGCAGCATCCGGTTGAGCTGATCGCGGATGGCGCGCTCGAAATCCTCGAACGAGGTGGCGAGCAGCTCGGCGCGTCCGGCGCGGTTTTGATCGTAGCATGACAAGCCCGGCGAGCATGGCGTGCGCACCATGAACAGCAGCATCGGATCGTCCGGCGAGCGCGGAAATTTGTACGCACCGATATCGACAGGCCAGTTGAGTCGGGTCGAAACGAAATAGCCGCCCGGCGCGGAGATTCCCTGAACGCCAAGCTTGTGCCACGCACGCCAGTTCTTCACCGCGACGCTGGTATAAACGAGCGGCGTCTTGACCAGCTTGTGCAGCGCCGCCTTCTGCGCGTCGGGCAGTTCGGGGATGATGTAGGGGATCATCATGTTCCAACTTGCCATCACGCAGTTCGCCGCCTGCACCCGGAACACGCGGCCCGCGCGGGCATACGCTACTTCCACGCCCTTCGAGGCGGAGGGATCGCCGATATTGCGCGCGCCGACAACGGTGCAGGACAGGCGGATGTTGATCGGCGCGCCCGCGCGATTGAGTTCGGCG